>NZ_CP018799.1:0-352500 GCF_002795805.1 Mariprofundus aestuarium | reverse complement strand
GGCTGCGGGCGGCGAACTATAAGCACGACGCTCGAGGTGTCAACCTCTATCTGACTCACCCAAAACCTTGCGGCTGTGTAACTCAGATCCCCCTCTCAAACCAGTTGCCTGACTTGCGAGGGCGGCGAACATTAGCGGCGAAAAAGCTACCGTCAATGCCTTTCTTCCTACTCCTCAGATTGCTCCGATTCATAGTAAGAAACCCTCCGTTTTCAGCAATGCTTCTTGCGGAGGGCGGCGAACATTAGCGGCGAAAAAGCTGGCGTCAATGGCTTTGTGATGTGGTTATTTTAACGCATACCTGAAACGTTGAAGATGCTGATTTTTTTCGATTTTCGCTGGCAATAATCTATCATCAACAGTGAATCGATTTCACTCTGATGATAGGTTAATGTACCAACTCAGCGCGAGCAATACCGATACGCAATGTATTTAGCTCCGCCTCGACCAATGATCCTGTCAGGCGTAGATCAAACAGCTGCCGAGTGCCGGCAGCAACACTACCCCTGAGTGCACGTTGCATTTGCTGCATCTGCCCTGCTGCATTGCGATACTGAACAAGCACAACCAGATTGCCGACTTGCCTGGGTGTCGGATTAGAAATCTGAACAACAACTCTACCCTGCCCATCCAACCCGGCTTTAACCTTTATATATTTATCTGGGTTCTCATTCAGGTCGAGATCTACCAGTGCGCCGTAAGCCTGCTTGCCAAGCTCGCCCTGAGAGCCTGCCACTTTGGCGTAATAACCTTTGGCCTCATCAAGGCGCCCTGCTTTACGGGCCAGGTTCCCCAGTGAGTTATAAGCATCCGCCGTAGGAAGTAGTTTCACACTGCGCTCCAGATCAGAACGCGCCTGGCTGGTCAGATTCAACTGCTCACCCACCAGGCCCCGCTGAAGGTAGTAATAAAAAAAGCCCGGATTCAACCCGGCCGCTTTATTATATTGTACCACTGCCGCTTTAAGATGACGGTTCTTCTGCTCAACATCACCCATCAGGCCATAGAAGTGCGCCTCTTTCGGCTCGAGAGCAATCGCCCGCCCAGCCAGGCGCTTCGCCGTAGCCAGATCACCCTTAGCCAAAGCTTCACGCCCTTTATCATAAGCATCATATGCAGGCTCACTCCGCGTCAGCCCTGTAGTTTTTGCACGAAATCGTGCAACCCCCTGCTCTCCGCCTTTTGGCAACGTCGCCAGTAGCGCAATATTATTCTGCACACGCTCCTGAGATGGTGGATGGCTGGCAAACATGCCACTTAACCAATCCTGACGCCTGCCTTCAGAGAGTTTGATGAAAGTACGCTGCAGGTTCACTGCGCCCTGTGGGTCATAGCCGGCTCGAACCATGTACTGCATGCCGTAATAATCCGATTCGCGTTCAGCATCCCGCCCATACTTCTGAGTGATCAGCTGCGCCCCTATACCTGCGCCCATTTGTGCCAGATCAGCATAACCTGTTCCTTGCGTGGCTATTGCCGCACCCGCCACACCAGCCTGGAGCAGGATGCCTTTTGACATACTTCGGGCACCATGTCTGGCTGCCGCATGCACAATCTCATGACCAAGCACCGCGGCCAGTTCCGATTCACTCTTGAGCTCTGTTAACAGACCGCGATTGATCGAGATCTTCCCACCGGGCATGGCCCATGCATTGGGAACAGAGTTATTAATGACCTTGAACTCATACGGCAGTTTTCGATCGCTGACTGCAGCCAGACGCTGGCCTACTTCATTAACATAAGTAGTCAGCTCGCGGTCAACGTTATAATCGCCGCCTTGAGATTGACGCGCTGGCCCATACTGCTGAGCACCAATGGCAAGTTCCTGCTGCTCACTTATCAGGCTCAGTTCACTCTTTCCTGTCACCGGATTGGTTGCACATGCGGACAGTGTGGTAACGACCAGCATCAGCAATAACAGCTGTTTCTTCACCGTTGACCCCTCCAATTTCAAGCCGGCCTCCAGATAAGCGAAGCTCCTGCGCTTTATACTACAGACAGATTGAGAAATTTGCGCTTGCCGAGTTTAATCAGATACGGGCCACCCGATTGCAGATGGCAATCCTTGTCGGTGACTTTTTCGCCATCTATAGATAGTGCGTTCTGTTTTACCATGCGCATCGCTTCACCATTGGATGCGGTCAGCCCTGTCTGGGTCAGTGCCTTGATAATCCACACCCCCCCATCCTCAGCAGTCAGTGTTGCTTCAGGAACATCATCCGGCACTTCCTTCTTGGCAAACTGCATCTCAAAGCCTTCACGCGCCACCTGCCCTGCCCCTTCACCGTGGAAACGGTCAACAACCAGAGCAGCCAGACTCTTCTTAGCCTCCATCGGATGCTTGGCTTTGATCTCATCTAGATTCAGATCGGTGAGCAGCTCATAGTATTTATACATCAGCTCATCAGAGACACTCATCAGTTTACCGAACTGCTCTTTGGCGGGCTCTGCCACACCAACATAGTTATTTAGCGACTTGGACATCTTGTTAACGCCATCCAACCCTTCGAGCAGTGGCATGGTCAGAATCACCTGCTGAGGTTTGCCGTATGCATCCTGCAGCTGCCGCCCCATCAACAGGTTGAACTTCTGGTCGTTACCACCCAGCTCTACATCGGCATCGAGTGCCACTGAATCGTAGCCCTGCACCAGCGGGTAGAGAAACTCGTGAATGGCGATCGACTGACCACCCTTATAGCGCTTCTCGAAATCATCCCGCTCAAGCATGCGGGCTACGGTTGCCTTGCCGGCAATGCGGATCAGATCGGCTGCAGTGAGATTACCCAGCCACTCGGAGTTGAAGCGCACCTCGGTCTGTTTTGGATCGAGGATTTTGAACACCTGCTCCTTGTAGGTTTCTGCATTGAGCAGCACCTCATCGTGAGTCAGGGGCGGGCGGGTCTCATTCTTGCCGGTCGGATCGCCAATCGTGCCTGTGAAATCACCGATCAAAAACACCACCTGATGACCGCAGTGCTGGAACTGACGCAGCTTCTCTATCAGTACGGTATGGCCCAGATGCAGATCGGGGGCAGTCGGATCGAAACCCGCCTTCACACGTAGAGGCCTGCCCTCTTTCTGGGCCTCTTTCAGTTTCGCCTCAAGAGCACCTGCCGGCAAAATCTCCAGAGTGCCGCGACTCAGCAGTTCCATCTGTTCCTGAATTTTCATATCCACCTCTAAAATCGAGTGCGAATCATGGCAAATTCTCAGCGCCACCGCCACCGCAGAGGTTCACAGGTCATTTGCGCGCCAGATCACTGATATGAGGCTGGCAACTCGCAGGTTGCGTGCTATTCTAACATCATTGTGCATGATATCTGCCGCACTGTGTGACAGATCTGTTTATATATATAGATACAAAGGAGATTCAGATGAGCGACAAAAGCAACGAAGAGAAAGTGGCAGAAACCACAGAGGCCGTTGAAACTGAAAAGAGTCAAAAGAGCTGCAGCTCCAGCAGCCTCTGCGGCCCGCATACATCGTTCTACCTATCGGTGATTGCCATCGTGCTTGCCGCGTATGCCGCCGTCTCTGTGGGTCAAACCCCGGTTCCGGCAAATGCTGAAGCTCGCCTGAGCGGCCTTGAGAGCAGCATTCAGGGACTAAATGACCAGGTCGCTTCACTCGGCAAGGATGTTGAGAGCAACCGTGACAACCTGATCCAGAATCAGCTGAAGAAGGCACTGCTTAATATTCAGGAGGTTAGCGGTCTGGCCAAGGAAGAGACCAAAGCGACCATCGCCGAGGTTGAAAAGATCCTCTCCGCCCTGACTTCGCCTGTGGAACCAGAAGCGCCTGTTAGCGAATCGGAAGCCGCACCCGCAGAAGAGCCTGCTGCGGAAGCTGCACCTGAAGCGACTAGCGAAGCTCCGGCCGAAGCAGCGCCCGTAGAGGCCGATGCTCCGGCTGCAGAAGTTGAAGCTCCGGCTGTAGAAGTTGAAGTTCCGGCTGTAGAGGCTCCACAGCCTGAGGCAGTAGCTCCTGCTATGCCCGAAGCGCAGGCATTTTAAAAAGATCGACCGAAAAAAAGCAGTTCAATGGGACCTGATTACCAGCTTTTCATCGGCATCATGTCAGGCACCTCCGCGGATGGTATAGACATAGCAATTGCCCGAATGGACAACCAGCCGGGCAGCCGCATGGCGTTGATTCATTTCTCGGAATATCCGATGCCAAATAAGATGCGCGATCCAATCCTTCGCCTTGCTGCGCCCGGTCTGAATGAGATCGAGCGCATGGGAGAGTTGGATCGCGCCTTGGGACAGGCCTATGCCGAAGCCGTGCTGGCAGCCATTCACGGGGCCGGGCTGAAAACAGAAGCGGTTGCTGCAATTGGCTGTCATGGCCAGACAATCCGCCACCAACCCAAAGCCGATTACCCGTTCACCATCCAGATCGGCTGTGCCGCCACGCTCGCCGAACACACCGGCATTACCACTATCTCCGATTTCCGCAGTCGTGATATTGCCGCCGGTGGCGAAGGCGCACCACTGGTACCGTTTTCACATCGCCATCTCTTTGCCAAAAAGAAAAAGGATTCTGCTGTGTTGAATATTGGCGGCATCAGCAATGTCACCTGGCTCGGTAAAAACGGCAGCACAACAGGCTTTGATACAGGTCCCGGCAATATGGTGATGGATGCCCTGATGCTGGAGATCAGCGACGGGCGCAACGGATTCGATAACAATGGCGAGCTGGCTGCCAGCGGCCTGGTGTCAAAAGCACTATTAGAGAAGCTGATGGCACATCCCTTTCTGAAACGCACACCCCCAAAGTCCACAGGACGTGAGCAGTTTGGGCAGGAGGTTGTCGACCTGATCCTCCACTGGCCAGAACTCTCCGATGCTGATCGCATGGCAACCGCCTGCCAGTTTACCGCTGATTCAATCTGCGAAAGCCTTCGTTTTATGGAGTCTGAACCTGCCAGCTGGTATATCTGCGGTGGTGGCGTACGCAACGGCCATCTGATGAGCCTGCTACAGATGCAGCTTGCACCTGCGAAGGTGGCAACCACCGATGCGGAGGATATTCCACCACAGGCTGTCGAGGCACTCAGCTTTGCCATCCTGGCCCGCCAGACACTGATGGGTCAGCCCAACACCTTGTGCGAAGTGACCGGCGCAACCCATGCCGTTTGCGGCGGCCAGATCACACCCGGCAATAACTGGCAAGAGCTACTGCAAATCATTCCAGCATGGATCCGATAACCCACGCGATTTCGGGAGCAGCACTGGCCCGCGCCATTCCGAAACATCACCTGCCACCACTGCAACTGCTCTTCCTTATCCTGCTCACCATGGCACCGGATGCTGATATTATTCTGCGATTCTTCTCGGAGACCGTGTACCTTCAGCACCATAGGGGGCTCACCCACTCGATCCTGCTGATTCCGCTCTGGGGCTGGCTGGTCTACAGCCTCTCATCACGCCGCATCAAAGCGAACCCGATCATGCCCTGGCTTCTTGGTGGCGCACTGCTGCTGCATATCCTGCTCGACCTGATCACCACCTTCGGCACGATGATCATCGCCCCCTTCTCCGACTGGCGCGCCAGCCTCGACCTGCTCTTCATCATCGACCCCTTCTTCACCGCCAGCCTGCTGATTCCACTGCTGTTGGGGCTGATCTGGAAACAGCACAAGCGCAAGATGGGTGTGGTCAGCCTAGTATTGATGTGCAGTTATCTCGGGCTCACCTATAGCAACCAGCAGCAGGCAATTGATCTTGCCCGCAATGCTCAGCCCGATGCAGTAAGCTACAACGCACTACCGATGGCCTTCTCCCCGTTCCACTGGCAGCTGATCGCCATCTATCCCGACCACTTCGCCCGGGCCGCTGTTAATCTGCGGCCCGGCTTCACCGGCACACGCCTACTGTTTGACGAAGAATTCGCCAACGGCTTGATCTCAACTGAAATGAGTGGGCAGGATGATATATTCTGGCAGGAGCTGCCGAGAATGCAGACGGTTGAGGGCTGGGGCTTACTTCCTGGCACTGCTTTTTACGCATGGTTCGCCCGCTATCCGGTACTTCTTGATAGGAGTGAAAACCATATCGATTTCGGTGACCTTGCCTTTGGTAGTGGCGCGCCGGGTGTGCGGCCCGCCTTCCAGCTGCATATCGACCTGACAGGATCGGCTGACGGCAATGGTTCAACCATGGCCGCCCATGCTGCGGAAAACAGACAGCCCCGCGCATGGCTGATCTGGCGGGGCGAGCGAAGAAGTGAGATGACACTCACCTCTGCCCCCTTCAGTTGGCTCTCAGAACTCACAAAGAAAATGCTTTAATTATAAAAAACCGCTCCGAAGGAGCCCCTGAAACAGGCTCTTCTCGGTCACTAATCGAATCTATACTTCGGCCAAAACCAAGCATTCTTTCTGGCCGAATTAATCATTCAGATAGTTGACCGGAGTTCACTCCAATCCAACTCTTCTATAATGCCATTAAAGGCTCCATCTAGTGGTGCTTGAATAGTGACGGGCTCACCGGTTTCAGGATGGACTAAGCTTAAGCTGGTGGCGGCAAGCAGCAGGCGATGGCAGTTGAGATGGTCGCGAAAGAAGCTGTTCTGCTTGCCATCACCATGCGTGGTGTCTCCCACTATCGGATGATACAGGTGTTTAAGGTGTCGGCGAAGCTGATGCTTGCGACCAGTTTTTGGCAACAGGTGAACCAATGAATATCTTGCCGTTTGATAGCGGCCGACGGCATAAGGCAGTTCCACTGTCGCAAGGCGCCGGTACTCCGTAACCGCCTCCTGTGCCGCTTTATCCTGCTGCGCTTTACGGTCACTCTTTTTATCCAGCTCTTCTTTGAGCGGGTAATCGATTATTCCCTGCTCCTCGGTGAAACCGCGCACCACAGCCAGATACTCTTTCTTCGTTTCACGCGTCGAAAAAACATCTCCCATTTTGCGGGCAGTTTCGGGATTCAGGGCAAAGAGCAGAATGCCTGAGGTAGGCTTGTCGAGCCGGTGTACAGGGAACACATGCTGGCCGACCTGGTCGCGCACCATCTGCAAGGCAAAGCGGGTTTCATGTTTATCGATCATCGAGCGGTGAACAAGAAGTCCCGCCGGCTTGTTGACAGCAACAAGCCACTCGTCCCGGAAGAGGATCTCCAGCATTTTCTGTTAAAGAATTAGCGTGAAGCGGTCTTGAGCGTAGGGGTGAAACCATGGGGGAAGAAGACCCACATGCGCCCCTGCTGTTTCATGCTGCCAGCATTTTTTCCAGCTTCGGCTCCGAAGCCCCAGAAAAAGTCGCCGCGGATCGTGCCCTTGATTGCACCGCCCACATCCTGTGCCAGCATCAATCGATTCAGCGGCGCCTCAGAATTAGGCCAGGTAGTAGAGAGATAGACCGGCATGCCAAGTGGAATCGTGCGTCTGTCCACGGCCATGCTGTAGCCGGCGGTCAGCGGAACACCCATCGCCCCGACAGCCGATTTCAGGGAGTCGGGCATTTCACGGAAAAAAACATAGCTGGGGTTGCTGTAGAGAAGTTCCTTCAATCGCTCGGGATGGTCTACGCCCCACTGGCGAATGCTCTGCATGGAGGCCTGGTCAACTGTCATCTCCCCCATCTCGACAAGCCGCTTGCCGATAGAGTTATAGGGGTGGCCATTCTGGTTGGCATAGCCGAGTTTCACGATCGAGCCATCCGGCAGCTGGATGCGTCCTGACCCCTGAACCTGCAGGAAAAAGAGCCCTATCTCGTCATCCACCCAGAGAATCTCCTTGCCTTCCGGAGCATGTTTGCTGTCGATGGCAGCACGATCATGATAAGGAACCACACGCTTGCCCTCAACGCGACCGCGCAACCGCATACCCTTGAGTTGCGGATAGAGCTCAGCCAGGTCGATGATCAACAGGTCGTCCGGCACGCCGTATACTGGAAACCGATAGCGCTCACTCTTCTCACGGCTGCCGTAAAGCAGCGGCTCATAATAACCGGTGATCAGCCCCTGATCACTACCATCATCATTGCGCAGCTGCCATGGGGTAAAATGCGTTTCAAAAAAGAGCCGTAGCGCTTCGTTATTGCTGATGTCGAGCAGGCTGGCCTCAGCGCAGATCTGCTGCCACTGCTCTTTTCTCTTCAGTGACACACATTCTGCACTGAGTGCCTCAAGCGATGAGGCAAGCCCAACCTGCGTCCATTCAGGCAGCGTCTGCCAGTCGCTTTTCACGAAGGAGGGCTCCTTCACTGGCGTCTCCTCCACCCGCTTCGATGGACAGGCTGCCAACAGCAGGCAGGTCACGGCCATTAGCCCTCGGCACAACTTCATCATTCGATTCACTCTCATCTCTTCCATAGCCGCAACACTGACACAGGGTGTCCCGCAGACTCAATCATTAGCCAGCGCCCTGTTCTCACCATGCCAGGGAGCAACCTTGAACAGCAGCAGCATGCCGGGCACGGCGAGCAGCGCACAGAGCAGGAAAAAATCGGTCCAGCCATACGCCTCAACCAGCCAGCCGACACCGGCATTGATAAATGTGCGCGGTACCGCGGCAAGACTGGTAAACAGGGCAAACTGGGTCGCCGTATAGGCAGGATGTGTAGAGCGGGCAATATAAGCGACAAAGGCCGCCGTTCCCACACCGACACCGAATGCCTCCATGCCGATGACAATAGCCAGACTTGTCAGCTCAACAGCGCCTATCGTCTCCTGCACCCCCAGCGAGGCCAGCCATGCGAATCCGAAAATCGTACCCAGCTGTACAAAGCCGAACACCCACAGAGCCCTGTTGATGCCGATTTTCACCATCCACAGCCCACCCAGCAGGCCACCGATCACTGCGGGCCAGAGACCGGCATTCTTGGCAATCAAACCGATAGCGGTTTTTGAGTAGCCCATGTCGAGATAAAACGGCGTAGCAAGAGCCGTACACATGCTGTCACCGAGCTTGTAGAGAAAGATGAAGGCAAGCACTGTCAATGCACTCTGCCAGCCTGCACGGCCAATGAATTCGTGAAACGGTTCGGCCACAGCCTGCCTGAGTGTTTTCGGCACGACCGCAATATCGGGCTCCTTGACCAGCAGCGTCATCACCATGCCCGGCAGCATAAACAGCGCTGTGATCATGAACACCGTACTCCAGGCCAAATGATCAGCCAGGATCAGGGAGAGTGAACCGGGAACCAGCCCAGCCACCCGGTAGGCATTGATATGCACCGAGTTGCCCAGCCCCAGCTGTAGATCAGAGAGGATTTCGCGGCGGTATGCATCCAGTGCGATATCCTGCGTGGCAGAGAGAAAGGCGAGCAGCGTTGCAAAGAGTACAATCATCGTCAGCTCAGTCTGCGGTGAAAAGCCCCCCATCATGGCAATCACGATCAGCAGCAAGGTCTGGGTAATCAACATCCATCCACGCCGGCGCCCCAGCAGCGGCACAGCATAGCGATCCAGAAGAGGCGACCAGAGGAACTTCCAGGTGTAGGGGAACTGGATCAGCGAAAACAGGCCGATCGTAGCCAGATCCACCTGCTCGCTTCTCAGCCATGCTGGCAGCAGGTTGATCAGAAGATAGAGTGGCAGGCCGGAGGCGAAGCCTGTAAAGATGCATATGAGCATTTTGCGGTCGATCAGCTGTTGAAAAACGCTCATGGATTATTTGATGCCCCTCTTATATACCCGAGCACAAAACACTCGAACGATCAGAAAAATTGAATACTCTATTCAGACCCTGTTTAAACAGTCTGCCGGTTTGTTCGCAGCCACAAGCCATTTATCCAGACAGGGGATATTCAGCATTTCTGACCCGGAAGCCAGCCATCAATTCAACAGTGAAATATCAGGACTTATACTGTTCAGCGAATCAGTGGCCCGTCGAGAAAGGCGAGATCATCCCAGATGCTGGTCGGCCTACCTTCTGCATCACGAAACTTCAGGTTGTGGCGCCTGGGAACAAGGCGACGGGCACGGCCAAAACTGTCCTCCTGCACATCACATGCGACATCGGCGGAGAGAATCAGCAGCCCCTCATCATGGAGCAGGTCGGTCACCTCATACGCTTCCTCAAGATAGCGTACAGGCCTGCCAATCAGGCAGGTCATCTCTGCGTGATCGTCAATCATCGTCTGCAATAGATGAACACCCATAATGAACCTCCTGTCTAATTAACCACTACAGGATAGAAAACTGTGCCAAACACGTCAATATTATAAGCATATGGAAGGCTTGGCTTTCTGCTGCTATCCGAGCGCAAAAACAACTCGTGAGTTTACCTCCGCCGGATGAACTGCAGATGAAATGAAACTGGCACCGCCTGGGCAATGCTCGGCAGCTTGGCTACCTCACGCAATGCCTCAATGCCTCCAGCCAATCCGAAATCGGATGCCTTTACAATGACAGGCTCTCTGCTGCTAACCAGCAGCTTATCACCCGCCAGTGTAGTCACGCTAAGCAGTACAGAGAACTCCTTACTTACGCCGTGCAGGTCAAGCACTACAGGAACCGCTGTGGTCAGTGACTCGCCAGCCTTTAATGCATGGAAATCAATGGTGGCGAGATCTGCAGTAATCGCAGCCGATGCAAATCGCCCCACTTCAAACAACATCGACTTCATGCGCTTATTGCGAATGTCTATGCCGCTTTCAACAGATGCCAGATCAATTGCAACCATTGCACTCTTGCCTTTGACTGAACCGCTCAGCCTGGTGAAGTGATGCACTTCAGCCACCGCTCCTTTTTTCAGCGAAACAAAATTTATATCCGAACCGCTTCCATCCAGTGTCCACTCTCCGGCCCACGCTGTGGCAGGTAGCAGCATAAAAAGCAGTATCCATAGTTTTTTCATATCATCTCCAGCAGGCAATCTATGCCCCGATGTTATGGAAGCCTTGATGAAACAAAGATGAAAAAGAGCCCCTGCCAGCAGCAATGGCAATTGCCGCATCCATCGTGTGACATATCGGTTTTTCAGCTATAATTGGCATTAGGCAATAAAGGGAGGCATGCATGCAAGCGATATGGACTCAGTTATCAGACACCCTGTTTCTGGATATCCCTCTGACCCGTTGGATTATCGCAGGAGGCATGCTGTTCGTCACTGTGGTCGCACGAACGGTCGTGCTCTCATCCTTTCACACTATCAGCCAGAAACTTGCCTCGCGCACCAAAACTAAACTGGATGATGTACTGTTGAATGCCGCAGAGCGCCCGGCCGGACTGCTGGTTTACGTGATCGGCATTTTGCTTGCCGTGCACCTCTTAAACCCACCAGCAGAAACATTTCCTCTCGTCGCCATTGCAGACAGTGCCGGGCGCATCCTCTCTATTATGGTTGCAATCTGGTTCCTCTGGCGCCTGATTGAAGGGCTATCGGCCTATTTTTCCGCCCGCGCCAAGGAAACCGAATCAGCCATGGATGATCAACTGGTCCCGTTTATTGCCAAAACAATGAAAATTTTTCTGGTACTGACCGGTCTGCTGGTTGTGGCTCAGAACATGGGTTATTCCATTTCAGGCCTTCTAGCCTCGCTTGGTATCGGCGGCATCGCTATTGCCATGGCCGCCAAGGACACCATCGCCAATGTCTTCGGTTCAATTATGATTCTGGTAGACCGCCCGTTTACCGTTGGCGACTGGATTAAAACATCTGAATTTGAAGGCGTGGTCGAAGAGATCGGCTTCCGTTCCACCAAAATCCGCACTTTTGAAAAAACACTGGTCAATGTCCCCAATTCATCACTTGCCAATATGGTTATCGATAATATCGATGCACGCAGTGTACGCCGCATCAAAATGCGCATTGGCCTGACCTACGACACAACACCGACTCAGATGAATGCGGCAATTACAGGGATTGAGAAGATCCTGCTGAATCACCCGGGGGTCGATCAGAGTTACAAGCTTGTTAAATTCGATGAATTTGAAGATTCATCACTCTCCATTTTTCTCTATTACTTCTCGGCCAGCAAGGTGTGGGATGAATACCTGCAGGTACGTCAGGAGGTAAACCTGCAGATCATGGCGCTGTTGGAGTCTCTTGAACTTGGCTTTGCCTTCCCAACACGCACGCTGCATATCGAGAAGGAGAGTGCTTAGTCAGCATTAGGCCGGCGTCTGTCTGACAAACGTGCAGGCAGACAGCTTATCGCCTCAGGGCATGCCGGCTGCCGGCTGAAGCACCCCTTCACCTTCCTTTGCTGGGTTATCACTGACATCCAGATCAAACAGCCGCATTGACACCGGCTCTTCGGATCTCATCAACTCACTGGCCTTGATCAAAAGTGGTTTCTTTCCGCCATATGGCATAAACGCATAATAGTTATCCGCTTCCAGATCCTCGAGAATGACAGTGAAGAAGCCTGCCCTGCTGTGTAAGCCTGACCTGCGTTTACAGCAGAGGTCGTAATTCCTATTAGGCAACCCACGCGAACTAAAGGATTTGAAGTTGGCATCAGAGAGCTCTGTTATCGCCCCATCCATTTTGAAGCGCAACCAGGCATCCCTTATTGCTGGTGCTGGCTGTGCTGGAGGCAACAAGCCGCTTGCTAGAAAATCAACCACCTCGGCGCTTTCATCAAAGCGTTTTGCCAAGGCCTGGTGATTACCCTTCAGCACTGCATTGTGTACCCATGGAAGGTGGGCGGAGGAAGGCGACACCACTAGGTCGGTCTCTAGAATCGTTTTTTCGGCGGAATAAACATTAAGTACATCGATACCGTCGAGTTCGCTTCCTGAAAGTGCGTTCAACTGCCAGAGAAAGTCACTGCCGGGCTTAATCTCCGTGGCCTGAATATTCCCCTCGGCCCCGATACTTCCAAGACTGACCAGCACCTTTGCTATATTGGTTCCAAAATGGGGGGTGGCCAAGAATACAACCCGCCGAACAGGGTGATTATTATGATGGGAAAGATACTGGCGTACGAGCAAGCCGCCCATGCTATGGGCGACGACATCCACCTCGGGGTATGGCGCAAGATAACGATCGAGCTGCTCTTCGAGCACTTCTATCGGAGGGTAACGGTTAGCCAGTATCCCAGTACGGTAGGTAAACAGGATGATATCCCGTTGAAGCTTCTGCTCCAGTGCAATCAGCCGCTCAGGAACAGGCCATGTAAACTCCCCTCCATTCCATCCATGCACGAGAAGAAGCGGAACCGCACCAGGAAAATCATCCTGAGAAAGCACCTCGCTCTTCTCCCAGACTGACCACAGGTCCTGAATGATCTGCTGATCGGTTTTTACCGTGCAGGAGGCGAGAAGCAGAGCCAGAAGTGCAGATATACTTAACTTCATGATATGACCGAGGTAACTCATGCTCTAAAGTATCATTGTTTATGCCGTAACTGCAAACCCTGCACTTGGCAATCACTCCCGGCTGTGGTCGGATTCAGCTTATGAAAATGTTTTTTGACTTTTTACCAGTACTGCTCTTCTTCATCGTCTACAAGATGTATGATATCTATCTGGCTACCGGCGTGCTGATTGCCGCCTCATTTATCCAGACCGTTGGCCACCGCGTGATTAAGGGATCGTTTGAGAAAACCCATGTCATTACGTTTGCTCTGATTGCCCTGTTCGGCGGACTGACCATTGCGCTACAGGATGAAACCTTCATCAAGTGGAAACCGACAGCAATCAACTGGCTCTTTTCCGTTGTGTTTATCGGCTCGCAGTTTATCGGAGAGAAGACCATTATCGAGCGTATGATGGGCGGCAACTTAACACTTCCGCGTATGGTTTGGCTGAAGCTGAACATCGCTTGGGCCATCTTCTTTATCGTCCTCGGAGCCCTGAATATCTATGTCGCCTTCTCGTTTGATACAGACACGTGGGTGAACTTCAAACTATTCGGCCTCATGGGGCTGACCTTCCTCTTCATCATCGCCCAGAGCCTCTTCCTTGTTCCATACCTTAAGGATTCGCAAGCCGACGAGAACGACTGACCGCAATCTGTTTGCATACACAGCTCACGCACTCTGCATACGAGCTGCATCCGGCAGCCATAAACAGAGCAACCCTCTGCCTCCTCAGCTGCTCTCAACCCTGTTACGGCCACCATTTTTTGCACGGTAGAGTGCTGCATCAGCAGCCTCGATCAGTGATGCGGGGGGGAGCCCACCAGAAGGCATAGCTGTCGAAACCCCTGCACTGATGGTGGCGAACTCGGAAACGGTTGAAGATTCATGCGGGATATTCAGATCTATCACCTTTTGCCTGCAACTCTCAGCCAGGCGATGGGCCTGTTCTGCATCCGTATTGGGGAGCAACAGTGCAAACTCCTCGCCACCATAACGTGTGCATATATCCGATGCGCGCCTCGATACCTTGGAGAGTTGATGAGCAATGCTCTTAAGGCACTCGTCACCTCGAATGTGGCCATGCAGGTCGTTATACTGCTTGAACAGGTCGATATCGATCATAATAAGGGAAACCGGCTTCTTCTCGCGCATACCTCTGCCCCATTCCCTGTGGAGCATCAGGTCAAGCATTCGCCTGTTGGCGATCGAGGTCAGCCCGTCCAGATATGAGAGCTTCTCCAGCTTCTCTTTCGCCCTGAGAAGCTCATCCTCAATCTTCTTGCGCTTTGTGATATCCCTCTGAGCACCAAGGTATACCTTTCCATATTCACCATGATCAAAGGCCACAACAGAAGAGTAGGTCCAGAAGGTGGAGCCATCCTTCCTGATGTTCTGAAGTTCACCACTCCAGTGCCCATTGCTCTCCAAAGCAGCTGTTACCTCTGCTGCAAACTCTTCCGGGTCCTTGCCGTTCGGTGCATTCACGATGGATATGTTTTTTCCTACCATTTCCCCCGGCTCATAGCCGCACATCTGCTCAAACTGCTCATTAGCATAGACAAGGATACCATCCCCGGCGCGCACCAGATTTATACCCTCGGCAATATTCTGGGTGATCATGCTCTGAAGCCTCATCACCTCTTCGACTTTCTTGCGCTCGCTGATATCAATCCAGGAGCCGGTTATCTCCAGTGGTTCACCGTTCTTGTCCTGATTCAGTTTCGCCGTATCCTGCATCCAGAGGTAATTACCCTCACTGTTCTGGAACCTGTATTCATAGCTAATACTGTCCTGATCAAACAGTCTGGAGAGTTCAGCAGTGACTCTTTCCCTGTCATCAGGGTGAACATGGTTCAGCCAAAATGCAGAATCGCCTATAAAGTGACTAGGACTATATCCGGTCAGCCGGTGAACATTTTCACTGATAAAGGTCGCCCCGAAATCCCCGCTTGCTTTGCTACTGTAAATTACAGCAGGTGTGGAACTGATCAGGTAGTTGAGTCGTTTCTCGCTACTTTTCAATGAATGCAGATAGTGAAGCTTCTGTGACTCATGCTTCCATGCCAATGAACCAATTGCGACCATCGCAATCACTGTCAATAGAATGGAAAGATTAAGTATAAACGTGAACCACCACTGGTCATTTACAACCAGTTTCAGAAGCTCCAGTTCAAAGAGTTGCATCTCTTCAAGCAGTCTTTCGAAAGTTGCATCGAACTTCTGATCAATGTCGCTTCCGATTCTGTTATCTCCACTACTCCTGATCCGCTGCTCAGAAATTGACCTTATACTCTGAAGTTCTGTTATAATTTTTCTTATGTGATGCTGCAGGTTCGGACTATTAACAGCATTAATGGTGCCCGTGTAATCATGGCCGCCATTGAGCAGGGCATCTGCAAGCATCTCTGCCTGCCCCAGGTGGGCCAATACTTTCTCCTCTGGTACAGTGTGGTCCCCCTGAAGCAACTCCTCTAGCCAGAGGTGAGACTGGCTGCTCTCACTCTCTATCTCTTCGATCGCATGAATCAGGCTCACATGCTGCTTGGACATATCGCCGCCTGCCCTTGCTACCATCAGCAGAGAGGCAACCATGATTAACAGAAGCAGAGTAATGATGCCGTATATAATTCTACTGCTTCTGAACCACCTTGAACGGTTGGCCATATATCAAAACCCCTGAAATATTGTTGCCTGAAAGATGGGAGTAAGGAACCATCTCTATAACCGTTATTTATTATAGCAGAATTTGAACTGGGCAGTGCACTGGCGGGATAGGGGTATGGGAAATGTCACGGTTCTCAAAAATATTGCAGTCTGTTTTGAGTAGAAAAAAAAAGGCCCCGATAAGCGGGGCCTTTTTTAATTCATGGAAGCGGAGCGAAGCTTAAGCTTCAGCAACCTCTGTAGTCTCGATGGAATCAACCAACTCAATGATTGCCATTGGAGATGCATCACCAGCACGATAGCCGGTCTTCACAATGCGGGTGTAACCACCAACACGATCAGAGCATGCAGTAGCAACATCACCGAACAGACGATCAACGATCGGACGGTAACGAAGCTTTGAAAGCGCCTGACGACGAGCGTGCAGATCGCCACGTTTACCCAGTGTGATCAGCTTTTCTGCATATGGACGCAGTGCGCGTGCTTTAGCTTCAGTTGTTTCAATGCGGCCATGTGTCAGCAGCGCGGTTGCCAGGTTGGCCAGCAGCGCGCGACGATGTCCGGTAGGAAGGCCCAAAGAACCATGGTGTTTACGATGTCTCATCTCTCGTATCCTCTTTTAAATCTATCGATCCGAATCAGCTATCTAGCGATTCAGTGGCATCTTGGGGTGGCCAGTTTTCCAGCTTCATACCCAGTTCAAGGCCCATGTTTTCAAGTACTTCTTTAATCTCATTAAGAGATTTGCGACCAAAGTTCGGTGTGCGAAGCATCTCCTGCTCGCTGCGCTGAACCAGATCACCTACGCGGAACACATCATCCGACTTCAGGCAGTTCATGGAACGTACTGATAGGTCGAGGTGTTCAATAGGCTGTGCCAAAAGATCATCAAGGCCATCATCAGCAGCCTCAGCTGGCTCTCCCTGGTCAGTCGCAGAGAAATCAACAAACACTGCAAGTTGCTGTTCAAGAATAGCAGCCGCTGCATTAATCGCCTCTTCAGGAGTCAGGGAACCGTTGGTTTCGATCTCCATGATCAGTTTGTCGTAGTCAGTACGCTGACCAACACGAGCACCCTCAACACGGGTAGCAACACGACGAATCGGAGAATAAGATGCATCAACAAGCAGTGAACCTACAGAACGCTCGTCAATTTCCCTTTCTGATGCCGGATCATAACCACGACCCTTCTCAACCTTGGCTTCACACTTCAGATGACCATCTTCATTCAGGTGAGCAAGAACCAGTTCAGGGTTCATAACCATGAGACCGGCAGGGCACTGGATGTCAGCAGCAGTTACAATCGAAGGGCCTTTAACATCAAGAGAGATGTTAGCGGCACCGTTGCTCTCCATACGGATATCCAGCTCTTTCATGGTCAGGATGATGTCCATGACATCTTCACGAACACCCTTAATGGTATCGTACTCATGCGTAACACCATCAAATATGATGGAAGTGACTGCTGCACCAGGAAGTGATGAGAGCAGCATGCGACGCAGGCTGTTACCAATAGTGGTACCATAACCACGCTCTAGTGGCTCGATCTCGATCTTGGCAGAGCGACCCGCTACTTTTTCTTCGATGGTAATATTACGTGGATTGATCAACTGCATCTGGCGGCCCTCAGTTATTACTTGGAATAAAGTTCGACAATCAGCTGCTCACGGATACCCGCATCTAGCTGATCACGAGCTGGCAGTTCACGGAATGTTCCCTGACGACTTGGCAGATCAACATCAAGCCACTCTGAAGTACCGCGACTTCCGGCAGCTTCAGTTGCAGCGTTCACACGCAGATGCTCTTTAGCAGCATCAGCCAGCTCAAGACGAGCGCCTACAGGCACACGCATGGAAGGAATGTTAGCTACGCGACCATTCATCTTGACGAGGTTATGACGTACAACCTGACGAGCTTCAGTGCGGGATGATGCCATACCCATGCGGTAGATAACGTTGTCCAGACGAGACTCAATCAGCTGCAACAGGTTCAGACCTGTTACGCCAGGCATGCTGTCAGCACTCTTGAAGTAGCTACGGAACTGCTTCTCCTGCAGACCATAAATACGCTTAACTTTCTGTTTTTCACGAAGCTGCAGACCATAGTCAGATACCTTGGTGCGACGGTTTTGACCGTGCATGCCAGGTGCATAAGGACGACGCTCGATCGGACATTTGTCCGAGTAGCATTTGCTTCCTTTAATATAAAGTTTTTCGCCTTCACGTCGGCAAAGACGACATTTGGCTTCCAGATAACGTGCCATGAATTAATACTCCTAAACGCGGCGCCGCTTGGGCGGGCGGCATCCATTATGTGGAATTGGGGTAACATCGCGAATCGATGTAACATTGATACCTACAGCTGCGATTGCGCGCAGTGCGGACTCACGACCATTGCCTGGACCGCGAACCAGAACCGAACAGTTCTTAACGCCATGATCCATTGCTTTGCGTGCAGCATCTTCTGCAGCGACCTGCGCAGCAAATGGTGTGCTTTTACGTGAACCCTTGAAGCCAGCGCCACCACTGGTAGCCCAGCAGATTGCGTTTCCGGTATCATCGGTAAAGGTAATGATTGTGTTGTTAAAGCTTGCTTTGATGTGAGCAACAGCGTTGGCAATATTCTTACGAACGCGTTTCTTACCAACAGCAGCTTTTCCTTTCTTAGGTGCAGCCATCTTTTATCCCCTTACTTCTTCTTGCCGGCTACTGTACGGCGCGGACCTTTGCGCGTACGGGCATTGGTTTTACTGCGCTGTCCACGAACAGGCAGCCCTTTACGGTGGCGAAGCCCACGATAGCAACCAAGGTCTGTAAGACGCTTGATGTTCATGATCACTTCACGACGCAGATCACCTTCTACGTTATATGATTCATCGATAACACCGCGAATTTTCGCAACATCATCGTCACTCAAATCTTTAACACGCGTGTCAAAGTCAACACCCGCCTTGGTCAGGATCTCCTGTGAGCTGGTCGATCCAATACCAAAAATGTAGGTGAGCGCGATAACTACACGCTTCTGAGTCGGTATATTTACACCCGAAATACGAGCCACTTCTTGCCTCCTTAGGCCTTAAGAAAAAGGGCGCGAACAATAGCCATAAGACTGCGGTCGCGCAACTTCCTTATCCCTGACGCTGTTTATGTCGTGGATTTTCACAAATAATGCGAACAACGCCTTTACGACGAATCACGCGACATTTCAAACACATTTTCTTGACTGATGCACGGACTTTCACGCCTGGCACCTCCTCAAATTCTTCTTAACCGGAAATACCGATTATTTTTCGCGGTAGCTAATACGACCACGAGACAGGTCGTATGGAGAGATCTCCACTGTTACCTTATCGCCAGGAAGAATACGAATGTAATACTTCCTCATTTTTCCGGAAATCGTGCACAGCAGTTCGTGCCCATTTTCCAGCTTTACTTTAAACATAGCGTTAGGAAGCTTTTCTACCACTTCCCCGGACATCTCAATAATATCTTCTTTAGCCATGTTTAATTCTCTACCGCCTGTTTCAACACGGCATACACCGCGTCCATTTCCCCTGAAGCGTCGAGACTTGTGAAGCCATCTCTCTGCTGATAGTAACTAAGGAGAGGCGCCGTCTGCTCGTGGTACACTTCCAATCGGTGAGCAATCACATCTTCGCGATCGTCATCACGCTGGTACAGCTCCCCGCCGCAGCGGTCGCAATACCCCGATTTTTGGGGCGGCGAATACTGCCTATGAAATCCAAAACCGCAACCCCTGCAGATCAATCTTCCGCAAAGCCTGTCAATAAGGCTCTGCTCCGGTGCATCCAAAAAAACAATCCGGTCAATGGCAACACCATGTTTTGCCAACATCGCATCAAGTGATTTTGCCTGTGCTACATTGCGCGGAAACCCATCCAACAGGAAGCCAGCATTCTTATCAGCAGCGATTCGATCTTCAATCATCGCCACAACAACTTCATCAGGTACAAGCTTGCCACCATCCATGAAGGTCTTGGCCTTCAATCCGGCTTCAGTTCCGTCACGTACAGCGGCGCGAAGAATGTCGCCCATCGCCATATGCTGGATACCTTTTTCAGAAGCGAGCCTTTCGCCCTGCGTGCCTTTGCCAACACCCGGGGGGCCAAAAAAGATGATATTCATTATTTACCGGTTTTGAGTCGGGCTTTTTTCATCAGACCTTCATACTGATGACTCATCAGATGAGACTGAATCTGACCCATTGTATCCATGGTCACGACCACTACGATCAGCAGTGAAGTGCCACCGAAGTAGAACGGAACAGAGAGGTTTGCAATCAGCCACTCAGGCAGAAGACAGACCATACTTACATAGGCAGCACCAACAACGGTAATGCGGGTAAGTACTGAATCGACATATTCAGCAGTTTTCTGGCCAGGACGAATACCCGGAATAAAACCACCATTCTTCTTCAGGTTATCCGCAGTGTCTTTAGGATTAAATACAATCGCGGTATAGAAGAAGCAGAAGAACACAATCAGCCCGGTGAACAGCGCCATATAGAGCCATGCGCCCGGAGAAAGGATAGCAGAGATATCACCCAGCCATTCAAAGCCTTCAGCACCCTTGGTGAACTGTGCAAACGTTGCAGGCAACAGAATCAGTGATGAAGCAAAGATCGGTGGAATAACACCTGCGGTATTCACTTTCAACGGCAGGAAAGATGACTTGCCGCCGTAGATGCGATTACCTACCTGGCGTTTCGCATACTGAATCGGAATTCGTCGCTGCGCACGCTCAAACCATACAACCAGCCCGGTAACGGCAAGGGTCATCGCAAACAGAGCTAGTACAGTGAATGCAGTAAATTCACCGGTACGTGCCAGCTCCAGCGTACCGCCGATAGCAGACGGAAGACCTGCAGCAATACCTGCAAAGATGATCAACGAAATACCATTGCCTATGCCGCGCTCAGTAATCTGCTCTCCAAGCCACATCAGGAACATGGTGCCAGTCACCAGCGTAATCACAGTCATCGCACGGAAAGGAAGTCCCGGATCGATAACTACGCCCTGACCACCTACGGAGAACTGCTCAAGACCTATGGATATGCCGATAGCCTGGAATGTTGCCAGTACCAGCGTGAAGTAGCGGGTGTATTCAGTAATCTTGCGACGACCGGCCTCACCCTCTTTCTTAAGCTGTTCTAGCTTTGGAGAGACAACCGTCATCAGCTGGATGATAATCGAAGCTGAAATGTAAGGCATAATACCCAGAGCAAAGATAGTCAGCCTTGAGAGCGCACCACCTGAGAACATATCGAACATTCCCAGCAGTGATCCCTGTGCCTGACTGAAGAACTGGGCAAGAACGCCAGCATCAATACCTGGAACAGGAATATGCGCGCCGATCCGGTAGACGATCAGCATTCCAAGGGTAAACAGGATGCGGGACTTCAGCTCAGGAATCTTACCGATATCGCCAAAGCCACCCATTGCTCCAGGTTGTGCCATTGTTAACCCTCAGCCGAGGCTAGGTTCAGCTTGCCGCCGGCAGCTTCAACCTTGGCTGCAGCCTGCGCAGAGGCAGCAGCTACAGAAATGATAACTTTCTTGGAAAGATCACCATTAGCCAGCAGTTTGATTGGATCTACGGCGTTGCGAACCAGGCCTGCATCAAAAAGCGCAGCTGCATCAACAGCAGCGCCGTCATCAAATGCATTCAGCTGACCCAGGTTTACAAGCTGGAAGCTATTATCCTTACGTGCAGTAAAGCCGCGCTTAGGTACACGACGGATCAGTGGCATCTGGCCACCTTCGAAACCGCGGGCAACCTTGCCGCCTGAACGGGACTTCTGACCTTTATGGCCACGACCACCGGTCTTGCCATTGCCTGTTGCGATACCCTGACCCTTACGCTTACGGTCTTTACGGGAACCTTCAGTTGATTTCAGCTCATTCAGTTTCATGCCTTACTCTCCGGACTCAATACGAACTAGATGACGTACCTTGTTCACCATACCGCGAACAGAAGCAGTGTCCTCAAGCTCTACAACCTGATTGATGCGACGGAAGCCCAGACCGACCAGAGTTGCCCTCTGATCCTTGGCGTAACCGATACCGCTCTTAAACTGACG
Organism: Mariprofundus aestuarium; assembly: GCF_002795805.1. NCBI lineage: Bacteria > Pseudomonadati > Pseudomonadota > Candidatius Mariprofundia > Mariprofundales > Mariprofundaceae > Mariprofundus > Mariprofundus aestuarium. Next base: position 330,476 of record NZ_CP018799.1, on the reverse strand, counting down.
GATGCGAATCGTCTCTTTCTTAGCCATTTGAAACTCCTAATCCGATTAAGCGGACTTGCCACGTCGTGCGGCAATCTGCTCAGGGCTTTCCAGCTCTTTCAATCCATTAAAGGTGGCGCTAACAGTATTCAGCGCATTACGGGAGCCGAGTGATTTGGTCAGAACATCTTTAATGCCAACAGCTTCAAGAACCGCACGCACAGAGGAACCAGCGATTACGCCAGTACCTTCAGAAGCAGGCTTGAGCATAACGCGGCTCGCATCCTGGATACCAATCACTTTGTAGTGGATGGTGCCTTCTTTGCGAGGTACAAAAATCACCGACTTCTTGGCAATGTCAGTTGCCTTGCGGATCGCTTCTGGAACCTCTTTAGCTTTAGCATGTCCATAACCGACGTGTCCGTTGCCATCACCAACAACCATCAGAGCTGAGAAGCTCATGCGACGGCCACCAGATGTGGTCTTCGCGATACGGTTGATAGTAATCAGTTTCTCATTCAGTTCTAATTCGTCTACATTGATCATCTTCTATAATCTCCTAGAACTTCAGTCCGCCAGCACGGGCGCCTTCTGCCAGTGCCTTTACGCGGCCGTGGTATGAGAAGCTGCCGCGATCGAAAGCAACCTCTGAGATACCCGCTTTAACAGCGCGCTCGGCAATCAATTTACCTACTTCTTCTGCACCAGTCCTGTTGCCACCAGCTTTTACGCCAGCTTCGAGGCTGGATGCAGCCGCCAATGTTGTACCATTAGCGTCATCGATCACCTGCGCATACACATGGCGGGCGGAACGGAAAATACTCAAACGAAGGCGGCCACCGGCCTTAACGCGAGCGCGAACCTTGCGAGCACGGCGCACAGCGCCATTGGATTCATAACGTTTAACAGACATCTCTTATCTCCTAACCTGTCGCCCTTAAGCCTTCTTGCCTTCTTTCATCGGTACATATTCACCAACGTAGCGTACACCCTTGCCCTTGTATGGCTCTGGCGGACGGTAAGCACGAATCTCTGCTGCAACCTGTCCGACCTGCTGCTTGTCGATACCGGAAACAGTAATGATGCTACCCTCAACTGCTGCAGCTACGCCATCAGGAAGTGCATACACAACCGGATGAGAGAAACCCAATGAAAGGTTCAGGGTACTACCCTGAGCCTGAGCACGATAACCAACGCCACGCAGTTCAAGCTTCTTCTCAAAACCAGTGGTAACACCAGTGATGTTGTTTGCAATCAGCATGCGAGCCAGGCCATAAAAAGACTTGGTCTTTTTAGTATCAAGATCTGCACAGCTTACAGTGAGTGTATTGCCATCCTGCTCGACAGTGATATCTGCGAACAGTGGTGAGCTGAGCTCACCTTTGGCGCCCTTAACGGTAACTGAATCGTCACTCAGACGTACTTCAACACCGGCAGGGATAGTAATAGGTTCTTTACCAACACGTGACATAACTTACCTCAAAAGACCGTACAGATAACTTCGCCGCCAACACGTGCAGCGCGAGCTTTCTTATCAGTCATAATGCCCTGGGAGGTGCTCACAACAGCAACACCATAACCGGACTTCACACGCGGAATCTCATCAGCGCCGACATAAACACGGCGGCCAGATTTAGATACGCGCTTAATCTCGCGAATGATTGGCGCACCTTCGTCATCGTAGCGCAGGGTCAGGCGCAGGAAACGGTGGCCCTTGTGGTTGTAGGCTTTCACAGCAGTGATATAGCCCTCATCCTTAAGCAGCTCAGCAATAGCGAGAAGAGCGTTACTGGCAGGCATCTCAATTTTTTCAATTCCAGCCGTCTGCGCGTTACGAATACGCGTCAGCATGTCGGCAATACGGTCCATCATCATAGTTCTATACCCCTTACCAGCTCGACTTAACCATGCCAGGAATTTCTCCGGCAAGGGCATGCTTACGCAGGCAGATACGGCAGATGCCCAGCTTACGGTAAACCGAATGCGGACGACCGCACAGCTGGCAGCGCGTATAAGCGCGAACTTTAAATTTTGGTTTACGATTGCATTTGACAATCATTCTCGTTGAAGCCATGAGCTAACCCTCTTAAGTGCGGAACGGCATGCTGAACTGTTTCAGCAGGGCACGTCCCTCATCATTCGTATTCGCAGTTGTGCAGATGGTAATATCCATACCGCGAATTTTATCTACCCGGTCATATTCGATTTCAGGGAAGATAATCTGCTCTTTCAAACCAAGCGTGAAGTTACCGCGGCCATCGAATGATTTCGGTGAAACACCCTTAAAGTCGCGAATACGCGGCAGAGTGATATTGATCAGACGATCCAGGAACTCCCACATCTGCTCACCACGAAGCGTCACACGGCAACCTACAACCATACCATCACGCAACTTGAAGTTCGCAATTGACTTGCGAGCACGGGTAGTTACTGGCTTCTGGCCAGTAATTGCGGTCATATCAGACAGTGCGCCTTCAATCTCTTTGGAGTTCTGCGAAGCTTCACCCACACCCATATTCACCACAATCTTGGTGAGGCCGGGGATCTGCATCGGGTTGCTATAGCCGAACTCTTCCTTGAGCGCAGGCACAACCTTCTCTTTATAAAATTCCTTCAAACGAGCCATTGTCGTAACTCCTACTTATCCAGCACTTCGCCGCATTTGCGACAAGTGCGGACTTTGCGGCCGTCTTCCAGCTGCTTTGAACCGAGACGGACACCAGATTCACATTTGGAGCAGTAATACTGCACATTCGAGATCGCCATAGGCGCTTCTTTCTCGATAATACCACCGGCACTAGCCTGGCTCTGGCGGGTATGACGTTTAATCATATTCACCTTGGCAACCAGCACATTGCCGTCTTGTGGCATCACACGAATCACCTTGGCACGCGTACCTTTGTCGCGACCGGCGATTACAACCACTTCATCATCTCTGCGGATTCGGGTTTTAACCAACGTTGTCATTATTCTATCGCCTCTCTATCCGCTTACAGTACTTCTGGTGCAAGGGAAACAATCTTCATATAACCCTTGGCACGCAGTTCGCGAGTCACAGGGCCAAAAATACGGGTGCCCATAGGTTCATTCTGCTTGGAGAGCAGAACTGCCGCATTCTCATCGAAACGGATGGAGCTGCCGTCGGTACGACGGAACTCTTTGGCAGTACGCACAACTACAGCGCGCTGAACCTCACCCTTTTTCACTTTACCACCAGGCATAGCCTCTTTTACAGCCACGACAATCACATCGCCAACACTGGCGTAGCGACGCTTGGAGCCACCCAGAACCTTGATGCACTTTACGCGCTTGGCGCCTGAGTTATCTGCAACCTGCAGTACGGTTTCAGTCTGAATCATTGCAAATCCTCCGCTTAGAGCTGCTCTGCACGTGTCAGAACCGCTTCCATCGTCCAGCGCTTGCGGCGGGAGATCGGTGCGGATTCAATGATACGAACAGTATCACCAATGTTGCAGGTGTTTTCAGCGTCATGTGCCATATACTTCTTGTGCGAACGAACCGTCTTACGGTAGCGCGGATGAATGAACTTACGCTCAACCTGCACAACTACGGTTTTCTCGCCTTTGTTACTTACTACTACCCCTTCCAGGGTGCGCTTGTTTGTTGTTGCCTCGGACATCTCTCTATAACCCCTTAGCCGCGCTCAGCAAGAACGGTCTTGATGCGTGCGATTTCGCGGCGTACCTGACCAATGCGAGCGGTGTTGTTCAGCTGCATCGTGGCCTTCTGGAAACGCAGCTTCATGTGCTCTGCAGCCAGCTCATCCATGCGCTCTTTCAGTTCGGCCTCTTTCATGCCGCGCAGATCTTTTGCTTTCTTAATATCACTCATCGTCCTACTCCACGCACGACAATCTTAGTACGGATTGGAAGTTTAGCAGCTGCGCGCTCAAGCGCACCGCGAGCCAACTCTTCGTCGGTACCATCCATTTCGTACAGGATACGGCCAGCCTTGACAGCGGCCACCCAAAACTCCGGAGACCCCTTACCTTTACCCATTCGAACTTCTGCAGGTTTCTTGGAAACAGGCAGATCCGGGAAGATACGGATCCATACGCGACCCTGACGTTTAACGTGACGGTTAATGGTAATACGCGCCGCTTCAATCTGACGAGCGGTAATACGACCAGGTTCCATCGCTTTCAGACCATACTGGCCAAAGTTCAGGCTTGCGCCACGCGGGCTTTTACCGCGGATGCGCTGCAGCTCTTTATGGTGCTTGCGCCAGCGAATTTTCTTAGGTTGCAACATCGTTACTAATCCTCTTCAACTCAATCTTTATGCGTTGTCAGCGTCAATGCCGCTGAGCTTAATACCATGGAATACCCAGACCTTCACGCCAACTACACCGTAGGTGGTATGAGCTTCAGCAAAACCATAATCAACATCAGCGCGCAGGGTATGCAACGGCACACGGCCTTCGCGATACCACTCGGTACGTGCGATTTCAGCACCACCCAGACGACCGGCACAGTTAATGCGAACACCTTTTGCGCCCATGCGCATAGCACTCTGCACCGCACGTTTCATCGCACGACGGAATGCCACACGACGCTCAAGCTGGAATGCAATATTCTCAGCTACCAGCTGTGCTTCAGCTTCAGGGCGACGTACTTCTACGATGAACACCTGAACTTCCTGGCCGAACTTCTGAACCAGCTCTTTACGAACAGCGTCAATCTCAGAACCCTTCTTACCAATCACCACACCAGGGCGGGAGGTATGAACGGTAACCTTGATCTTGTCAGCCGGACGCTCAATGATAATACGGGAAACACCTGCATGCTTCAGTCGTGCTTTCACATGACGACGCAGCTTGATGTCTTCGCGAAGGTTATTACCAAAATTCTTGTCATTGGCGTACCAGATTGACTCCCAGTTACGAGTCGTTCCAACACGGAATCCAATTGGATTTACTTTCTGTCCCATGACTTCTCCCCTTAACCGCGTTCACTAACAGACACGGTCAAGTGACTGTGGCGGTGGAAACGTTTACGCATACGGCCCATTCCTTTCGGACGGAAACGCTTCAGCGTCATGCCTGCATCGGCTTTCGCCTCTGATACAAACAGTCGATCCACATCCAGACCATTATTCTGCTCAGCATTAGCAATGGCGGACTTCAGTACCTTCTCATACAGACGGGCTGACTTCTTTGGCGACAGGGCCAAAACAGCCAGGGCACGAGCCACATCCAGACCTCGGATAGCATCAGCCATCAGACCGGCTTTCTGGGAGCTGATCTTGCTGTTTTTGTGCAACGCACGAACTTGCTCAGACATGCCTATTACCTCTTCCTAGCCTTTTTATCAGCGCCGTGACCCCAGTAGGTACGTGTTGGTGAAAACTCACCCAACTTGTGCCCAACCATGTTTTCAGTCACAAACACTGGGATAAACTTGTTACCGTTATGCACGGCAAAGTTCATGCCTACAAAATCCGGTGCAATGGTCGAACGACGGGACCATGTTTTGATCACACCCTTCTTCTCAGAAGCCTGAGCAGCATCAACCTTCTTCTGAAGGGAGGCCTCAATGTATGGACCTTTCTTTAATGAGCGTGCCATGTCTTACCTCACTTCTGGTTACGGCGGCGAATAATATCACGGTTCGACGCCTTGTTCTTTGCACGGGTCTTGTGACCCTTGGTTGGTACGCCCCACGGGGTTACCGGATGACGACCACCGGATGTACGGCCTTCACCACCACCATGCGGGTGATCGATCGGGTTCATTACAACACCACGAACGTTTGGACGAATACCCAGCCAGCGAGTGCGACCCGCCTTGCCTACCTTACGGTTGGAGTGATCACCATTACCCATTACACCAATGCTTGCCATGCAGCGGATATCCACACGACGGAACTCGCCGGATGGCATCTTCAGAATGGCCTTAGTACCTTCTTTACCCATCAACTGAACTGATGAACCAGCACTACGAGCAATCTGGCCGCCCTTCTGAGGCTTCATCTCTACGTTGTGTACCTGAGTACCGACGCGGATATTGCTCAGTGGCAAAGCATTGCCAGGACGAATCTCTGCATCAGGACCGCTCATCACTTCATCACCCGGACGCAGGCCCTGTGGCGCGAGGATATAACGCTTGTCGCCGTTACTGAAAACTACCAGTGCGATATGCGCTGTGCGGTTAGGATCATATTCAACGCGCGCAACTGTACCGCCAACGCCGTAATTGTCACGCTTGAAATCGACCATACGGTAAAGGCGCTTGTGTCCGCCACCACGATGGAAGCTGGTAATGCGTCCGTTATTGTTGCGGCCACCTGATTTAGTCAGGCCGACAACCAGGCTTTTCTCCGGAGCGCCCTTGTGCAGACCCTCGTTTACTACGCCGATGCGTCCACGGTTACCATTTGTTGTTGGTTTCAATGCCTTCAATGCCATTGTTTATACCTCTTCCGCCACTTCCAGAGTGTGTCCCTCAGCCAGACGGATCACAGCCTTGCGGTAGCCTGAGCGGGCGCCTGTATGAGCACCGCGACGCTTTGGCTTGCTAGGCATATTAATAACCTGAACTTTATCAACCTTCACTTCGAAGACAGCCTCTACAGCGGCCTTGACCTGTGATTTGGTCGCACTACGGGCAACACGGAAAGTGTACTGATTGGCTGCGCCGGTACCTGAGTAGCTCTTCTCAGTGATAACAGGCTGACGCAGGATGTCGAAATGATTGATGTTTGCACTCATGACAGACGCTCCTCGAGTTTATCTACAGCAGCTTCGGTCAGGATTACACGCTCACACTTAAGCAGGTCGTGGATAGTCATCTGACCATCGAGAACCACTTTGGTGTGTGGGATATTACGACCGGAGAGCTCTACATTGCTGTTGGCTGAATCAAGCACAAACAAACCGGATGTAGTTTCAAGCGCACCCAGCACTTCAACAAACGACTTGGTTTTCGGCGCTTCGAGCTCAAGCTTATTGACTACAGTCAGCTTGCCTTCACGCAGACAGTCGGAGAGAACCAGGCACATTGCACGGCGACGCTCTTTCCTGTTGATGCGTGAATCAAATGTGGTATCTGCATTCGGACCATGTGCAGTTCCGCCATGACGCATCTGTGCAGCACGGGTAGTACCCTGACGGGCACGACCAGTACCCTTCTGCTTGAATGGCTTCTTACCGCCACCGGAAACATTCGCTACGGTTTTAGTTGCGCTTGTTCCGCCACGCTGTGCTGATGCAAGTGATGCATAAACACGGTGTACGAAGCCTGCGTCTGACTCAAGACCGAAAACGGCCGGATTCAGCTCACGCTTGCTAACTTCTTTATTGTTCTGATCTACGATGGTGATCTTCGCCATCTTACGCTCCCTTCACGGCTGGACGCAGTTCAACCAGTCCGTTACGCGAACCGGGAACAGCACCCCTAACCAGAATGCGATTGGAATCTGCATCCACTCGAATGACTTCAAGATTCTGAGTTGTTATACGCTCATTGCCGTAATGACCAGGCATCTTCTTGCCCGGGAATACACGACCTGGCCACTGACACTGACCGGTAGAGCCCATCTGACGATGTACTTTTTCAGCACCATGGGTTGCACGGCCACCAGCAAAGTTATAACGCTTCATAACACCGGCAAAACCGCGGCCCTTAGAGGTGCCGGAGACGTCGATCTTCTGACCGACTTCAAACTGAGTTGCATTCAACTCCTGACCCAATTCACACTCGGCATCAGCAGCAACGCGGAACTCTTTCAGTCCGCCAGCAACTTCCTGGCCCTGCTTGGCGTAGTGACCCTGAACAGGACGGGTGGTGTTGCGCTTGGCAGAACCAAAGCCAACCTGAACCGCATCATAACCATCACGGTCCGCAGTACGGCGCGCAACAACCTTGCAAGGTTCAACATTCAAAACAGTCACAGGAATTGCAGAACCATCTTCTGCAAAGATCTGTGTCATGCCCGCTTTCCGGGCGATCAATCCAATACTCATGGTTATCCTCCCGAATTAAAGTTTGATCTCAACATCCACACCGGATGGGAGATCAAGTTTCATCAGCGCATCCACGGTCTGTGGAGTTGGCTTATCAATATCAAGCATGCGCTTGTGTGTACGAATCTCGAACTGCTCACGAGAATCTTTGTACTTGTGCGGAGATTTGATCACGCAAAATTTGCGAATCTTGGTCGGAATTGGAATCGGACCACGTACTTCTGCACCGGTACGTTTTGCTGTAGCCACGATGTCTGCCGCACTCTTATCAAGAATACGGTGATCAAAGGCTTTCAGACGAATACGAATACTTTGTGTTGCCACGTACGGCCCCCTATTACTTAGTGATGTCGGTAACGACGCCAGCGCCGACCGTACGACCGCCTTCGCGAATTGCGAAGCGGAGTTCTTTATCCATTGCGATTGGTGTGATCAGCTCAACATCCATAGAGATGTTATCGCCAGGCATTACCATCTCAGTTCCTTCAGGCAAGGTAACAGAACCAGTCACGTCAGTTGTACGGAAGTAGAACTGTGGACGGTAGCCGTTGAAGAATGGCGTGTGACGACCACCCTCTTCCTTGTTCAGGATATAAGCTTCAGCCTTGAATGTGGTGTGTGGAGTGATTGAACCTGGCTTGGCCAGAACCTGACCACGCTCGATGTCTTCACGCTTAACGCCACGAAGAAGAAGACCTACGTTGTCGCCAGCTTCGCCGGAATCCAGAAGCTTGCGGAACATTTCAACACCAGTACAAGTAGTCTTAACGGTGTCTTTAATACCAACGATCTCGATCTCTTCGCCAACCTTAATGATACCAGCCTCAATACGACCAGTAGCAACAGTACCGCGACCTGAGATTGAGAATACATCCTCAACAGGCATCAGGAATGGCTTGTCTACATCACGTGCAGGTGTAGGAATGTACTCATCCACTGCAGCCATCAGACGCAGGATAGATGGAGCACCGATCTCAGAGGTGTCACCTTCAAGTGCTTTCAGCGCAGAACCGATGATGATTGGAGTGTCGTCACCCGGGAAGTCGTAAGAGTCCAGAAGCTCGCGAACTTCCATCTCTACCAGCTCAAGCAGCTCTTCGTCATCAACCATGTCTGCCTTGTTCAGGTAGACTACCAGGTGAGGTACGTTTACCTGACGGGCAAGCAGTACGTGCTCACGAGTCTGTGGCATTGGGCCGTCTGCAGCTGATACAACCAGAATACCGCCGTCCATCTGTGCAGCACCAGTGATCATGTTTTTAACGTAGTCGGCATGGCCTGGGCAATCAACGTGAGCGTAGTGACGAGCTTCTGTCTCATACTCAACGTGAGCTGTCGCAATAGTAATACCGCGCTCGCGCTCTTCAGGTGCACCATCAATATCGCCGTAGTCTTTAAAGACTGCGCCGCCTGTCAGGGACAGAACCTTAGTGATCGCAGCGGTCAACGTGGTCTTGCCATGGTCGACGTGACCAATGGTACCAATGTTTACATGCGGCTTGTTACGTTCAAACTTTTCCTTTGCCATGATCTACTCCTTAACCTTTAACAGCGGCAATGATTTCTTGCGCAATATTGTTTGGAACTTCTTCGTAATGTTTAAATGTCATTGTGTAGGTCGCACGACCCTGAGACATCGAGCGAACGTTGGTTGAATAACCGAACATCTCGGAGAGGGGAACCTCAGCCTCGATAACCTTACCGTTACCGCGAGCCTCCATGCCCAATACGCGACCACGACGACGATTCAGATCGCCAACGATATCACCCATATAATCTTCAGGCGTTACAACTTCAACATCCATCATAGGCTCAAGGATTACCGGTTTGGCCTGTGCACAACCGGCACGGAAGCCCATGGAACCTGCAACCTTGAACGCCATCTCATTGGAGTCGACGTCATGGTAGGAACCGTCAACAACAGTAACCTTGATGTCCACCATTGGGTAACCGGCCAGAACACCATTCTGCATGGCCTCTTCAGCACCCTTACCAACAGCCGGGATGTATTCACGAGGAATAGAACCACCGGAGATTTTATCAATGAATTCGAAACCAGCGCCAACTTCATTCGGTTCAATCTCAAGCCAGCAGTGACCATACTGACCACGACCACCGGACTGACGTACAAACTTACCTTCAGCCTTGGTCTTGGCACGGATGGTTTCACGGTATGCAACCTGTGGCTTACCAACATTTGCATCCACGCCGAATTCACGCTTCATACGGTCCACAAGAATCTCAAGATGCAGTTCGCCCATGCCTGAGATGATGGTCTGACCGGTTTCTTCATCAGTGCGAACGCGGAAAGATGGATCCTCAGCAGCCAGACGACCCAGCGCAACACCCATCTTCTCCTGGTCAGCCTTGGTCTTCGGCTCAATAGCAACCGAGATCACCGGCTCAGGGAACTCCATGCGCTCCAGAATAATTGGATGCTCAGCCTCGCAGAGTGTGTCACCAGTAGTGGTGGACTTCAGACCTACCGCAGCAGCGATATCGCCAGCACGAACTTCCTTGATCTCGGAACGCTCATTGGCATGCATCTGCAGAATACGACCCAGACGCTCTTTCTTTTTGCCTTTGGTGGAGTTGATCACATAAGAACCAGCCTCAGCAACACCAGAGTAGACGCGGAAGAATGTCAGCGTACCTACAAACGGGTCGGTCATCACCTTGAATGCAAGCGCCGCAAACGGTTGGTCATCGGAAGATGGACGGGTATCAGGCTCATCAGTGTCAGGGTGGACACCACCAATGGCAGGAACGTCAATCGGGGCAGGCATGTACTCAACTACAGCGTCCAGTAGCGTCTGAATACCCTTGTTCTTGAATGCAGTACCAGCCAGAACAGGAATCACGGAGATATCCAGCACAGATTTACGAATGCACTCTTTCAGCGCTGCTTCGTCAACCGCTTCACCTTCAAGATAAGCCATCATCAGCTCTTCATCGTTAACAAGAACCGCATCCAGCAACAGCTCACGACGCTCTTCAGCAACCTCAAGCAGCTCCTCAGGAATATCCTGGACCTCGTACATCGCGCCCATGGCTTCATCTTTCCAGACAATCGCCTTCATGGACACCAAGTCAATCACACCCTGGAAATTTTCTTCAGCACCAATCGGAATATTCAGAGCAACAGCGTTATGGCCCAGACGATCACGAATCTCTTCAATCACATTGAAGAAATCCGCACCGGTACGGTCCATCTTATTTACGAATGCAACACGAGGAACCTTATATTTGTCAGCCTGACGCCAAACAGTCTCTGACTGTGGCTGAACGCCACCAACCGCACAGAACACGCCGACAGCGCCATCAAGCACGCGCAGGGAGCGCTCTACTTCAATGGTGAAATCCACATGTCCAGGGGTATCAATGATATTGATCTGATGGTCTTTCCAGCTACAAGTTGTTGCAGCGGAGGTAATGGTGATGCCGCGTTCCTGCTCCTGCGCCATCCAGTCCATGGTAGCAGCGCCGTCATGCACTTCACCAATTTTATGACTTACACCGGTGTAGAAAAGAATACGCTCAGTCGCGGTAGTTTTACCAGCGTCAATATGAGCCATAATGCCGATGTTGCGTACACGTTCTAGTGGGGTCTTACGAGCCACGTCGCCACTCCTTTACCATCAAATTCAAAGAACAAACTGTTCTCGGAGACCAGGCTTCACCTGGCTCCAACAGAGAGGCAACCCTCTCCTGTAGTGGACCTGTCAAGATCCGGTTTAAACGGCAACCCTCAGGCTGCCAAAGCACTTACCAGCGGAAGTGAGAGAAAGCCTTGTTAGCTTCAGCCATACGATGGGTCTCATCGCGCTTCTTCCATGCTCCACCGCGGTCAGCGAGGGAATCAGCAATCTCATTACCCAAGCGATCAGCCATGGTGTGCTCGGAACGCTTGCGTGAGAACTCAACCAGCCAGCGCACAGCCAGCGAGTGCTGGCGACGATCAGAAACTTCGATCGGCACCTGGTAGGTTGCGCCACCAACACGGCGGGATTTCACTTCTACTGAAGGCCTAATAGCTTCGATCGCTTCCAACAGTGATGTCAGTGGATCTTTGCCGGTCTTCTGGGATGCAATATCCATTGCGTCATAAACAATCGCTTCTGCTACGGTCTTCTTACCGTCCAGCATCACTTTGTTTACAACGTTGGAAACTGTTGTATCACCATACTTCGCGTCAGGTGTTACCGGACGGCGTGGGGCAGGGCCTTTACGTGGCATTATTCAAACTCCTCAATCTTTCCGCAATTACTTCGGACGCTTCGCGCCGTACTTAGAACGAGCCTGCTTACGACCCTCAACACCTGTTGTATCCAAAACACCACGAAGAACATGGTAACGAACACCCGGCAAATCCTTTACACGGCCGCCGCGAATCAGAACAACCGAATGCTCCTGAAGCTTATGACCCTCACCAGGGATGTACGCAGTTACTTCCATACCATTGGTCAGACGTACACGTGCAACCTTACGAAGTGCCGAGTTCGGCTTCTTCGGGGTAGTGGTATAAACACGGGTGCAAACACCACGACGCTGCGGGCAAGCCTGCAGAGCTGGGACCTTGTTGATCTTTCGTTTGTCTACTCGCTCTTTGCGAATCAACTGATTAATCGTTGGCATTGTTACCTCTTCTCAAACTTTCACTTCACTAAATGGCCGAATAAAAGCACAGCCCTAGCGAAGGGTCGCGAACCTTAGTGTCGGTCAACTTAGCTGTCAACCGCTTTCATCGCCAAAAAAACAGCTGCGGCACATTTGGCATTTATTGCGAATGATCACCGGCATGACGCACAGGCAAAAACCGTAAAAACTAAAACTTGCTACTATATATTAATAGAGTGTCTTGAAGACCACCAGAGCAGAGTCGCCATCAATCTTTCTGGTATGAGTTAAAACGACTCAGTTGCACCTCAACCTCAGTCAAGCGCCTGAGTGATCGCCTCACACGCCTTCTTGGCATCAGCAAAGAGCATCATGGTTCTATCCATATAGAACAGATCATTATCAAGCCCTGCATAACCGACAGCCATTGAGCGCTTCACCACGATCACATGCTCCGCTTTAGCCGCCTCAAGAATCGGCATGCCGTAGATCGGACTGGCCGGGTCTGTTTTGGCCGCAGGATTCACGACGTCATTAGCTCCAATCACCAGTGCCACATCGGTGTCGGAAAACTCCGAATTGATCTCATCCATTTCAAAAACAATATCATAAGGCACATCTGCCTCAGCCAGCAGAACATTCATATGGCCCGGCATGCGCCCCGCCACAGGATGAATGGCGAACTTCACATCCACACCCTGCTTTAGAAGAAGCTCAACCATCTCCTTCAAGGCATGCTGGGCACGCGCCACCGCAAGGCCATAACCCGGAATAATCACCACCGAACGGGCATTGCCGATCAGGAACGCAGCATCCTCGGCTGCACCGCTATGCACCGGACGCTCAACCGCTGTAGCGCCACCAGCCACCGCAGTCGCCGCCTCGCCACCAAAACCACCCAGCAGAACATTGAACAGCGAGCGGTTCATCGCCTTGCACATGATATAAGAGAGGATCGCACCGGATGAGCCAACCAGCGCACCGGCAATGATCAGCATATTGTTACCCAGCGTAAAACCGATACCCGCCGCTGCCCAGCCCGAATAACTGTTGAGCATGGATACAATCACCGGCATATCAGCGCCACCAATCGGCACAATCAACAAAACACCTAGGACAAGGGCTATTGCCAGCATAATCAGGAACGGCAGCCAGGCCCCGTTCACACAGAAGAGAATACCCGCCGCGATCATACCCAGACCAAGAACGAGATTAAGCGGATGCTGGGCCGCAAAGACAAGCGGCCGCCCCGAGAGTATCCCCTGCAGCTTGCCGAAGGCGATCAGTGAGGCTGTGAAGGTGATCGCACCGATGAAGGTGCCGAGAAACAGCTCAATGCGACTGGCCACATGCAGGCCGCCATGGCTACCGGCAATACCGTAGGCCACCGGGTCATAGAGAGCGGAAACAGCAATCAACACGGCCGCCAAACCGACCAGCGAATGCATGAATGCCACAGTCTGAGGCATGTGGGTCATCGGAACCTTGCGCGCAGTAACACCGCCGATCAGACCACCCACAGCGATAGCCGCGACAATCCAGGCGTAGTTCTGCACAGAATCCAGCTGCAGCGTGACAAGAGCGGCAATACCCATGCCAAGCATGCCGAAGGTGTTGCCTCGACGTGCAGAGACCGGGCTGGCCAGCCCCTTCAATGCAAAAATAATCAGTACCGATGCGATGAGATAGGCCAGCGCTACCATATTAGATGAAAGCATTGTTATCCCCTACTTGCGCTTCTTGAACATCGCCAGCATACGCTGGGTCACCATGAATCCACCAAAAATATTGACTGAAGCAAGACCAACTGCAATGAGGCCGAGAACGGTTGCGAGATTCATCTCCAGCGGCCCCGCTGCCAGCAGCGCACCGACAATCACAATACTGGAGATCGCATTGGTCACACTCATCAACGGCGTATGCAGCGCAGGCGTCACATTCCACACCACGTGGTAACCGACAATGATCGCCAGCACAAAAACAGTAAACGAGAGGATAAACGGGTCAGCAGCCGAATCGGCTGTAACCTGTGCAGCCTGCTGCATGGAACTATTCACTACATCCATCACTTCACCTCCGCGCCAAGCAGCTGCGACTTGAGAAGCTCACCACCTTGGCAGATCAGCGACGCTTCGATCACCTCATCATCCAGATTAATCTGAAGCTTGCCGGTTTCAGCTTCCAGCATCGGAGCAATGAAATTATACAGGTTGCGGGCATAAAGCTGGCTCGCATCGGTTGCCATCAGCGCCGGGATATTACCCACCCCAACCAGCATCACGCCGTACTTCTCGACCACCTGATCCATCTCAGAAAGCGGGCAGTTCCCACCCATCTCAACGGCCAGATCAACAATCACCGAACCCGGCTTCATCGACTTAACCATCTCTTCCGTGATCAGCACCGGAGCAGGCCTGCCCGGAATCAGTGCGGTGGTAATAATAATATCGGATTTAGCAACATGCTTGGCAACAAGTTCGGACTGGCGGCGCTTGTAATCATCATCCATCTCTTTGGCGTAACCACCTGCATCCTCAGCATCCTGTTCGGACTCCACCTCTACAAACTTCGCACCAAGACTCTCCACCTGCTCCTTGGCAGCAGCACGCACATCGAACACTTCAACGGTTGCACCCATGCGGCGAGCCGTGGCAATCGCCTGCAGCCCGGCCACACCGGCGCCGAGAATCAATACCTTGGCAGGCTGAACGGTGCCCGCAGCAGTCATCAGCATCGGCATAAAACGGCCATAATGCTCCATTGCCAGCAGCACCGCTTTATACCCGGCAATGTTGGCCTGAGAGGAGAGCACATCCATACTCTGGGCGCGTGAAATACGCGGCACCATCTCCATGGCAAAACAGGCCAGCCCGGCCTTGGCATAATCCTGCAATAACGGATTGGTAAACGGAGAGACAAGGCTGGCAACGGCTGTACCACTGCTGACATCATTCAATTCCACGCCGGAAAGGGCGCGCACCTTAAGTATCAGGTCAGCATCGCCACAGGTGTCCCGGAAGCTTTCCGCAAGACGGGCACCGGCCTTCTCGTAAGCGGCATCGGTAAATCGGGCTTCGTGGCCCGCTCCGCGCTCGACGACAACCTTGCAACCTGCGGCAATAAATTTACCTACAGTTTCCGGCGTGGCAGCAACGCGTTTTTCATGGGCCTGGGTTTCGGCTGGAACCGCGATCAACATCTCTTCTATTTCCCCTGTGAGTGAGCCGCACGTGCATTAATCATCAAGGGAGCGGCTCATTGGAGGTGGAAGTGTAAAACCACTGCCCTTATTTACAAGCGCAATTCCATTAAGGTTACTGAACCCGTCATATCCCCGGGCGATTTGACTGCCACCAGCTCGGCCGCTGGCACATAGGCGTGGGCGTAGCGGTAAAGCTCATCATCGAGAACCTCACCATCATACATCAGCACATCGAGATCCAGTGTCCGCGACTTCCATGACCCTTCGGAGCGATCACGCCCCTGCGCATCCTCCAGCTCTTTCAGGCGAGCCTTGATGCGGTCTGGTGAGAGTTCGCTCTCAAACCTGCAGCAGGCATTGAGAAAGTCGGCCCCCTGCATACCCACCGCTTCCGAACGGTAGACCGATGAAAAGCAGACCGCGTCAAACTCACAACGCAGTGCTGCTGCCGCCTTTTGCAGGTGGAATTCAGGGTTAATATTTGAGCCCATGCCGATCAGCACTTCACTCATCAGGCAGCACTCCCCCGTTCGATCACTACAGCCACATTCTCGGTGCCGCGTACAGCGCCCGGCTTGGACATCTTCAGTCGCAACCACGAGACTCCAAACTCCTGCATCAGGATCTGCGCGCACTGCTCTGCCAGCCTCTCGATCAGGCCGAAGCTGGAAGCCTCAACAAACGAAATTAGCCGCTTGGATACCGATTTATAATCCAGCGCATCGTGGATATCATCCGATGCGGCTGCCTTGGAGATATCCCACGCCATCTCCAGATCAAGGCGTACAGTCTGCCTGATCTCCCGCTCCCAATCGTAAATTCCAATGACGGTCCGTATCTCCAAACCCTCAATCAACACAAGGTCTTTCGCACCCATAACAGTCTCCACTTATATTTTCTAATGGTAAAAATTTGACATTTTCCCTTTATATCACCACTATTCGCCGCGCTTTTTTTGGTGCAATGAGAGGGGTCCCAATGAGTAGTGTCGTTATCAAATCCACAGAAGAGATTGTTTCATGTTCGGATAACGGACAGCACCCTCTGATATACATCAGCCTGAAACAGGGAAGCGGTCAGTGCCAGTACTGCGGCCAGAAATTCATCCGCATCACACAGGAAGAGTCCAAAAAAGCCGCTGCCTGAGGCAGCGCCCGCCTAACCGCCATTGCGTTGCCTGTTGATCTCAAACAGCGCGACGCCAGTTGCCACTGATACATTCAGTGACTCCACATGTCCCGGCATCGGGATACTGATCAACTGATCACAACCCTCGCGCACCAGCCTGCGCATACCCTTACCTTCCGAACCCATCACCACTGCAGTCGCACCATTCAGTCCCGCCTCATAGATCGAAGCATCGGCCTCGCCCGCCAACCCCACAACCCAGAAACCGGAGTGCTGCAGCTTCTCCATCGTCCGTTTCAGGTTGGTCACCTGCAACAGCGGCAATCGCGCCAGTGCTCCGCAAGCTGCCTTACTCACCACCGGCGAGTGCAGATCTGCGGCATGATCCTTGGGCACAATCACCCCGACACATCCCGCCGCTTCGGCCGTACGCACACAGGCTCCCAGGTTATGGGGATCGGTCACCTGATCGAGAAGCAACAGCAGGGGCTTTGTACTCATATCCACTGTTTCAAGCCACTGTTCAAAGGAGAGCGCCTTCTTTGCTCCAGCGACTGCCATACGTGCAACAACGCCCTGATGCGGAACACCGTCAGCAAGACGGGCCAATGCATCTTTCTGCATAAAATTGACCCGCAGACCTTTTTTCTTGGCCAGGTGAATCAACTCATTCAGGCGCGGATGCGATTTGCCCCTCTCAATCATCAACTCATCAATGGAGTCACCTGCGTCGAGCGCATGTTTTACGGCGTGAATGCCCGCGATCACATTGCCATCACTGCTCATACATCCCCCTGAATGCGTCGATAAATGCATCGTACATATCAGCTGGCAGCGCATTGATACCCGCTGCCGCCTTCCTGCCACCACCGGTGGGGAACATCATGCAAAGTTCATCGGCTCCGGTTTTATTGCTTAACGGTGCACGCACGCTGATTCTGAAGTCGCCGCCGGGCAGCTCAGTCAGCAGCGCATGGGCTCGATTCGGTGCACTGCGCGCCAATTCATTGCCATAGACACCTGATACGCGGCGCGCCCAGGGAGCATCGGGCAGCAGAACCACCTGAACAGATTCATTCTCAAACACGACAGGAAGCTCCCTCGCCTGAGTTATATCTGAATCAAAACCGGCTTCGAGTTTTGCAAATGCCACAGATTCAGCAACAAAGGCAAACGGATCCGCAAAAGCGCTAATCGCCCGATACAGAGCATCGGGAGCAAAGTGGAGATCGTCCGGTGTCACCCCGTAACCGTTATAGTTGATCAGGGTGCCAAGCTGCTCAAGTTGTGAAAGCTGCTTCTCGGAGAGGTTAAGGGGAACAGCGGCCTTGCGCGCAGCATCAAAAAGATTATCTCCAAATGCTGCTGTGACGGCCCACGGCAGATGTGCCCCTTGAAGGTAACCATTCACCAGCAGGCTGGTGCAGGTGTCGGCAGACATATCGATATGCACATCTAGGTTCGCCGATTCAGGAATATCGCCGGCAAAATGGTGGTCGAAGTACTGCACGGACACACCGCCATTAAGCAGTCGCTGCAGGTCGTCGCGATTTTTATCCAGCGAGATATCGAGCACGGTCACCCGGCCCCCATCCTCCGCGGCAACCCGCTTAAGCAGCGATATATCGCGCTTCACGCCGGTAACAAGCTCACTCTCCAGTGGTTCAGCCAGCCTTAGCTGGTGCAGCGCACAGATGCCGTCGGCATCACCATTAAAAACATCAAAACATTTCATCCGCCAAGACTTCGCAACTCCAGAGTCAAATGCAACCAGTTAATAACGCTTGCCGGTTAAATCAACCGGACCCTGAATAGCTGCTCTCGTCGGACACTCACATAGATTGGATTGGAAGCATAAAGGATCTCCCCTTTCGGATAAAACTGGGCGGCATTGTTATTACGGGATTTTTTTTATCCTCACAATAAGCGTAGCCACAATTTCCACTGCCAGCTACACGCTCCTATTTTTTCAATAATGTTTTTTGGCTAAAGTGATTTCAATATGTCTCGCCAGCTAATAATTCCAACGGGTTTATGTTCGTCATCGACTACAGGTATACAGGAAATATCGTGGCTGTTGAAAATTTCAATCGCATCATAGATCCGTGCGCCTGGCCCTAAAGTAACAGGGTTCCTTGTCATGATTAGATGCGCTCTTTTATTCAGTGTTGTTTCGTCACTGGCTGTTTCAGAAACAGTGCCAACGGTTGGGCTCAAAGCCTTCAGGAGATCCCTGTCTGAGATCACCCCAAACAACCTGCCAGATTCGACTACGAGCAAATGATGGAATCCGGAACTATCGAAAATTCTTTTAACCTTTCTCAGCGAGTCATACACATCGACAATGACAAGGCTTTTGCTCATGATTGTTTCTACAGTCATCATTTCCCCATCGGCTTTAAGACGCCAACCTGTACTTTCTTTTTTATGCTCCCCTTGTGCCCATATCCCTCATTGAAACTGGATAGTTAACAGCAACAGTGCAGTCCGCTTATCTTAACGTACTATAGACTATCGCAGCAAGGATGCCGAACACCGACTACAGACAGCTGAAAGATGCATTAAACAGGCAATCGCCAGTAAACACATCAAAACACTCACGCAAGCCTTCGCCAAGAAACAGAAACACCATACTCCAATAAAAGAACGTTAAAGTTCCCCCCTATGCCTCCGATACTTCAATAACACCTTCTTGCATAAAGCCGGTCGGAAGGGAGGGGGCAAGATGACCACTCTTAATATCAACCTGCATGAACTGATCTACTCTTTATCAGATGCGCTGGATCTTGTAGGCGTGGTTCAGATTCACCACGGCAAACGTGTTGGCTTCATGGCAGCCGAGTGCGGCAAACACATGGGGCTGGATCCGAAGACGCTGGATAGTCTGTTTCAGGCAGCGATTCTGCATGACTGCGGTGTGTCCAACACCTCCGTGCATGCGCGACTTGCCCAGTTTGAGTGGGAGCAGGTGCACGGTCACTGTGAGATCGGTGCAGGCCTGCTCGGCATCACGCCGCCACTGGCACACCTTTCCGATGTGATTCTTCACCATCATACCCACTGGACGAAACTCAAAGAGATGGACCTCCCGGAAGAGGCCGCCCTGATGGCCAACCTGATTTTCCTTGTCGACCGCGTTGATGTTTTATCCCTGCATGCACAGGTCAAGGATGCCAATATCCTGCTGGGTATGGATGAAATTAATGCTAAAATCGTCGATAAGAGGGGCAGCTGGTTCAACCCTGATCTGGTTGATGCCTTTTTAGAGGTCTCCAGTTCCGAGGCTTTCTGGCTCTCACTTGAGCGCGAACATGTTGATGGTTACGTTTCCGAATGGATCAGCCACGAAACAGCCCGGCCCATTGAATTTGAGGATGTCAAAAGCCTCGTGAAAATCTTCTCCCACATCGTCGATGCAAAAAGCCCTTTCACATATGAACATTCGGAAGGTGTCGCCTGCCTTTCTCGTTATCTGGGAGAGCAATTTGAAATCCCGGACCACAACTGCAACATGCTTTACCTGGCAGGCCTGCTGCATGATATCGGCAAACTCAGGGTGCCCGACAATGTACTGGAAAAGCCAGGCAAGTTATCCAATACGGAGTTTAAAACCATCCAGCGCCACAGCTTCGACACCTTTAATATCCTGAAAAGAATTCGCGGCTTCGATGATATCGCCCAGTGGGCAGGCCAGCACCACGAGCGGGTAGATGGCGGCGGATACCCCTACCGCATAAAGGAGAGCAGACTATCACTGGAGGCACGCATTGTAGCCGTGGCTGACGTTTTTCAGGCACTAGCACAGGACCGCCCCTATCGACCTGCCATGACACCTTCTCAGATTCTCGATATTTTAGCTCGAGATGCAGGGGAGGGTAAACTCGATCATAACGTCATCGCCATGGTAGAGAGGAACCTCGATACATGCTGGATCAAAGCAACCCTTCAGGAGGAGACAGCAGCATATGCCCTCCCCGCCTAACAGATCCCTTATGCGTTCATATCTGGCCAAGCTGATCCTACTCTTCTCGCCGCTCCTTCTCATTGCTTCACCTGCGCTTGCGGCAAAATGCCTCTATATCTCTTCATATCACCAAGGTTACGAGTGGAATGATGGTATTGAGCATGGCATTGAAGCAGTACTGAAGGGCAAATGTGAACTGGATAAGTTCTATCTGGATACCAAGCGTAATACGGGTGAGACATTTGGTGAAACGATGGCGCTGCAGGCAAAGGCCTACATTGATGAGAGCAAGCCGGATATTTTGATTGCTGCTGACGACAATGCCTCCCGCTACCTTATACAACCCTATTTCAAGAATGCTGAAATACCTGTCGTATTCTGCGGTATTAACTCAACGGTTGAGCCCTATGGCTACCCTTACTCCAATGCAACAGGGATGATTGAGATCTCCCCTGTGCGCCCACTTCTGAAGTATGTAAAAAGCAGCGTAGCGAACTTGAGACACGGCATATACCTTGCTGCAGATGTGCTCTCTCAACACAAGGAGTATGAGCTCAACCGATCTGTTTATGAAAGCAATGGGGTTCGACTCACATCCATATTTGTGAAGAATATGGACGACTGGATGGAAGCCTATAGCAAAGCACAGGGGGAAGCCGACTTTTTGATCGTGGGCAACAACGGAGGCATAGAGGATTGGGACGATGAGAAGGCCACCAGCCATGTACTCAAGGAAGGGCGGCTTATTTCAGTGACCAACTACGACTGGATGAACCGCTATGCACTGCTTGCTGCAACAAAGCTTGCCGAAGAACAGGGCGAATGGGCTGCTTCTGTAGCCATCGCTGTTCTTGAGGGGGTGAAAATCAGCGACATCCCCATCGTTGTGAACCGGCGCTGGAAACTGTTCATTAACACCACGTTGATGGAGAAGAGCAACATCAAGCTGCCTCAAGCCATTATGACCAAAGCAACTCGGATCACGATGTAAATGAGGACCTACTCCACAAACAGGGTGTTCCACTTTGCATCAATTGCCGGCGCGCTGATCACAGCACTGCTACTCATGCTGGCATACAACAAGTTAGCAGCTGATGCGGAAGTTCATTTCTTCGAAGAGTCTGCGCAGATCAGGGAGCAGTTGCTTCTACAGAACCTTCATGCCAACGAGGTAGCCGACAACATAATATCACTGTTTCGGGCCTCCGATTATGTGGAGCCGGACGAGTTCCAGATTGTCGCAGAAGATCAGTTGCTGCATTACCCCTATATTCTCTCCGTAGCGTTTCTCCCCCATGTGTTAAAACCGGATGTCGGGGCTTTTGAGAAAGAGATGCAGAAGATCGGTTTTGTGACATATGCCGTCCGCGGCAGCAGTGGTATCTCGGACCACAGCTCCTTCCCCGTGAAGTATATTGAACCGATGACCCCACTAAATGCGTCCTTGCTGGGTCTGGATATGGCATCCATTGGCAAATATGGGCCTCACATCAGCAAGGCCATTCATACCAGATCAGCAACAGCATCCTCTTTTGAGCACTTGGCAAAGAGCGGCATCACCTTCACACTCTTCAAGCCAGTTTTTACTGGCATCACTGCCGTCAACAGTGATGAGATAAACATGGAAGAAGTAAGCGCCTTGGTTGCTGTCAAAGTGAATGCAACGGCTTTAATGAATACGGTAACGATCCCCCAGGGGTTCAATATCTCATGGAAAATACTTGATACGTTCCACCATCCGGTTTCAGGCAAAGAACATCTGCTGGTAAAAAATACTGTCGAACAGGGTAGCCACTTGCTGTTCAAAAGCTTACAAAGTGAGCCCGATCTGGCGTTTGGAGCAGTTGAATCCACACTGATTTTCGAGAAACGTATTTACTGGAAGGATACCGAATATCAATACCTGTTAGCAGCCTTTGCAACCGGATTGGTTCTAACCCTGTTGCTGTTGTTTGCAGCGCGTGGCTTCCAGCTAAGAGACCGGGAGCTTCAGCAACGTAACGAGGAGATTGAAAAACAGGTGAGGAAGAAAACCCGGGACCTGCAACAGAGTGAAGCCAGCATGAATGATGCTCAGCGAATCGCCCGTGTTGGCAGCTGGGAGTTGGACCTTACAAACAATGAACTTAAGTGGTCAGATGAAATCTTCCGGATTTTTGAAGTAGACAAAGAGGCCTTTGGTGCCTCCTACGAGGCATTTATTGATGCAATCCACCCCAATGACCGGGAACTAGTCAACTCGAAATATACTGATTCGGTGGCAAGCAGGCTCCCTTACGACATTGAACACAGGCTCCTGCTTAAGGGCGGCAGGATTAAACATGTACATGAGCATTGCCAAACGATCTATAACAATGAAGGCACCCCGATCCGCTCAAGCGGCACAGTGCAGGACATTACTGAACGCAAGGAACTTGAAGAGCAGCTGCTTCAATCTCAAAAGCTGGAGGCGATTGGCACTCTGGCGGGAGGGATTGCCCATGATTTCAACAACACACTTGCCGCTATTCAGGGCAACCTCTATCTGGCTAAAAAACAGATGGGTAATAAAGAACTGGTTTCCACCAAGCTGAGCAATATAGAGACACTGGGGATACATGCTGCTGAAATTGTTAAGCAACTGCTTACCTTTGCCCGCAAGGACATGGTAAACACCCGGCCGTTTTCTCTCACCTCATTCCTGAGCACCGAGCTTTCACTCTTCAAAAGCATTATCCCTGAGAATATCGATTACACTATTGATCTGTGCGACGAAGGGCTGACCATCCGTGGAGACTCCGCGCAGCTCCAGCAGGCTCTGGTCAACCTGCTGAACAATGCAAGGGATGCTGTTCGCAATACAGAGCAACCAAAAATAAATCTTATGCTTGAATCCTTCACCACAACCACTGCTTTTCAGCAAAAACACCGTGGGATCAAGGGGGAAAGACTTGCCCACCTGATAGTAAGCGATAATGGCAGCGGCATTCCTAAAGCTGCTCTGGAGCATGTGTTCGAACCGTTTTATACGACCAAAGGGGTAGGTGAAGGCACAGGCCTTGGTCTGGCCATGGTCTACGGCTCAATACAAACACATGGGGGCACCATTGAGATCGAGAGCGAACAGGGCAAGGGCTCCACATTCCATATATATCTGCCACTGTGCCAGGAAGATGAGAAGGTGTTAGAGGAGCCTGAGAAAGCACCAGTCCCCGGAGAGGGAGAAACAATTCTTCTTGTAGATGATGATGATGAGGTTCGAAGCACAACCAGAGAGGTCCTGGAGAGCATGGATTACAGGGTATTGACAGCATCGAACGGACAAGAAGGACTGGAGATATTCCATGCCAACCAGAACGATATTGATGTCATTATCAGTGATGTCGTGATGCCGAAAATGGGCGGCGCCGAGCTTGCCAGGCGAGCCAAAGAGATCGATAGCGACATTCAGGTGATTCTCATTACCGGCTATGATGACCAGTGGGCCGCAGAAGCCCAGGGGGCCAGTGAACACACAGAGATTGTTCTCAAGCCTCTCTCATTCCCCAAGCTCAGTCAGACACTGCGAACCATAATTGAATCCAGTGAGCGAACAAACAGCTGATTCAACACCAGCCGTTCTCCTTGAATGAAAGCACCTCTCTTCCTGCAACTAGGAAGTGATCGAGAATCTTGATGTCGAGAGCCGTACAGGCCTCGGCCATGCGTCTGGTCAGTTCGATATCCTCACTGCTTGCCTGCGGCGTGCCGCCCGGATGGTTGTGAAAGAGAATCATACCCTTGGCATCAAGCTCCAGCGCCCGCTTCATCAGGTTGCGCGGGTAAACAGCAGCACGGCCCACTGTTCCCTCAAACAGGACCTGAGTGGCAAAATGGCGATGCTGCTGATCAGTGAAGGCAGCGCCGAAGCACTCCATCCATACCACGCCCCTGCAGCACCAGCCGCAGATGCGCTTTCACCTTCTCCGGCCGGTCATAGACAGACTTTCCCGGCAAGTCGGAAGCGAGATAACGAAGCTCGGTCTGCCTGATCAGGGTAAGGAAGAGCGCCCCCTTCTCGCCGACCCCTTTCACCTGTGACAACTCGGTTACAGAGGCGTCGAATACGCCGGCCAGTGTTCCGAATAGGTCCAGCAACCGTTTGGCGATCGGTTTCACATCGACGCGGGGAATAGCATAGGTGAGCAGCAACTCCAGCACCTCATAGTCGTGAAAACCATCGAAACCATGGCGTGAAAAGCGCTCCCGTAAACGCTGGCGATGCCCCTGCACACTCTCATCCATAATCTTATCAAAGCTGACTGGGTCCGCAGCGTCAAACCCGGTGGATTGCCCTTGCTGGCAGCAACCCCTATGCTATGACCATGCGTCATCTTCGCCGTCAGCTGATCGACCTTCTCGATCAGGCACGCCAACAACACCGGATGGATATCGTTCCGGCACGACTGCTCGCCGTGCTGGTACAGGATTTCCTCTCCCTATTGCCGAAAGGGAAGCCCAAACGGGTGACGATGCACTCCAGCACACTTACCCACGGCAACCTGCATCGCCATATCTTCACCATTCGCTGCCCTGACCAGGCGTTCTATCTCGATGCGATCAGGGCCTACCTTCTCAAACGTGACATTCAACCGATCGGACAGCAGACCATGGTTGCCAAGATGGAGTGCGGAAGTGACGGATGCATGCTCGAACTGCGCAAGCCAGATACACATGACGAAGAGAACTTCATGTTTATCGCCCTGCACATCTCCGCCACGGTGACCCCGGATATCGAGCCGCTCAGAAAAGATATAATGGCGATCCTGAAGGCAGTTGATCTCTCCGTGCGCGATTACGAATCGATGCGCAAGTTTGTTGCTGGCTCTGTGGCGACCCTGATGGCGGACAACAGCGATGCGGCTGCACTGCTCGACTGGATCAATGAAAACCACTTCCTCTATTTCGGCATCTCCCACGAAGGCAGCCATCTGGGCGCGTTTAAAAACAGCCGCGTCTTTGAACGCATCGCACCCGGGCTTGCAGAGCAGATCGCTGCCAGCCCCACCACTGCGGAGATTGGTGCCACATGGCTCAGCCTGAGCGCCAGCAGCCGTTATCTCTACAGTGCCGCCAATGTGGAGGTGGTCCGCATCAACTGGAAAGGGAAAGATGGCAATATTGAAGAGGCCATTATTGTCGGTCACTTCTCTCGCAGCGCCCGTTACGCCAACGCCAGCTACCTTCCGAAACTGGCTGGTCACTGGCGCGATCTTGCCGCTGACCCGCTGCTGCAGCACTCGGCATTCTACCGCCGCGAAATCCGCACCCTCTTCGACCGCATGCCCAAGCGCATTCTACTGGCAAGTCGTGCTACAGATTGGCTGGAGCCACTGAAAGCGATCATCGACCTAGCCGGCCCCATGCAGCTGGTTGCACGCCTGATCCCGGCCATCGAAGGCAATATGGATACTCTGATGATTGCCATCACGGCCAAACGCTACGGCCCGCATGTCATGCAGAACCTGATGCAGACGCTCAACGATGCAGGCCAGGTCACCCATGGTTATGACGCCTTCGGCATCGGCCCGCACCGCATCATCCTGATCGGCATCGACCGCGACACCCCGGCCATCCGGCAGGAGAAGCTCGATGAGCTGATCCTCTCCTGCATCACCTTCTGGAAGGACACCGCCCGTGCCGAGGTGATGCGCCACTCTGATACCCTGAATATTCCAGCAACACTGAATGAGCTTGAAAGGCTGCCGGCGCTTTATCAGGAGCTCTTCCCCCCTTCCCAGTTTACCCGTGACCTGCAGATGCGCCAGCGGGTACTGTTAAGCGGTCAGACCCGTGTCTATGTGACGCCACGCGCCAAAGCAACCGGTGATGAGGTTGAGCTGCACATCTACTCGCTCAGGCAGCCATCACTGGGAACGCTGGTCGACACCATTCGTGCTTTCGGACTCGATCCGATTCAGGAATCGGTGGTGCCTTTCGGCAAAGAAGTAGGGCACACACACGATGCCGAGGGCGAATGTGGCTGTATTCATATCAGCTCCCTGGTCTGCCATGCTCCCCGCCACCTCGACAGCGATGATGCCCAGCGGCTCAGACGCGGCCTGGCAATGGTACTCAACGGTGCCGCCGACCATGATCCGGTCAATGCCCTGCTGATCTCTGGCGGGCTGGAGATCGAGGAGATCGCCGTAGTGATCACCCTGCGCAGTCACCTGATCCAGCTACTGGCCGATGCAGCCAAGCTGCCGATCTCCGACATGATGCTGCGCCATCCTGCCGTCACAGCCGAACTTTACACTCTCTTTGCCGCACGCCATCAACCGGGTGCGCCCGAGAGCGCGCTTCAGGAGGCTCAGGCAACATTCAGCGAGGTGATGAGTACTATCGACAACCTCTCGGACGATCGCTGGTTCCGGGCACTGGCCGAGCTGGTAGAGGCAGGCCTGCGCACCAACGCCTTTATTCGGGAAGAGGGTACGCCGATCGGTATCAAGATCGAACCGAACAGGCTGAGCTTCAGTCCGGAGCCCAGGCCCTACCGCGAAATATTCGTACATGGTGTCCATCTGGAAGGCGTTCACCTGCGAGCCGGCCCGATTGCGCGCGGCGGGCTGCGCTTCTCCGATCGCCACGCCGACTACAGGACCGAGGTGCTCGAGCTGATGCGCACCCAGGTGGTCAAAAACGGTCAGATCGTGCCGACCGGATCAAAGGGTGGTTTTGTTGTGCGCGACGGCGCTGGTGCATCCTTCGTGCTGGATCAGTACCGCGGATTTATCGACACTCTGCTGTCGCTGACCGACAACCTGCATGAAGGCGTAACCACGCCACCTGAGGGCATCCGCATCGCCACACACGATAGTAATGACCCCTATCTTGTCGTTGCCGCTGACAAGGGAACCGCACGCTTCTCCGATGATGCCAACGAGCGCGCCCTTAAGGCTGGCTTCTGGCTCGGTGATGCCTTTGCCAGCGGCGGACGCCATGGCTATGACCACAAGAAGGTCGGTATCACGGCACGCGGCGCCTGGGTCTGCGCTGCCCACCACTTTGCCAAACAGGGCATCGATGCCTACAGCGATCCGATCAGCTGCGTCGGCATCGGCGATATGGGCGGTGACGTATTCGGCAACGGCATGCTGCTTAATCCGAAGCTGCAACTGATCGCTGCCTTCAACCACCGCCATATCTTCCTCGACCCAACCCCTGATGTAAAAAAGGCCTTTGCCGAGCGCAAACGACTGTTTGATGAAATGGGCGGCTGGGATGCTTACAACCAACAGCTGATCAGTGAGGGTGGCGGCGTATTTGAGCGCAGCGCCAAACATATCGTGCTTACCCCTAACATACGCAAACTCCTTGCTGCAGAGGCCAGCGCCCTTTCCGGAGAGGCATTGATCCGGGCCATCCTTTCCGCTCCGGTCGACCTGCTCTTTAATGGTGGTATAGGCACCTACATCAAGGCCAGCAGCGAGAGTCATGCCGATGTGCGCGATCCCGCCAACAATGCAGTACGCATCGATGCAACAGCACTGCGCTGCAAGGTTCTCAGCGAAGGCGGCAATCTCGGCCTTACCCAGCGGGCACGCATAGAATATGCCCTGGCTGGCGGCACCATCAACACCGATGCGATGGACAATTCAGCCGGTGTGGACATGTCCGACCACGAGGTAAACCTCAAGATCCTGCTATCGAAACAGTCGGGCAGAAATATCGCCTTCGAGGAACGCAATACGCTGCTCAAGGAGCTGACCGAGTCGGTCACGCATCAGTGCCTGCACGACAACCTGCTGCAGTCGCGCTGCCTCACCCTGGCCGAACTGGCTGCCACCATTCACCCGCTGCGCCTGCGCCGGCTGCGCAACCACCTGACCAAGCAGGGCTGGCTCGATGAGGCTGTTGCCCCGAGGATCAGTGAGGATGAGCTGCTGCCGCTCAGGCCGCAGCTATCTGTTCTGCTCGGGCAGGAGAAGAACCGTATCCATGCCTGCCTGAGCAGCGAATCGTTTCACCAGAGCTGCGCCTTCAACAAGAAACTGCTCAAGCGCTATTTTCCGGAAGCGCTGCACAGGCGTTTCTCTATTAATTTCGAGCTCCATCCACTTGCCTCGGAGATTATCCAGACGGAGGCAACCAATCATGTCGTCAACCATTTCGGGCTCGGTGCCGTGCACCACCTTGAGACCATGGTTGACCATTCCGTCAGCGAAATCGTCGAAGCGCTGCTGATCAGCGAGTCACTGCTTGATGCCGAGGCGTTGCGCGATGCGATCTGGCAAGAGGTCAACAGCCCCAATCAGGCGCTCAAGCTTCAGCTGGAACTTCAGGAGCAGCTGCTTCACTTTGCCGAAGAGCTGTTGCGCCTCTGTTCTGTCGATGATCTCGATCAGGCATGGGTGGCGCGGCACAGCAAAGGGCTTTCCCACTTCCGCGATCATCTGGCCGAAGATACAGCCACTGCCGAGACCTTCGGGCTACTGCCTGAGCAGGCCCTGCAACTGGCTGCCATGCCGGAGCTCAGTCATGCCGCCTGCGCCCTGCACCTCTCTTCAACATTGAACAAAACGTTGGCCCGCAGCCTGTCGGCAAGCCGGGTATGCCTGCAACTGCTCCCGATCAGGCAGATGGAGGCGCAACTGCGCACCCGTGACTGGGGCGAGCCCGATGCCCACAGCCTGCGCCGTGAGTGGCTGCACCGCCTTGTCATACTCAAAGAGAATGCGATCCGCCGCCTGCTTGATGAACATGAAGGAGAGTTTGAATCGACGGGCAAAACCCTGTGGCACGAGCACCCCCTATGGAAAACGGTTGAGCCTTACATGAACGGGGAAAAGAGAGAGGGTGAATCTGAGAAAAAGCCGCAGGGAGAGCCGCGACGTGCAGAGTCCCGCCGCATGCAACTGCTGCTGGCACTGACCCGCCTCGAGTCGATCATAGGCAACAGTTAAACCCTGCTTTCGGCCAATTTACTGGCTTGTCATTCCCTTCATTGGTAATGCAAGCCCATTAGTGAGATTAATTGTTGCCTGTTTTGAACATTGAGCTTTTCAAACACCGACCCAACATGAAACTTCACTGTATGCAGTGAAACATTAAGCTGGGCTGCGATCTCTTTATTGCTGACACCTGAACAAACGAAGCCAAGTATTTCAGATTGCCTTTGCGTTAATATGATATTGGCATCGTTATTTAACGAGGATGGTAAATAAACCTCTCCTTCCAATGCTCGCTTTACGCCAGTAAGAAGCTCCTTGCATGACAAGGTTTTTGGTATAAACCCTGAGGCACCAAAACTCATGATGGTTTGAATTAATATTGGGTGCTCTGAGGCAGAGCAGACTATGACTCTTGAATTCGGAAAATGGTCAATGATTTGATTTACACTCAACAGCCCATTCATGTTAGGCATAGAGAGATCCAACAGGACAACAGCTGGTTGAATGCTTGTGCATACCTCTATCACAGAGGAGTAATCTGAAGCCTCGAGAATTTCTGCATCTGGATACACCACCTCCAGAAGGGTGCGCACCAGCTCTCGATGTAAACAGTGATCATCTGCAATCAAAATCTTCATATTTCACCATAATAGTTCATGCAATTCCCTTGAATACCTAGCCAGAAGTCTAGAGGGACTGATAGCTAGCAATAGATCAAGAATGAGCAACTAAAAAACCACACAGCAAGCCAAAACCTAAACCAAAGTGCAGTTGTGAATTCAAATCCGCAAGCCGAGCCTTACCGCATATTGAACATACTCCCATTGCATTGGCTACTAATAGCATAAATAAGTTCTATTAATATCAACACCACGGGGAACGTATTTAAATAAACACCTCTTGAGGAGAGGCCAATGAGCAAGTGCGAAGTAACCATTGAGTCATTGAAACGGGAAAAGGATACTCCTGTCGTCTTGATTGATCACAAGGGTTTTGTCATTTATGTAAACAGGGCGTTTGAGGCCCTGTTTGGCTGGAGTTCCGAAGAGATGATTGGCGAGATCATCACCATGATTATCCCGCAGGGGATGCGCGATGCCCACCACCTCGGATTCTCCCGGTTTGTCACGACCGGTGAGGCGCGCATCATGAACCAGACGCTCAAACTTGCCGCAGTGAACAGGGCTGGCGAACAGTTTGATGCGGAGCATTATATTGTGGCTGAGAAGGTTGATGGTCATTGGCAGATCGGCGCAACCATACGCCCGTTAAGCAAGGACAGTGAATAATTGACCCCTGAGGAGACAGACAACCTCATCGGCCACCTGCGCTTAACGCTGGGCAAGATGGAGGCGTCGCTGGACTCCATCACCGAAGGGCTTATCTGGATCAATGAGGATGATCGTATTCAGTGGTGCGACAATGCATTTGCCCGGATGCTCGGTCAGCCACCCATTCAGCTATTGGGAAAGGATCTGTTCGATATTATGCCCCTTGCGCTGAAGGGGGCGTCTCTCGAAAGGGGCGAGCACCCGGTTAGTCGGGTCAACAAAGAGTGCCGGCAGGCCATCGGCCAATATGAATATACCAATGAACACACACGCACCTTTGAAACATCTGCCTCCTATGTTGACCTGCAGAGCGCGGGTTTCAGCAAGGTGGTGGTCTTTCACGACATCACGCAACAGAAACAGGCATTTGGAATGCTGGAAGAGAGCAAGTCGAGGCTTCGGTCTGCGCTAAGAGGCACGGTCCAGGTTGTTTCCAAAGCAGTGGAAGCCAGGGACCCCTATACAAGCGGCCACCAGCTGAGGGTTTCCAGCCTCTCAAGGGCAATTGCCCAGGAGATGGGATGGAATGATGAGCAGGTTGAAGGGGTCAGGCTTGGAGCCATCGTCCATGATATAGGCAAGATACAGGTGCCTGCCGAGATTCTCAGTAAACCCACGAAACTCACCACGGCCGAATATGAGCTTGTTCGCTGCCATGCCGAGGCCGGGTTTGAGATTCTGAAAGATGTGGAATTTCCATGGCCTGTCGCCAACATAGCCTACCAGCACCATGAGCGACTGGACGGGAGCGGTTATCCGCAGGGGCTGAAGGGTGATGAGATCTGCCCGGAGGCCAAAATCGTGGCGGTAGCCGATGTTGTCGAAGCGATGAGTTCGCATCGCCCGTATCGTGCGGGCCTCGGGTTGGAAGTTGCTCTGGGTGAGATAGCGATAAATCGCGGCCGTTTCTACGATCTGGCAGCAGTGGATGCCTGCCTGAAGATATTCAAGGATGGTAGCTACAGCCTTGAAGGCGGGCTGTCTGTGGAACGATAGGCTGGCGAAACCATTGTGCTTCGGAGCCGCCAGATTCAGGAGGCCCCTCTTTGTTCTGCCGACAGAGCTCTTTCAGACATTGATAAAAACCACCTTACTCCAATCGTGCGCTTTGTTACTTAGGCCAGCTATGACCCTCAAGCTTTTATTGCAACAGCTCCAAAAAACATGCCCGAACCTCGACTTTCGGGGGGTAGCCCGCAACCAAGTGCGTATGACAAGCCTCCGAAACTGGCCGGAAACGGGCGTGCAAGCTTCGATTAGAAGGAGGAGTCGGGCTGGGTCAGGAATTCGATCTCTTCCGGCGTGGATTCCCGGCCGAGGATGGCGTTGCGATGAGGGTAACGACCGAAGCGGTCGATAATCGCTTTATGCTTAATCTCAAACTCAAGATTATATTCCGCACCTGGCTGGTCGAACAGTTTGAGCGCCTGCGTATGGATCGCCATCGATTCGCTGTGCATGTAAGGCATGTAGAAGAATGCTTTCTCAGGCACATCAAACTCCTGATCGGCACCAATGCGTACCGCCTCCTGCGCTAACACCAGCACCATGCCGTCAAAGGCGAAGGCATTCGGGGTGTCGCGATGGATGTTCCGTGAAAACTGGTCGAGCACGATAATCTCGGCGAGGCGGCCGACCGCAGTTTCGCGCCAGTCGTAGAGCTTGGCGGCTACCGCATCCCGATGCAGGTCGCCAAAGCGCTGCCTGATCTCCTCATCCAGTCGTTCGTCCTTAACCCACCACTGGCGCGGTTCAAGCTCAGAGAACCAGAACTGCAGGACATCAATGGCAGATGCAGAACTCATGCAAACTCGGGCAGCAGCCCGGCCTCGAACACCGGCCCATCGACACAGACGCGGCGATACTTCTCTTCGCCATCCTCAACGGTTTTGACTACACAACCGGCACAACCGCCGATCCCGCAAGCCATGTGCTCCTCAAGGCTAAGGTAGGTCGGCAGGTCAAACTCGCGCCCTACCCTCGCCACTGCATGCAGCATCGGATGTGGACCACAGGAGAGCAGCACACAGCGGTCGCGCTCCTCTTGGGTCAGGGCAGCCAGATAATCACGCGCCAGGTTCGGCACATGTCCCTCGTAACAGCCATAGAGTCCGGCATTGGAAGCCAGGCGGGAGGGAATATCGCGCTCCTCAAGCGAACGAACCGCAAGAATCGCATTGCCGTTGACGCCGGGCAGCAGCGTAGCCGATGGTTTAAGCGCAAAAGGGAACTCAACTTCAGAACCGGCAAAAACGACACAATCGCCGTCCCTGCCGTGTAGATTATCAGCAGCAAAGATCATCGGTGGAATACCGACACCGCCACCGATCAGCACATAACGCTTTGAGAGATCCGAGATGTCAAACGGCTCCCCAATCGGTCCGAGCATCGGAACCAAGTCGCCCACCTTACGCTCTGAGAGCAGATGGGTACCCTCACCAATCGCCTTGTAGAGCAGATCAACCGTTCCACGCTCTGGATCGGTAAGCATGATCGAGATCGGACGGCGCAGTGCCCGCTCATCAGAGACGCGCAGGTGCACAAACTGGCCCGGTTTCGCCTTGACTGCTGTTTTCGGCGCCTTCACACGCATCACAAACTGGTCACCCGGATGGGTAACATGGGCCAGCACCTCGGCCTGCTCTTCAAAGATAGTTCCCCGCTGTTCGTTAGCCACGCACTTCTCCTTCTGCAAACACAATGCGTCCCGCTTTCACGGTATGGGTCACCAGACCCGTCATCTCTTTGCCGTGCCACGGCGTATTCTTACCCTTGGAAACCATCTTCTCACGATCAAGTACCCATGTGGTATCAGCATCAAAGATGGTGACATCTGCCTCAGCACCCACAGAGAGCGTACCTGATTCCAGCCCCAGCAGGCGGGCAGGATTAGCCGTCATCTTGGCGATCAAGTCAGGCATCGTGAGCACACCAGAACGTACCAGTTCCAGTGATACCGGCAGCATCGTTTCCAGCCCTACAATACCGAATGCGGCGCAGGAGAGGCCGCAGCGTTTGTCATCCTCATGATGTGGGGCATGGTCAGTGGCGATCACCTCAATGGTGCCATCCCTTAACCCCTCAATCACGGCCAGGCGATCGGCTTCGGTGCGCAGCGGAGGACTCACCTTGGCATCCACATTGTAACCCAGCACCTCCTCTTCGGTCAGTGCGAAATGGTGCGGTGCAGCCTCGGTTGAAACCTTCAATCCTTCTGCGCGCGCCTTGCGTACCAGCGCCACGCCGCCCTGCGTGGAGATGTGCGCCACGTGGTAACGGGCATCAGCGCGGCGGGCCAGCATAATGTCGCGGGCGATCATCGAATCCTCACCCTCTGCCGGCATACCGGAGACGCCGAGCTGGGTGGAGACCCACCCCTCGTTAATCGCACCACCGGCCGTCAGCTGTTTCTCCTCGGCATGCTGAATCACCATAAAGCCGAAGCTTGAAGCGTACTCCAGCGCCTTGCGCATCACGCCCGCATGCCAAATCGGCAAACCATCATCAGAGAAGGCTACACAGCCGCAGCGGGAGAGTTCACGCATCTCGGTCAGCTCTTTGCCTTCAAGGTTTTTTGTGACCGCGCCGATCGGATGCACATTGCACAGCCCCACCTGCCTGGCTCGTGCAATAATCTGCAGCGCAATACCAGCGTGATCGATGTGAGGTCCAGTATTGGGCATGCAGCAGATCGAGGTAACGCCACCGGCAACCGCAGCACGGGAGCCCGATTCAATATCCTCTTTCCACTCCTGGCCCGGTTCACGCAGGTGCACATGCATATCGATCAGGCCCGGGCAGACAATTTTACCATCTGCATCAATCACTTCATCGGCTTCTCCATCATAAGCACCGATAGCGGCAACCTTGCCCTCTACGATCCAGAGATTGGCTACCTCATCAAGGCCATTGGCCGGATCAATTATGTGTCCGTTCTTTATCAGCAGCTTGCCGCTCATAACAGTGTCCTCTGTGCCTGCATTGCTTCATCGGACTGCTCTCTCTTGCTGCCCGTTTTCTTCTTCTCTTCCGCCTGACCACCGCACAGAGCTGCCAGCACAGCCATGCGAATGGCTACGCCGTGCTCAACCTGTTCAAGGATATGGCTTTTCGCCGAATCGGCGACATCGGTGGCAATTTCCACACCACGGTTCATCGGCCCCGGATGCATGACGATGCAGTCGGGCCCTGCTGCGCGCAGCCGCTTCGCATTCAGTCCGTAGGCCTCGTGGTATTCACGGATTGATGGGAAGGCGCAGTTATCGGTCAACCGCTCAGTCTGCACACGCAGCATGTAGACCGCATCGGAGCCGGGCAGTGCCGCATCGAAATCGTGGTACACCTCGCAGCCGTAACGCTCGATCTGGGATGGCAGCAGTGTTTTCGGAGCCACGATCCGCATGCTATAACCCAGCTTTTTCGCTGCCAGCAGATGTGAGCGGGCCACACGCGAGTGGGCGATATCGCCGACCATCGTAATTACCTTGCCCTGCGGGTTTCCCCAGGCCTGCTTCAACGTCAGCAGGTCGGTAAGGATCTGGGTGGGATGCTCATGCGCCCCATCACCGGCATTCACGAGTGAGGTGTTGGGAAGGTAATCAGCCAGAAACTCGCAGGTACCGGCCAGCGAGTGGCGAATCACCAGCACATGCGGCTGCATTGCCGCCAGTGTCTGTCCTGTATCGAGCAGTGTCTCGCCCTTTTTGGTGGCACTGGTTGAGGCGGAGATGTTGATCACATCGGCAGAGAGGCGCTTGCCCGCCAGCTCGAAGCTGGTGCGCGTGCGCGTGGAGTTCTCGAAGAAGAGATTGATGATTGTCTTGCCGCGCAAGGTTGGTGCCTTTTTCAGCGGGCGTCGGTTGATCTCGATAAAGGAGTCACCGAGATTGACCAGATATTCGATCTGCTCCCGGTCTAGATCGGCAATGCCGAAGAGATGTTTTATTGGTCGCACTGTTTCACCTGCCTCTGCTCAATAGTCCAAGCCCCTTCCGTAAGCAGCTCCACCGTGCAATCTGCCGGAGCTTCATGGATCAGCCCTGCACATTCAGCAGCAATCGGCAGCTGCCTGCCACCGCGATCCACCAGCACGGCCAGGTGGATCGATGCCGGCCGGCCATAATCAAATATTTCATCCATGGCTGCGCGTATCGTGCGGCCCGAGTAGAGCACGTCATCCACCAGCCAGATGTTTTTGCCTGCGACATCAAATGGAATCTCACTGCGCCGCACCAGCGGGTGCGGTGCAATGGTATCAAGATCGTCACGGTAGAAGCTGATATCGAGATCACCGCGGGTTACGGTTGCACCCCGCTCCTCAAGGCGCCGCTGAATCGCATCAGCGACATCAGCACCACCGCTATGAATGCCGACCAGAAAAACTTCATCAGCGTGGATCGCCTTGCTCATGTTATCCAGTGCGACTTCAACCGCCCGGTTATCAAACAGTACCGTTTCACTCATCCTTTCAACTCCGGGTGGCCGAAAATAAAATCCTCCAGTATCACGGCTGCTGCCGTCTGGTCGATCTTCTCTTTCACCTTTTTCTCATTTAATCCCTGTGCATAGAGACGCTCTTTCGCCGTCCAGGACGACAGCCTCTCATCCTGAAATACCACCGGCAGGTCGATCACCAGCTTGAGTTCCCGTACCGCGGCGCGCGCATCTCTGGCCTGCACGCCTTCGGTACCGTCCATGTTTTTGGGAAGCCCCGCCACAATGCCTTTGGAGCCATACTCGCGGATAAGCTTGAGCAGCTGCCTGGGCCACCCTTTGTCATTGCGGTGCAGATAGGTCACCCCACGGCAAGAGATGGCGAGGCGGTCGCAAACGGCCACACCGATGCGTTTCATTCCGATATCGAGTGCCAGCAGCGGAAGTTGCAGATTATCAGGTAGTTTTTCAGACCGGGATTTTGAAATGGGTGATTCTGCTCCGGAGTCGAGCGTCACTGGATCAGTGGTTGAGCAGAATGCAGTCGTCATTAAACCCGAGATTCTGCAGCGTTTCGGTACAGGCGTCTACCATTGGACTCATGCCTGCCAGGCAGGCCACGGCATTGGTTCCATCCGGTGCATCAGCCTTGAGTGCATGCTGCACATAACCGATCGGTCCATCCCAGCTTTCGTGCCCCATCTCAAGTGTAATAGATACCTCGATATTGTGGCGGGAAAGCTCGCCCAGCTCCTCGGTCAGCAGCTGATGCATCTCAGTCAGGAAACCGGCATAGATCGTCACCTTCCCGAACGCCTCACGGTGGCGAATAATACTGTGCCAGAGGCTGCGTAGCGGCGCGATGCCGGTCCCCACACCAATCAGGTAGACATCAGCGCCCTTGAAAGGGGTAAGGTCGAAACCTTTACCCATCGGACCTTCCACCTCGAGAAGCGCACCAGCCTCTATATCGCAAAGGTAGGCGGAGAGTGGCCCTGCATTTTTCACAAAGAATTCGTAGCCCTCTGGCTCATCCGGACACGATGCAATGGCAAAGTAACCGGGCGCAGGCTCTTTCAGCTTCGGGATGCCGATACGCACATACTGGCCTGGCCGGAAGCTCGGAAGCTTGCCCCGCAAGGGTTCAAGCGTCATGTGAATGACAGTATCCTTACAATCAGGATCGGTGATGCGGATATTTTCTTTCACCCGCATGCGATATGTAGAAGAGTTCTGCAATTGAAAAATGACCTCCGATGTCAGGAGGGCTATTGCAACGAAGGGGAGCACAAGATGCAAGCATCAAAATGCCTTGAACTTAAAATTCCGGCTATCACAGTCTCTGAAGAGGAGTTTGAACTTCTTGCAGCATCCCTTGGTGCGCTGGGCCTAGCCGAAGAGACCGATGCCGATTCCGGCATCACCGACCGTATCGCATGGTTTGCCATCGAAGAGAATGAGGCTGAGATCCGCACCACCGTCACTGAGGCAGTGCGGCGACACGGTATTAGCGGCGAACTGATCTCTCTGAATACGCTGGAACAGCAGAACTGGGAAACAGCCTGGCAAAAGGACTGGCAGTCGATGGATATCGGAAAAAACCTGCGGGTGCGCCCCTCTTTCTGTGATGCGCCGGATGACGGTCGTGTCGACATCGTACTCGATCCCGGCATGGCGTTTGGCACCGGAACTCACCCCACCACGCAGCTCTGTCTTGAAGCGGTCGAGCGCATCTGCAGTGCGACTCCCCCGGCTACCCTGCTCGATATGGGAGCAGGCTCCGGCATTCTCGCCATCGCCGCCCTGAAACTTGGCGCTGGATCTGCCCTGGCCATTGATATGGAGGAGGAGTCGGTCGAAGCGTGTGAAACCAACGCAGCGATCAATCATGTTACATTGAAAGCCCTTCTTGATGACACGCCACCAAAGGAGCGCTTCGATCTGGTCGTGGCCAATATCCTGGCGGGTCCTCTGGTTTGGATGGCAAAAGAGCTGGCCCCCTGTGTTGGTGGCCACCTGATCCTCTCAGGACTGCTGACCACGCAGGTGGACGATGTGGCCGAGTCCTATATCAAAGAGGGACTCTTTGAAATCCGCCGCGATTCACAGAATGAGTGGGCATCAGTGGAGTTTGCAGCGCAAAAACCTTAACTCCTCTTCCAGAAGAAAAGCAGGCAACAATACTTCTGCCAGACCTCTTCTTACCGCCAGCCTTAACTGGCGACATGAGAAGAATTACTGCTTAAGCGTTGCTAGGCCGTTTTTCAAGCGCGCCAGCGACTCATCCTTGCCAAGCAGGCCTAGGGTGAGATCGATCGGCGGGGAAACAGGGCCACCGGCAACGAGAATGCGGATCGGCTGGGCCAGTTTACCCATCCCTACACCTTCGGCCTCGCACACCTGGCCGATCAGCGCATGG
The DNA here is from genome assembly GCF_002795805.1 of Mariprofundus aestuarium. Taxonomy (NCBI): domain Bacteria; kingdom Pseudomonadati; phylum Pseudomonadota; class Candidatius Mariprofundia; order Mariprofundales; family Mariprofundaceae; genus Mariprofundus; species Mariprofundus aestuarium. The sequence goes on along the minus strand of NZ_CP018799.1, from coordinate 291,506 downwards.
GCTGCTTCACCTGAGAAGCCATCCATCGCTTCGATGCCTGCGATAAACTTCTCCACCAGCTCTGCAGTGCCCTCCTTGAAATTCTTGGCAACCGCCTTCTCATCATATGAGGTCGGCGCCACATAGAAGAATCGCGCGCCTTCAGCGAGATCAAGCAGATTCTTTGAACGCTCCTGAAGTGATGCCACCACAGGCTCAAGGTCCGGTCCGGCTGAGGTATCAACAGCCAGCAAGCGTGCCACCTCAGCAACTAGGTCAGCCGCAGCGGCCTCGCGCATGTAGTGGCCGTTGAGCCAGTCCAGCTTCTGCTGGTCGAAACGGGAAGCACCCTTACCTACCTGAGCCAGGTCGAAATACTCAATCAGCTGCGCCTCGGAAAACACCTCTTCATCACCGTGCGACCAGCCAAGACGAGCCAGATAGTTATTCACTGCGTGTGGCAGATAACCCTTCTCGCGGTATTCGGTTACAGCAACCGCACCGTGGCGCTTGGACATCTTGGCACCATCCGGTCCGTGAATCAGCGGGATATGTGCAAACTGCGGGATAGGCAGGCCAAGCGCCTGATAGAGCTGAATCTGGCGAGGCGTATTGTTCAGGTGGTCAGAGCCACGCACGACATGGGTAATGCCCATCGCCGCGTCATCAGCCACCACTGCCAGGTTGTAGGTCGGGGTGCCATCGGTACGCAGCAAGATCAGGTCATCCAGTTCAACATTGGGAAAGCTTACGGTGCCCAGTACCATATCATTCACAATGGTCTCACCCTCATCGGGCGAACGGAAACGCACCACGAAAGGTGCTCCTGCAGGGCGATCGGAACGATGGCGGCAACGGCCATCGTACATCGGTTTTTTGCCCGCAGCACGCTGCGCCTCGCGCATATCGTCCAGCTCCTCTTTGGAGCAGTAGCAGCGGTAGGCGTGCCCCTCTTCGACCAGCTGATCGACAGCGACAATGTGCTCTGCCTGGCGCTCGGCCTGAAATACCGGTTCATCGTCCCAGTTCAGGCCCAGCCATGAAAGGCCATCGAGAATCACCTGTGTTGCCTCATCGGTGGAGCGCTCGCGATCGGTATCCTCAATGCGCAGCACAAACTGGCCACCGTGATGGCGGGCATAGAGCCATGCAAACAGGGCAGTACGGGCGCCGCCGATATGCAGCATGCCGGTTGGTGATGGGGCGAAACGGGTACGAACAGTCATTCAAGCACTCCTAGGTAATAAAAGGGTCGCGCAGCCTAACCGCAAGACCCGTACCTGTTAACGGGAAAGAAACACGGATGTTTACCCAAAGTGCAAAAAACATAATGATCCGGCTTTATCTTGACCAAAAGGAGCTCTCGAATGAGCGACAAAAAACACGATCAGGAAAATCCTCTGAAACGTTATCTCGGCATAGCCCTGTTCCTGGTCGGCTTCCTGATGCTCGGCATGGCCATCTCCGGCTACTTTAACTAGGAGTATACTATCGCGCAGCAGGAGTGCCGCTGCTTGCTCCTGCAGAATTGTGTGCAATCAGGTGCAGATAACGTCCTAAATGCAGGTAAGGCTCCTTCTGCGCATATTTCATCTCGATTCGCACCACCTCGTCGGTATCCCGCGCCTCGCGCATCTTGCGATCCATATAATCATAGACCACACGCACCCCGGCTCGGCTAAGCACCTTCATCTGCCACTCATCCAGCCATCCCTGCACCTCTTCCAGCGTTAACGGGTGGTACGGGGTCAACCCCCCCTCTTCTCCCTGCAGATTATCACTTTCGGCCTTGCGCCAGTTGCCACGAATCAGGTTACGGAAGATCAGTGCATCACGGTTATAAAACATCAGTGAGAGATCACCACCTGGACGAATAAGGGTAAGCAGCTGCTCCAGTGTCTCTTTTGGCTCAGCCAGCCACTCCAGCACCGCGTGGAACAGTACCAGATCAAACTGCCCCAACTCATCCGCATGCATATCCTGCACCGAACCATGGATAAATTGCGGCTCTGCATCCGGTAATTTCTCAGCAAACAGGCTGCGCGTCTCCTCCACCATCTTTTCTGAGAGATCGGAGAGCACCAGCTCATGCCCCAACTCCGCCAAACGCAGCCCCATCTGCCCCAACCCGCAGCCGGCATCGAGAATGCGCAGTGGTTTGCCTGCCGAAAGCTGCGGCACCGTCTGCAGCAGGTGCTGCCAGACAATCGCCAGCCGCACCTCACCCTTGGCACTGCCATAGATATTGCGTGCAAATCGCGTGGTTAAATCATCAAAATTTCGATCGGACTGGATCATCAGGCTATAAGCCTCCCTGCATTAAGAGCGCCTATTATTTGCTCGCATCACTCTTTGGCAAAGGAAATGATTGTTTCGGCTTTTTTTAGATAGCTCCCTCCGTGATCCTGGAGCCGAAGGGTTAAAATTTACAGTCTGACCATTTAATTTGGCACATTTAAAAATCCATGCTATACCCATAGAATTGAAATGTGTTAGAAATCCACCTCATGAATCATACATTTTATCTTATTTGATATTCACGAGTAATAATGGAGTGTTAAATGGCTGGCTCAAAGAAAAACTTAAACAAGAAATCGGCAAGGGAAATTAAACTAAACAGCCCTGAAGAGCTGAGGAAAATGATTGCTGAAACAGCCTACTGCCTTGCAGAACAACGCGGTTTTGAGGGGGGCTGTCAGCTTCACGACTGGTTAGAGGCTGAGGCCAGAATCCACCGCATACATGGAAAGGCTGTATAAACAAGGTGCCATCGCTCCTTTATAACACGCAACAAGGGCGTTTATGGTAAGGCGCCATAGCCTGGACTCTATGGCGCTCTATATGCGCGAAGTATCCCGTTACGACCTATTAACAGCACAGGAAGAGGTCGCCTGCGCACTCGCAATTGCCCAAGGTGATGAAACGGCCCGCCAGAGGATGATCAACGCCAACCTCCGCCTTGTAGTGAAAATTGCCAGACGCTACATGGGCCGCGGCCTTCCACTCTCCGACCTGATTGAAGAAGGAAATATTGGATTGATGCGGGCGGTTGAAAAATTCGACCCTGAGCATGGCTGCCGTTTCTCCACCTATGCAACATGGTGGGTTCGCCAGTCCGTTGAAAGGAGCATCATGAATCAGGCTCGAACCATTCGACTGCCGGTTCATGTGAGTAAAGAGCACAACCTCCTGCTGCACTGCTCAGATGATCTTTATGCCATTTTAATGCGCGACCCAAGCGAAGAGGAAATTGCGGCCCATATGGGCATAAGCCGGGAAAGAATACAGATGCTGCGGGAGTCAATGGTAACGACGGAGAGTGCGGATGATTTTTTGCATGATGAGGGGAGCTTCACACTCTACGATATCACTGAAGACCCCTTGGCCGAACTTCCGGGGGACCACCTTGATGGAGCCATCCGGGATGCCATGCTTGCAGGGTGGATGGGCAAACTGACAGAAAGGGAGCAGGAGGTTCTTCGCCTGCGCTATGCCCTTGATGAAACCGGTGACCCCTGGACGCTTGATGCAATCGGCACGCATATTGGCGTTACCCGTGAGCGCATTAGGCAGATTCAGGTCGAGGCACTGCGGAAATTGCGTCTACTGACAGATGAAGACCATATCTCCGTCGATGAGGTCACGTGACCCCCAGCCAAGCGGGGTGGCCAGACATTAAATTCATTGCCGGCACAAACAGCAAGGCTCGCAGAAAACTGCGGGCCTTTGTTGCAATCAAGCCCGGGATCAAGATGCAAACGAGCCAGTTCTGGCAAGCAAGCTGTAGAAGAATTCCGCACATCCTGAGCAAATAAACATTGCAATAAGAATATTATATAATAATATTAGCCTTCTCTAATTTACCATATAAACTTAATCTGTTTAACTCGATACTTTCCGTCACCTGAGAACGGGAAATTCAAGGATGGAAACACAATGAAAATCATAATCGTGGGTGGTGTAGCTGGCGGAGCAACGGCGGCGGCGCGCATTCGACGCAACGATGAGACTGCGGAGATCGTTCTCGTTGAGCGTGGCCAATACATCAGCTTTGCCAACTGCGGGCTGCCATACCACATTTCGGGTATCATCGAAGAGCGTGAGCAGCTTCTGGTTACCTCCGAGGAGGCATTCAAGGAGCGCTACCGCGTTGATGTACGCAGCCGCACAGAAGCCATCGGCATCGATCGTAAAGCCAGGACCATGCGCCTGCGCAACCTGGCAACCGGTGATGAGACCGACGAACCCTACGACAAACTCCTGCTCTCCCCCGGTGCCGAGCCTGTGCGTCCGAAACTACCGGGCATCGACTCCTCACGCATTTTTGGGCTGCGCAACATTCCCGACCTTGATCGCATCATGGCGCACCTTAAAGAGCACAACCCGCGCCGTGCCGTAGTCATCGGCGGTGGCTTTATCGGTATCGAGGTTGCCGAAAACCTCCATGACAAGGGCATCTTCACCACACTAGTGGAGGGAGCAGACCAGATCCTGACCCCGCTCGACTATGGAATGGCAGCTATTGTGCACTCCCACATGCGGGATAAAAACGTTGAGCTCTACCTGAACGACAAGGTAGAACAGTTCGAGGAGAAGGATGATCACACCGTGGTTTACCTGGGCAGTGGACGCCGTCTGCAGGCAGACCTGGTGGTGCTGGCAATCGGTGTGCGCCCTGAAACAACACTGGCCAGAGCAGCCAATCTCGAGCTCGGCAGCACTGGCGGCATCAAGGTGAATGGCCACCTGCAAACCTCAGACCCCGACATCTACGCCGTTGGTGATGCCATCGAAGTCACGCAAACCATCAGCGGCCAACAGGTGCTCATTCCGCTTGCCGGACCTGCCAACAGGCAGGGGCGCATGGCTGCCGACAACATCATATTCGGCAACAGTAAAGTCTATCGGGGCACGCAGGGAACATCGATCCTCAAGGCTTTCGATCTTGCTGCCGCAACCACTGGCCTGAACGAGAAGCAGCTTAATGCTGCTGGCATTCCCTTTCTCAGCTGCATCACCCACAGCGGCTCACACGCCAGCTATTATCCCGGTGCAAAGCAGATCAGCCTGAAGCTGTTATTTACCGATAAAGGGCAGATTCTCGGTGCTCAGGCAGTGGGTGCTGACGGTGCCGATAAACGCATCGATGTGATCGCTACCGCCATTCATGGCAACCTGAAGGTTGAAGACCTGGCCGACCTGGAGCTGGCCTATGCGCCCCCATTCGGTTCAGCCAAGGATCCGATCAATATTGCCGGCTATGTAGCCACCAACATCCTCAACGGCTCCCACGACATGATCGAGTGGAAGGAGCTGCGCGCCAGCCTAGGTGCCAAAGATCCCGAGATGCAGCTGATCGACGTACGTACGGCTGAAGAGTTCGGATTCGGCTCCATTCCAACGGCCCGCAACATCGATGTGAATCACCTGCGGGAGCGGCTGGATGAACTTGACCCGAACAAGGCGGTCATCCTCTTCTGCCAGATCGGCCTGCGCGGCTACCTGGCCTATCGCATCCTCACCCAGCATGGTTTCACTCAGGTCAGAAACCTCTCAGGCGGCTATAAGAGCTACAGCTGGGCGGTTGAAAAACAGGCCAACCCGGACATCTTCGATTACGAAGATATCAAGCGTCGCTCCCCTCAGGAGGTCGAGGCTGAACGCAGCGGTAGCTGCGCTGTCAGTGCCGCTATGGTTGCTCCCGGCACCACGGGTGAACTGCATACCCTGAACGCCGTCGGGCTGCAGTGCCCCGGCCCGATCATGAAAACCTACAAGGCGATGGAGGCCCTTGATGCAGGAGAACTGCTCGAAGTCACCGCCTCCGACCCCGCTTTCGGTTGCGATATTCGGGCATGGGCCAAGAAGACCGGCAACGATCTACTATCCGTAAAAGCCGAGAAGGGGCTGGTCATTGTTTTGCTGCGCAAAGTGGCGACTGCGCCTGTAGCTACGGCAGCTGCACCTGTGGAAAAAGACAAACTCACACTGGTCGTCTTCTCCGATGATCTGGATAAAGTAATGGCCAGCATGATCATTGCCAACGGCGCACTTGCCATGGGTAAGCCGGTCAGCCTCTTCTTCACCTTCTGGGGGCTTGACGTGATACGCCGGGTCGATGCCCCACATCTTAATAAGCCGATGATGGATCGCATGTTCAGTACGATGCTGCCATCAGATGCGGATCACCTAAATACGATCTCTAAAATGGATATGCATGGACTGGGTGCGAAAATGATCCGCAAGGTGATGCACGACAAAGGGGTGGAAACACCGGGCAACCTGCTGCATAGCCTGGTTGAGGGTGGCGCGCAACTCATCGCCTGCCAGATGTCCATGGATGTGATGGGCATTCAGAAGGAGGAGCTCATTGACGGTGTCGATATCGGTGGCGTTGCCGCCTTCCTTGGCGAAGCAGGTGAGTCAGGAACCACGCTGTTTATCTAAAATAAATCCCGCACAAAAAAAAGAGGCCTGCAGAAAACTGCGGGCCTTTTTCTGCTATTCCGCAGTGCTACTGCTGCAACGTTCCGTACGGTTTCAGGGTTCTGAGCAGGATCGGCAGGATTGTGATGTTGGTGACCAGAGCGCTCACCATGGCAAATGCTGTAAACAGGCCGAAATAGATCGATGGCACGAAATTGGAGAGCACCATGGCGATAAAGCCGATGGTGATCGTCATCGAGGTGTAATACATCGCCCGCCCGATACTGTTGTGAGCCCGGTGCACGCAGGCGCGGTAGTCGCCATCTTTGAGCCACTCCTCATGATAACGGTAGACGTAGTGAATGGTGTCATCCACCGCGATGCCGACGGTGATCGCAGCAATGGTGATGGTCATGATATCCAGTGGAATGCCAAGCCCTCCCAAAAGCCCCAGCACCAGAATCACAGGAACGATATTGGGAATGATGGCGATAGCAGCAACCTTCAGTGAGCGGAAAATCAACGCAAAGGTGGTCAGAATGGCAAAAAAGACGAAGCCCAGCGTCTGGATTTGGGAGCGGAACAGGCTCTGCAGTAGGTTGTTGTAGAGCACCACCATGCCGGAGAGATGCACCGATTCACCGCTCTCGGCTCTTTCACTGCTCAGGTGGTCACGAATATTATTAAGCAGTTCGTTGCGGTTGAGTCCTGCATCGCTTTCATAAACACGAACGGCAATGCGCAGCTGCTGCCCATCCTCCGAGAGGTAGGGTGAAATCATCTGCGCCTTGATATCCGGCGGCAGTTTTTTATAGAGGACGGAGAGAAAGAAACTGTCGATGCTGCCTTTGTCATCGAGCTTCTCCAGTACAGCCATCGCTGTGTGCAGCGAATTGACCTTGCCTGTTTCGGGCAGCCCATCGAGATAGCGGTGGATGGAGGCTACCTCGGCCAGCATATGAGTGTTATACCAGTAACTGGTGGTGGCGAAACCGCCATCTTCATCACCAAAGCCCTCATCCCACTCAACCTCTTCTTCAACCTGCTTTAGCGGTGCATCGATGATTACGTCCATCGGCGTGGTACCACCCAGTTTTTCATCGATCAACTTCATGCCCTGGAATATCTCGGTGGAGTCATGAAAGTAATCAATAAAGCGATTCTCCACCGTCAGTCGCGACATGCCGAGCGAGCCCATGACCACAAGCAGGAGCGAGATGGCAATCACCTTGCCACCGTGATGCTCGACCAGCCAGGCAACCGACTCGGTAATCATGCCCATGATATCCCGGCCATGCGGAGGCTTACCCGGCCGTACCAGCATCAGGGTGGCCGGGTAGAGGGTGAATGCCAGCAGCATCGAGGCGGCCAAGGCGAAGACCATGATCCAGCCGAAATCGATCACAGGACGGATATCGCTGACAACCAGCGAGGCGAAGGCGACTATCGTGGTTATGGCGTTGAAGAGGCACGGCATGGCTTTGCTGCGCAGCGTAATACTGACCAGGTGACGTTGCGATGCATGCGGCTCAAGCCGGTGCTGTTCGCGGTAGCGCACAATCAAGTGAATGGTCAGTGATAGGCTGAAGATCAGAACCAGCGCAAGAAAGTTGGATGAAACGACCGTAACCGGCCAGCCGACCATGCCGAGAAAACCCGTGGTGACGATAGCGGTGGCCCCTGCAGTCAACAGTGGCAGCAGCACCCAGTGGGGTTTGCGGAACACAAAGCTGAGCATCAATGCCAAAATCGCCAGTACACCTAAACCGAAAACGACCAGGTCGTGGCGGATATAGCTCATCATGTCGGAGACAATCATCGGTACGCCACCAAGATGCATGCGGGCAAACTCGCGGTAGTCATCCATGACAAGACGGATCACTGCGATCAGCTCGGACTCCTGCTGCGTCAGCTGTTTACTGTAGCTGTCAAACTGATCTTCCACCTGACTCAAGCGCAGCAGTTCTGAGGCAGGCAGATCACCGGCCAGTTTCTTTACGCGCAGTCCGTCACGCTCCTTCAAAAGGCTTTGATAGGTCTCATCGCGCTTAAGCAGAATCTGGATCGCGCAAGTATCCCCCTCAGGGCTGACCAGGCGATTGCTGTAGAGCGGGCTGGATATCAACTCACGCCTGGCGAGCTGGCGATCCGTGTTTGCCTGCTCCAGCATCGGGGCGCCTTCACTGAACTGATCCAGGCTGATCGGTGGGCTCTCAATCAGCGGCACATCCAGCATCGTCAGCACCGATTCAACGCCTTCAATACTCTTGAAGCGGTCACGCATTTCACGAACCCGTTTAAGGCTGGCCTCGGAGAAGAGGTTTTCTTTGGGGCTGTAGGTAACAATCAAGAAATCGTCGGAACCGTAACGGGCACGAATATTGCGGTAGTATTCAAGGTCGGCATCGTTTTCCAGCACCAGTGAATCGGCTGAAACATCCAGCTCAAATTTCGGAATATAGGAAGCGAACAGCAGCAACAGCAGGCCGACCAGCGACAGCGTCAACAGAGGCCGGTCAATCACCAGCTTTTCATACAACTCTACCAGCCTCATAGGGCTCCTTTTGAAGGAATTGTTCGCTTTACGAATAGTCTGAAGTTCGTTCTGAACGGCATTTACCCTCCATACAGTGATTATAGAGCATCCATCATGAAAATGCAGAAACAGTGGCGGGCTGCCGTATTAAACAATCCCGCTTCACAAGCCTGCCTGCTGCTAAAGTTTGCCAAATGCTGCGCTATCGCCTATATACTGTAGATCAGGATTGAAACTCTTCACATGGAAGCGGCAACCTTGCGAGACAATACAATGGATAAACAAAACGAAGATGGGGATCTCAGTGGCGGAGCATGGGATCTCAGTTCAGAACTGAAAGAAGATTCAGGCTATTTAAAAAAAATGGACCGCATGGACATCGGGCTTATAGTGCTTCTGGCCATTGTGTTCAGTGTCGTGGCCACAAACGTTTAACAGAGCTTAAACATAAAAAAAGGCCCGTATTTACTGCGGGCCTTTTTTTATGCGTTCCGAACAGGATCAGACGTAAGCGAGCCAATCCTTGTGAGCTTCGCTTCTGCCATGAACCACATCAAAGTACTTCTTCTGCAGTACTTCAGTGACAGGGCCGCGTGAGCCACAGCCGATGGTGCGCCCGTCCAGCTCGCGGATCGGGGTGACCTCGGCAGCAGTGCCAGTGAAGAAGGCTTCATCAGCGACATAAACCTCATCACGGGTGATGCGCTTCTCACACACCTCATAACCTTCCTCTTTAGCCAACTGAATAACTGTGGCACGTGTAATACCATCCAGCGCACTGGTCAGCTCCGGCGTATAGATCACACCGTCATAAACCATAAAGAAGTTCTCGCCACTACCTTCGGCCACGAAACCATCCACATCCAGAAACAGTGCTTCGTCATAACCATCGCGCAGCGCATCGGAGAGGGCCAGCATCGAATTGATGTAGTTGCCGTTCGCTTTGGCTTTGCACATCGCAACATTTACATGATGGCGGGTAAATGAGGATGTACGGATACGAATTCCCTGCTCCAGAGCGTCCTGCCCGAGATATGCACCCCAACTCCACGCTGCAACGATAACATGTGACTTGAGGTTATCAGCGCGCAGCCCCATGCCTTCAGAACCGTAGAAGACCATCGGGCGCAGGTAGGCTGAATCCAGTCCGTTCTCACGAACCGCCGCCAACTGAGCTGCATTCAACTCCTCTTTGGAAAAAGGCATATTCATATTCATGATTTTTGCCGAACGGAAGAGACGATCGGTATGTGCCTGTAGACGGAAGATCGCAGTCCCGCCTTCAGCATGGTAGGCGCGCACGCCCTCAAAAACGCCCATGCCGTAGTGCAGGGTGTGGGTCAGCACATGCACCTTGGCATCACGCCAGTCCACCATCTGACCATCAAACCAGATTAATCCATCACGATCTGCGAAATTCATCTAAACATCCTCATCTTTTATATAAAACCCCCTGCATTTCCGGGGAAACCTAAAAAAGGGCCGTAAATGTAGCGTGTCACCATCGCACACGCCATCTTTGCGCGTGATATGGATCATTTGCCGTCGCCGCGCTGAGGCCCTAGCCTACGCCCATGATTCGTGGTGAGAACTTAAGCAAACGCTACAACGATGTCGATGCCCTTGCTCCGACCGATATTCATATCCGTGCGGCTGCAACAACTGCGATCATGGGTGGCTCTGGCTCCGGCAAGACAACACTGCTGCGGCTGCTCTCCGGTCTGATCAAACCTACCACTGGTCATGTCTGGTACGGTGACGAGGATCTCTGCACCATCCCATCCAAACGGCTGTATGAGCTGCGCGAAAGCATGGGCATGCTGTTTCAGTACTCCGCGCTGCTAAATTCACTCAATGTTTATGACAATGTAGCCTTCCCACTGCACGAACATACCGATCTCGATGAGTCAGTGATTCGCACTATGGTGTCGATGAAGCTGGAACAGGTAGGGCTGCGCGGCTTTGAAGAGCTGATGCCCTCTGAACTTTCCGGCGGCATGGCCAAACGCGTCGCCTTTGCCCGCGCCATTGCCATGGATCCGAAGATAGTCTTCTTTGATGAACCAACCTCTGGCCTTGATCCGATCTCAGCCGGCGTGATCTCCACCCTGATCAAAGACACCTCGAAGATGAACCGCATGACCTCGATTGTGGTGACGCACGATGTTGAGGCGGGGCTCTCTATTGCAGATCATGTGATCCTGATGTGGCAGGGAAGTATTATTGCCGAGGGCACACCGGAAGTTATCAGGGCGAGTTCCGATGAGCGCGTGCGCCAGTTCCTCGAGGGGCGGCCCGATGGTCCGATCCCGTTCTCACGCAGCACCACCTCCTACATTGATGATCTGACTCACAGACCGGGCACAGTAAGGTTGGAAAAATGAGCGATATGACAACAGCCAGCCAATCAGGAATGGCCACCTTCTTCGGCAGAATGGGCCGCTATGCAATGCGCGGCATCGAGCAGCTAGGCGACGGTACGAGGCTTGGATTCCAGGCTCTCTCCCTGCTCTTTGCCAAGCCGTGGCAGGGCAAACATTTCATCATCCAGCTCTATGCCCTAGGTGTCGGCTCACTGGCTATTATCGTCATTACCGGTGCGTTCACCGGCATGGTACTGGCGCTGCAGGGCTATTACACACTGGCAAAATTCGGTTCGGAATCACTGCTTGGCGCAGGTGTCGGCATGTCGATCATTCGCGAGTTGGGGCCGGTGCTCGGTGCCTTCATGATTATTGGTCGGGCAGGCTCGAGCATCACTGCAGAGATCGGCATCATGCGCGTCACTGAGCAGACCGATGCGCTGGAGATGATGGCGGTCAATCCGATGCAGCGAATTATTCTGCCTCGCATCATCGCCACCACGATTGCCGTGCCTCTTCTGGTATCGATATTCGATGTCGTTGGTATCGCTTCGGGCTACATTGTCGGTGTGGAGCTGCTGGGTGTGAATCCCGGCGCCTACATGGCCGAACTGATCGCCAAGCTTGAGATGATCGACCTCAATGGCGGCTGGGTAAAAGCGGTGATCTTTGGTTTCATGATCGGCATGATCTGTACCTACATGGGCTATCGGTCCGAGCCCACCACGGAAGGTGTAGCCAAGGCAACGACGCAAGCGGTGGTCATCGCATCGGTCGGCGTACTGATCATGGACTATATTCTCACCTCGTTCTTCCTGTAAGGAGTTGTAATGCAAGCATATAGAAAAACAGAGATGACTGTCGGCGTATTTGTATTTATCGGACTACTGGCCATCGCCTGGCTCGCCATCAAGGTTGGACAGATCGGCGGCATCGGCGCGACCGGCTATACCCTGACCGCCAACTTCGATGATGTCGGTGGCGTACGTAAAGGCAGCGACATTATGCTGGCGGGTGTGGTCATTGGCCGCGTCGATGAGGTGCAGCTGGCCAACAATGACCATGCAACAGTAATCCTGCGCATCAATGAGGGTGTTGAAATCACCGAAGACGCCTTCGCCTCGGTGCGTACCAAGGGTATTATCGGAGATCGCTACATCAGGATCACCCAGGGCATGGAGGATAGCAACCTCGAGGAGGGCAACGAGATTGAGGAGACCGAATCCGCCATCAATATCGAAGACCTGATCAGCAAGTACATTTTCAGCGGCAAGGAGTAATCATTGCTCCTCGCCTGCTTCTGCAGGAACCTTAAACTATGGATACCAAACATAAGGAGTTTCTCATGTTAAAACTGTTTCGTACAACGTTCGCCATTCTATTTGCCATGCTCTTTTCCGTTTCGGCATGGGCAAGCAGTGGTAGCAGTGATCCGAAAACGGTTATCGAAACCACCGTCAACCAGATCATCGAGGTGCTTGAAGCGCGTCAGGACACGACCAAGCTGACCAGCAAGGACCGCGATGCCATCCGCCAGAGCGTGGAAGGCCGTTTCGACTACGCGGCCATGGCCAGGCGCAGCCTCGGCAACCCCTGGAAAGAGTTGGATGGCATGCAGCAGACCCACTTTACCAGCGTATTCCGCGAACTGCTTGAGCGCTCCTACGGCAACCGTCTGAGTGAATATAAAGGGCAAAAAGTGGTCTTTGCCGATGCCGAGCTTAAAAGCGACAAGGCGCGCGTCGAATCCACCGTAATCGACGGCACCCGTGAAACGCCGGTGGAGTATCGTCTGCACCAGACCGAAACAGGCTGGCAGGTTTATGATATCCGCATTGAGGGCACCAGCATGGTGCGAACCTTCTATCAGGATTTTAAATCCACGCTGGTTAACGGCGGCTATGAACACCTTCTGAAAACGCTGGAAGATAAAGTCACCAAGCTGAAAGAGAAGGACAACGACTGATCAAAAAGGAACCCTCTGCCATGTCGGGCAGCTTCTTTAAACGCGCGCTGGCTTCTTGCTGGCGCGTGGCGCTTTTGCTACTTCTGGGACTCTCCCTTCTAGGTGGCTGGCTCTACTCGCAATCACCCAGCCTCGACACCATTCGCCCCGGCATCGAAAGCCACCTGAAGAAGAAACTTCAGCTTAAAGAGATCAAACTCGGGCAGCTCACATGGAGGTGGACCGACTTTCTTTGGCTGCAGTCAGATCATCTAGACTTCACCAGCAGTGATGAAGCGCTCGCCTTCCACCATGGCGGCGTGGCTGTCCGCTTTGCACTTTCGGACCTCCTCAGGGGCCGCTTTTCACCCGACCGCATTCGCCTGAGTAGCGGCACCCTGGATCTCCAGCACACCGACTCCGGACGCGGCTTTCCCGCTGCGCAACTTGTGCTGGATGACGTGCAGGTCAACTGGAGTTATCTGGACAAGTGGCAGGGAACGCTCGATCACCTGCATCTGATGCTTGATGGCATGGAGCGTGAGATGCAGATGACCACATCGGACTTCACAATCTCAGCCAGTCTCAGTGAAGATATGCTGCCGCAGCTGGTGGAATTGCAATGCAACAACTTCACATGGCTCCCTGCCCCTCTCCGCAAATACTTCAATGGCACACCTGCAGCATCACTTAAGCTGAATCGCCTGAATAAACAATCCTGGCAACTCGCCTCATCTGTAGAATCAGAAGAAGTGCTCACACTACTGCCTGAAAGCATCTACTCAGTTGCGCTCAACCGTGCCTATCTACAGCTAAAACTGACAGCGATTGAGGGCAAATCCCTCGCTATTGAGCATATCAGCCTGGAACAGCTTTCATGGTCACTGGGTGAGAGCAGCATTCAGGCAACAGGAAGCTGGAGTGCAGGCCTGCTGTCACTGCAGGCAAACTCGGATCAGCTATCGATGCCGGTGATATGGTCATGGCTGAGGCCACTGGGGGATGAAACGTGGCACAACTGGCTGGCGTTGATGAAAGCAGGCACAGCAAGCCAGGCAAAAGCAAAGCTATCTCTGGCATGGGATGACCCTATCAAGGCCCTGCCAACACTTGAGAACCTGGAAGCGATGCTGTTTCAGGTCTCTGCCCATGTAGACGATGCCGATATCGCGCTTGGTGTATCCGAAGATTTCCTGCACAACACCTCGGCCCAGATTGACCTGAACCATGATGGACTGAATGCCGTTATTATGGATGCCGAACTGCCGAAAAACATGGGCCATGCCACTGGAGAGCTCTACATCCCATGGCAGACACTGGAGTTGAATATCGCTGGAAAATCCATGATCGATGTTGCTTCGCTGCTGACATGGTTCGGCCCCGATGCCATCTCCGACTGGAAATGGAACGGTGCCAAAGCCGAGAGTCGCTTCCAGTTGCTATGGGACCCAAGCGAATCAAAGCCCCGCAAAGCAAGTGTTCAGTTGCAACCGTCGGGCAACTGGGAGATCTCTATTGATGACACATCGCTGCAGCTCTCCGGTGGTTCCGCCAACTGGGATCAGAGTAACGGACTGACTGTTTCCGGACTGCACTTCCAGAACACCCATGTCGATGGCGAAGTGAACCTCACAACCACTATCGACAAAGATAATCGCTGGAGTATCAGCAACCTCGCAATCGACTCTAAAAGCGACTTCGCCATGCTGGCTGCCCACTTCCAGCTACCGCTTGCCCAGGCCGGAGGCACGATCTACAGCAGCCTTAAGTTTGACGGCAAGTGGCGTGGAGCCGCTGATCTGAAAGAGGCAAGCTGGAAACAGCTGCTCGGCTCGGACAAAAAAACAGGGGAGCCCTATTCAATCCACTGTAGTGGCGACCTCAACCTTGAGAAAAAGCTGCCAACCATCCGTCTGACCAGTCTGACCAGCAAAGGTAAAGCCCTGCTGATTCGCAACAGCAGCGCCTCAATCAACAGCGAACAACTGAATCTCAAGCTGAATGACCTGCACACCCCATCCTTCAGCGGCTCACTGGATATCAACATCCCGTTCGACAACAAACCATGGGAGCTGCTCGTAATTGCTGACTACCTGAATCGCAATGCACTCCCTGAAGCGCTCGACTATCAGGACCAGACCATCGACAAGTCGTGGCTCTTATCCGCCAACATCAAAAAATTCGAGTGGGACGACTCCCGCATGCAAGAGGTGTTCATCCGCCTTGCATCGTCCAGGGGTAGTATCGGGCTGTTCAAGGCGAAGCAGGTCCACACCACCCAGCTGGATATTACCGATATCGATGCCCGCTTTTCGATGCCCGGCGGAGGAGCCATTGATCTTCGTCGCCTGTCGGCCAGCATTGAGAAGCAACGCCTGAATATGTCCGCCACATTGAGGCCGGAAAAAGAGGGGGGGATGCGCTGGCGCGGCTTTGCCGAGCTGCACGGTGATTTCGGCCACCTGTTGAAGCTGGGCAAGCTTTCAGAGCGTTTCAAGGATGGAGATGGCCGCCTCCTGTTCTCCGGCAGTGGAATCATTCTGCGTGAACAGCCATGGTGGGACGGTCTGGATGGCAGGCTTCGCCTTCGCGCTGATAACGGGCGCATCCTCGAAGGCGGAACATTAACCACACTGCTGGCAGCAACAAACCTGACCAAACTACCACTGCTGCTGCTAGGCCAGCGCGAAGACCTGACTGGCCCCGGAATTATGTATGAGCGGCTGCAAATGGAAGCGATCATGCAAAATCAGGAAATCCGCATTCGCAATGTCGCGATCCGCTCCACCGCCTTTGATCTGGCTGGCCATGGCAACATGAACCTGGAACAGGCCACAGTCGACCTCTATCTGGTGGTGCGGCCATTGCAAAACCTGGATGCGCTACTTGCCAAGATACCACTACTCAGGGATATCCTCGGAGGCAGTTCACACAGTCTTTTTCGCAAGATTTACCACATGTACGGCCCCTTCACCGATGCCAAGGTTGAAACAGTCACACCGGAAAAGGCAGGGCTGAAAGCCGCAGGTATTATCGAAAGCCTGCTGACACTGCCTGATCTCTGGTTCGGCAACGACAAGGATAAAAAGCGCATGCCGGAAACAGCCCCCGGTCCATGACAGCCAACTGGCGTTGTGAGGCCTTCCCTTGTCTTTTCTGACAATCGGCATATAAAGCTGGCATGAGCAATCCGGGTCAGTTATTGCAACAGATAAACCAGCGCGCCGACACGCTCGGCTCCTCATTGATCCATATGTTCCATGAAAGCCGTCGTGCCTACCGGCTTACCACCTCCATACTCTCAGCCGGTTTGCGCCTGCAGTGGATAACCAAACCTGCAGTAACCAATGTGGTCTTCAGGCAGATCTACTTTACCGGCGTTCAAAGCATGCTCTGGGTCGTGCTTGTCGCATTCGGTATCGGTGCGCTCGCCGTCTATAATATCGTCGACTTTTCCAAAAGCATTCAGGATATGTCGCTGATCGGCCGGTTGATCTCCGACCTGCTGGTAAAAGAGGTTGCGCCACTGGTTGTCACCATTCTTCTACTTTCCCGTTCAGGTGTGGCCGTAGTGACCGAACTGGGCACCATGCATGTTCGCGGCGAGGACCTGACGCTGAGCAGCATGGGCATCAGCAAAGAGGAGTATCTGCTCTGGCCGCGCCTGATGGCCTTCACGCTGTGCGGCCTGATTCTCACCTTTATCTTTGTCTTCGTGTCAATCTGGCTCGGCGGCCTGATTGTGTCGATGAGTTACGAAATTAATTTCATCGACTTCCTGATCGAAGTGCGGCGCGGCACCAGCATGGAAGAGATTATGATACTTCTTGGTAAGGGAACCCTCTATCCGATGTTAAGCGCTGTCATGCTACTGAATATGGGCTGCAAGGTGGGACGCGAACCGAACATGATCCCGGTCTACGCTACTCAGGGCGTGCTGGGCTCGCTCATGCTCGTGATCATGGGTGATGCAGTGATTGCCCTGGTTCTGAATCTGATATGAGTGATACCCTACACTGGAGCGCCCTGCACCTGGGACAAACCATGGTCCCAGCAGCAACTGTTGCTCACGGCGAATATGTAAGACTGGTGATGAACTACCATTGTCAGTACGCCTTCATGCAGCACATGTTCTGCCTCAAAGAAGACGATCGTGAAAATGGCTGGAAAATGTGGCTGGAGAGCAACTCAAACAGCTACCCTTCAGGAACACCGGAATTCAGCATCCGGATTGGCAGCATGATCCGCCAGCGCGGGTTGATCGCCAACCTCACGCTGCGTGAAAACCTTCTGCTGCCATTTCTCTACCATGGCGACCAGCAGCGTCTGGAGAGAGCATCAGATGAAATTGTTGAGGTTGCCCGGAGATTTGGCATAGACTCATCTCTGGATGAGAAAGCGGGCGAGAGATCGACCTACACACATGCTATAATAAGTCTGACACGCTGTATGCTTGTAAAGCCTGCTATCATCGTTGCACAGGAGGTACATATCGGCATGCCACCCGAACAACTGGATCGATTCAGGGCATTTAGCATGCAGGCGCTCGAGCAACTGGGCTCAGGGCTGCTCTATCTGACCGGGAGTGTTGATGAGGGCTCAGGGCTCGATTATGCCCGCACATTGACGATCGAACCTGATTGCCAAAGCCTTGACTCTGCAGAAGGAGAGTAAGTGAGCGAATTCGTTGCCAACATAAGTCGTCAGGTGGGGTGGTTTGTCATCCTCGGCATCGGTGCGATCGTATTCATTCTGCTCATGGTCAGCCTGCGTACCGACCTGTTTGCCGACAAGTTTTATCTCGCCTTCTCGCCACCTTCCGCCTCCTCGTTCTACGTCGGCCAGCCGGTCAAGTATCAGGGGTTTACTGTCGGGCGCATCGATAACATGGACCTTCAGAGTGATGGCCGGGTACGAATCACCCTGCGTCTTCTCGAGCGTTACCATCCGATGCTGCACGAAGGTGCCATCGTTCACCTGACTCGTGAGGGATTAATTGGTGAACAGACCCTTGAAATCACAGCCGGTGACATCAAAAAACCGGCCATTCCGGCCGGCCAGATGATCGACTATGAAACGGCGGCAACGGTTGAGCAACTGCTGCAGGATATCAAACCAGCAGTCGATAATGCCAACAAACTACTGAGCGAGATGGCCGCACTCGCCCTATGGCTGAATGATCCCAATAGCGATGTCAGGCAGGTCACCGCCCGCCTTAATGCCGTCACTCAGGATCTGGACCGTGAGAATATCGGCAAGCTTGTCGCCAATCTTGCCGATGCACTGGAAAATCTCCGATCCCTGACACAGGACCTGAAAGAGCAGGGCGTCGCCAAGCAGCTGGCTACAGCACTTGAAGCTACCTCCTCCATCCTGACTGACCTGCGCCCCCTCTCCGAACAGATTGCCAAAGAAGGGCCGGGAAGCCTGAAGCGAATCAACAGCCTGATCGAACATGTGGACAGGCTCTCCAAATCGCTTGATACCGTCGCCTCCGACCTCTCGGAGCTGACACCTGAACTTCCGGGACTTGCCCGCGAATCACGGCAGGCCATTGGCGAGATGCAGGAGATTCTAAAATCGGTACGCGGCTCATGGCTGGTCGGTGGCAGCACATCTGGCAAGGCGCGTGATGAAACAGTTGCGCCTCCGGCACTGGAACTGCAGCCGTGAAAATGAGTACGTACGCACTTCTTGTCGCGGCTATCAGCCTGCTGCTGACCTCCTGCATCTCCTCCGGTTCAAGTAAAACACCTGAGATCAATAACCCTTATATTTTGAAGGCGGAAAACCACACCAGCAACGGCATCGAAGCCATGCAGCAGGAGCGCTGGAATGCTGCTGAGCGCTCATTCTCCCGCGCCCTGAGCGCCTCACAACTGGCCGACGATACGCGTCTGATCACACGCTCATGGTACAATCTTGCCACCGCATACAGCGGGGCAAACGACCTTACCAAAGCGGCAGCGGCTTATGAGCAGGCCATCAAACTTGCTCAACGTAATCATGATGAAGTGATGCATCTTCGAGCCCTGCTTGCCATGCGTTTGGTGCAGCAGAGAACAGGGCGCCTTCCCGAGAACTTCTCCCTGCTGCAGCTGCAGCAGACGCTGTTCTCAAAAAGAGTCTGGCCCAGCGACCTGCACCTGCAGGCGGGACGCCTTGCGCAACGCCTTGGGGATTCAGCGCTTGCAAAATCAGCTTACGAACTGGTCATTAGCCTGAAAGAGAGTGATCGCAACAGCCTTATGCTGAAAGCGGAAGCACATATGGGACTCGCTCTGCTTTCCCGTGATGCAGGTGTGACAGAAACTGCCTGGAGTGAGGCGGAGCAGACACTGCTCTACTGCCGCAAGATAGGAGCACCGCGGCTTACCGCACATGCGCTGCTGCTACAGGGAGAGCTTCCGCCAGGCAACAGAGCAGGGCAGCAGGATAAACTTGAACGCGCGCTCGATATCTATAAGGCGCTCAATGACCTGCATGGTGAAAAGAAGGCTCTCACCCACCTGCTGCGACAGGCTGAGGTAGATGCCGACAGCGCCACAGCAAAGCTGCACCGGTTGCGTTTGAAGAGCATCGAAGACAAGCTTGGCGAGCAACACTGACAGGATGGCGCTTTCGGCTGTTCAGCGAGGTAGAAACATGGGGAGTCCTGATTTACATGGTGCATGCAACAGCAGCCACGATGGCAAACTGTGCCTGCAGCTGGACAGTAACAGCGACTGCATTCATGTCTTACGTTCCATGGTCGCCGTAATGACAGCCAGGGCATGCATGGATGAACTGCGCAGTAATAGGGTCGCCGTTGCTGTGGATGAGCTGTTTGCCAATATCGCGGCTCATGGCTATGAGGGCAAACCTGGAAGAGTCGAGTTTGAGACAGCCATCTACAGTGAGAATGGCGCTCAGGCATTAATCTTTGATTTTCGTGACTATGCCCCGGTTTTCTGGTGCGGTAGTATTGAAGAGGTTGCCACTCGCCCACAGAACCTTGAACAGATTTGTCCGGGGGGGCTGGGACTCAGGCTGATTCACTCGGTGACCGATCACTGTGAGCATAAAGCACTTGAAGATGGTAATCACTGGCGACTAACATTCAATATCCGTGATGGAGAGAACAATGAACACGAATCTTAAATTCGAACGCGAAGAGCTGAGTGAAAACAATGTGACGCTTAAGGTTTTTGGCGACGTTACCATCCACACCGCGACACGCCTGCGCGAGCAGCTCAAGCCGCTTTTTACCGCCAAAATGCAGAGCGTTCACGTGGTTCTTGATCATGTCGAGTTCATGGATTCTTCAGGCATCGCAACACTTGTGGAGGGGTTACAGTGGTCGCGACTGACGGGGGGGCGTTTTGTGCTCTCCGGCTTAAGTGACAACGTTCGCGACATCTTCTCACTGGCTAAACTCGACACCGTATTTGAGATCGAAGACAGCTTTGCGACATGAGTTTTTCCGACATGCGAGCCTTTATAGCTGAGCTTGAAAGGCGTGGCCTGCTTAAACGCATCACGAAAGAGGTCAGCAGCAATCTTGAGATCACCGAAATATCGGATCGCGTGCTGCGTGCAGGTGGCCCCGCACTTCTTTTCGAGAATATCATCAGCTCTGAGATGCCGGTACTGACCAACCTGTTCGGCACCGCCGAGCGCATTGCACTGGGCATGGGGCGCGAATCAGCAGATGAACTGCGGGAAATCGGAGAGCTGCTCGCCTATCTCAAAGAGCCGGAACCACCGAAGGGCTTCAAAGATGCATGGGAAAAGTTCCCTGTTCTGAAGAAAGTGATGCACATGCAGCCGAAAAAGGTGAAAAAAGCACCGTGGCAGGAGGTTGTGCTGCGTGGTGATGAAGTAGATCTGGATCGGCTACCGATTCAGACCTGCTGGCCCGAAGATGCAGCGCCTCTGCTCACCTGGGGGCTGGTAGTCACCAAAGGCCCTAATAAGGAGCGCCAGAATCTCGGCATTTATAGGCAACAGAAGATCGGTAAAAACAAGCTGATCATGCGCTGGCTTAAACACCGTGGTGGTGCCCAGGATCATCTGGAAGCCAAGAAGGCAGGGGCTACGCGTTTCCCCTGTGCGGTCGTTATCGGTGCGGATCCCGCCACGATTCTCGCAGCAGTCACACCAATTCCCGATACCCTTTCCGAATACCAGTTTGCAGGCCTTTTGCGCGGCAAGAAAACCGTACTGACAGAGTGTCTCGATATCGATCTGCAGGTGCCCGCATCTGCCGAGGTTGTACTGGAAGGTTACGTATCACTGGATGAGTATGCTGAAGAGGGGCCGTTCGGCGATCACACCGGCTACTACAACGAAACCGAGATGTTCCCGGTCTTCACTGTGGAGACGATGAGCATGCGCGGTGATGCCATCTATCACTCCACCCACACCGGCAAACCGCCCGATGAACCAGCCGTGCTCGGCCTTGCCTTTAATGAGGTTTTTGTACCGATCCTGAAAAAACAGTTCCCGGAGATCGTCGATTTCTATCTGCCTATGGAAGGTTGCTCCTATCGCGTCGCAATTGTTTCAATCAGCAAGGGTTATGCAGGCCATGCCAAACGCGTGATGTTCGGTATCTGGTCCTACCTGCGCCAGTTCATGTATACCAAGTTCATCATCGTGGTGGACGAGGATATCGACTGCCGCGACTGGAAAGAGGTGATCTGGGCGATCTCCACCCGCTCTGATCCGGCCCGCGATTTCACCATGGCTGAAAATACACCGATCGATTATCTTGATTTTGCCTCCCCTGTTGCCGGACTCGGCTCCAAGGTCGGTATTGATGCCACCAACAAGTGGCCGGGTGAGACCGATCGTGAATGGGGGCGCCCGATTGCAATGGATGAGGCGGTCATAGCACGCATCGACGAGATATGGGACGAGTTGGGATTATAATGCGAGCCATCACCTTGGCTTACCCCCGCAGGAAGCTTTCTTGATTGAGAAGCTGAGAATCCCTCTGTTTGTCCTCGCCGTTGCGCTGACGGCAGGCCTCGTCTACCTGCTGCTGCTCAACAGTGGCGACTACGACGCCCCCAATGCCGATGGCCTGTTCCACGGCACGGCTGCCTACCAGAAGGGTGACTATAATGAGGCTGCGCAGTGGTTCATGCAGGCTGCCAAGCGGGGCGACAAAGAGGCTCAATACCGCTATGCCATGCTCTATCGCGATGGCAAGGGGGTAGATCGTGATGATGCGCAAGCGGTGCGCTGGCTGAAGGTCGCAGCAGCCCAGAAACATGCCGATTCCCAGTACGAACTGGCCAAGCTGTTTGACAGTGGCCGTGGCATGGATCAGCCAGACCCAGCATCGGCGATTCACCTGCTCCGGCAAGCGGCTGAGGCAGGGCACGGGGCCGCACAGTTGCGGCTTGCTGTTCATTATGCCGAAGGGCGCGGCACCCCGAAAGATGAGGGGCGAGCACTGCATTGGGCCGTTATGGCCACCAAATCGAAGAACAGGGAGGCGGAACCTTATCTCCAGCAACTGCTCAATCGGGTAACAGCAAAAGCTGTAGAGGGTGATGCCAAAGCACAGTTTGTGCTGGCTATGATGTTCAGCAAGGGAGAAGGCATTCATGCCGATCTCAAGTCCAGTGAAAACTGGCTGCGCCAGAGTGCGGAACAGGGTAACAGCGATGCACAGTATCATCTGGCTGTTTTCCTGGTCGATAAACAGAATGGCAGTCAATTCAAGGAGGCGGCCAGCTGGTATCTGGCCGCAGCCAGGCAGGGGCACCTCAAGGCTGCGACGGCATTCGGGATAATGTCCGCATCCGGGGTTGGGGTCACTGCAGATCCGCAACAGGCGTTATTGTGGTTGAACAAGGCGGCAGAAGCAGGCAATGCGAAAGCCCAAACAGCCCTTGGCATTGTCTACAGCGAAACCCCTGGATTTGACCATAACTACAGTGAGGCTGTCTCATGGTTGCAAAAAGCAGCAGCAAGCGCCCAAACCGATGCGCAGAACAATCTGGCTGTCATGTATGCACTGGGAAAAGGGATCGATAAAGACCTCAAACAGGCTTACACCCTCTTTCAACAAGCCGCTAAAAAGGATGCCAAAGCGCAGTACAACCTCGGAGTCATGTCTCTTCGCGGCATCCATGTCACCCAGAATGAAGCAGGGGCCGTCTCATGGTTCAAAAAAGCAGAAAGCGGTGGCAACAGCAATGCTAGCCCGACACTGGCGCTGCTCTATCATCTCGGGCGAGGGGTGAGCTACAATGAAACCCTTGCGACACATCGGTATCAGGAGGCCGCCGGCAATGGCGATCTGAACGCTGCCTTTAATCTCGCCATCCTCTACTACAACAGCAGTAATTTTGCCAAGGCATTCAGAAACTTTCTCCAGGCAGCTAATGGTGGGGATGCACAGGCCTGCAACATTGTCGCCTCTATGTACCAGCGCGGACAGGGCGTGACCTATAACATAGAACAGGCAGTTCAGTGGTATCGAAAAGCTGCCGAAGCTGGATATGCACCAGCCCAATTCAACCTGGGCAACCTCTACCGCAAGGGTGAAGGTTTAGATCAGCTCGATAAGCTGGCGGCCCAGTGGTACCTGAAAGCTGCTGAATCAGGTTATGCACAGGCTCAAAACTCCATTGCCTATATGTATGCACTCGGTCGTGGTGTTTCAGAAGACCGTGAGAAAGCACGCACCTGGTTTAAAGCTGCTTCCTCTCAGGGGCTGGAGATTGCAAAGCAAAATCTGCCCCTGCTGGAGAAGAAACAGAGTGCCTTCATACTGGCCAGCCACGCGATTGATATGGATGTGCGTGCACCCCTTCTGTTTGAAAAACCTCTGGATCTTTCTAGGCACCTCGACGTCTACAGAACCCCCTGAACATTACCTCATACAACCCGCAGATAGACTAGCTGTCCGCCTGTGGATAAAGTCCGTCCTGTTTTAGGTGCCCAAATGGTCATTTGACCATGGGTGAAACGGGAAGTCCGGTGCGATATTTGATTGCAAACAGTCATCAATCAATTCCGGCGCAGCCCCCGCTACTGTAGGCCTGACAACGCTGTTTCGAACCCACTGGGAAACCGGGAAGGAGAGCAGCCGCGAATGAAGGCAAGCCAGGAGACCGGCCTGAAGCACGACATGTCACCCCACGTGGAGACTGTCATCGGTTTGAGGCCTCGGAGGGAGGTGTTGCCGGAACTGACGGCGCCACAACTGCCCCTCTGATCCGCACTCACCTTCTTTCGATACTAACAACCGCCAAAACTTAATAATGCGCGGCGGGCGCGAAAGGAAGAGCGACATGGCTATTCAGCCCTCAAAAAGACGAAAACCAATAACCACATCCATGCTGCTTATGGCGGCAGGGTTATTTGTCACCACGCCACTTCAGGCCGAAGAAGCGTTGCCGACAGTGGTCGTTACAGCTGGCAGAATCGCTGAAGATCCAGCCCGGATCTCAGCCGATGTCACGCTTATCGACGAAGAAGAGATTAAAAAATCACAGGTTACGAGCGTTGCCGAACTACTGCGCCGTCAGGTGGGCATCAATACCTCATCGACAGGCGGGCCTGGCAAGTCGACCTCACTTTATATGCGCGGTGGCAACAGCGGCCATGTGCTTGTACTCATTGATGGAATAAGGGTCGGCGCAGCCTCAACCGGAGCCTTCGACTGGGCGCTGATGTCAGCGGAGGATATTGAACGCATTGAAATTGTACGTGGCCCACAGTCCTCTCTCTACGGTGCTGATGCCATGAGCGGCGTAATTCAGATTTTCACCAAAACGGGCGAAGGAAAAGCTAAGGTCCGGATCAATGGCGAGGCCGGTGGCCTGGCCTCATCTCGGGGTAGCATGCAGGTCTCCGGATCAACTGAAGATGGTATCAGTTATGCGTTAACAGCAGCAGGTCAGCGCACAGCAGGTGTTTCGGTAGCTGCCAACGGAACAGAGAGAGATCCATTCCGTCAGACGCAACTTTCCGGCCGTATTGAAATGGAGATTGGCGATGGGACGCTCGCATTTACGGGGCGTCAGTCTGAGGGAACAACCGGCCTTGATGGTGGCTGGGTACTTGCTGACACTCTCAACTGGAATGCCTCCTCCCGACAGTCGGCTTACAGTGCGAAACTAAGCTATCCGGTGATGGATAACTGGGAGAGCAGCCTTCAGTTATCCCGCTCAGCCGATGATATGAGCAGCAATGACCCGGCCAACGCTGCCAACAACTCCGATATCCATACCACGATCAATCAGCTGAACTGGCAGAACAGTGTCGAACTGGCCGATTTCTCCCTGCTCTTCGGATTCGATCATCATGCTGATCGTGTCGTTAATCAGCTTGCGCCACTGAACAAGGTGTTGCGACAGAGCGCCGGCTTCGCATCCCTCTCATGGCATGGAGAGATGATCGACCTGAACGGATCGGTGCGCCATGACCGCAACAGCGGCCTAACAAACTCCGCCAACAAATCTACATGGCATACAGGCGGTGTGCTGCGACCAGTCGAAGGGCTGAAACTATCCGCCAATTACGGTACAGGTTTTAAGGCCCCCTCGATCAACGATCTCTATTGGCCTGGAGCAGGCAATGCGAACCTGAAGCCGGAGACAAGCAAGGGGTGGGATGCAGGCATCGCATACGAACGAAGTGGTGAGGCGGTTACATATGCCTTCTCGGCAACCTGGTTCGACCAGTCCTTCAGCGACCTGATTGCTTGGGCACCGATTACACCCGGCTCATGGACATGGATCCCGTCTAATGTAAACAAGGCTCGCAGCCGCGGCCTTGAACTCTCCGGTAAACTGAGCTTTTCCGGAGCCTATCTGCAAGCCAACTGGGGCTACCTTCTGGCGCGCGACACTGGTAATGAAACCTGGCTTGCCCGTCGCCCTAAAGAGCATGGGAACATTCTGATTGGCATTGATGTCGGCCCGCTAAATCTGGAAGGTAATCTCGCCATCGTTGGCCCGCGCTTCTCAAGCCCGAACAACAGCGCTTATCTGGCCAGCTACCGCAAAACAGACCTGCGAGCCCGCTATAAGATCAACCCTGCATGGGAGTTAACCGCCCGTGTCGATAACATTGAAAACAAGAAGTATGAAGAGGCGGCAGGTTACGGCGTGCCGGGCCGCGCCTGGTATGCGGGCGCCGGAGCCAGCTTCTGATCAACTGGCATAAATCAGGCCGGCTGGTAGCTGCTTTCGTAGCTGCCACTGGCCTGCATTTGCTTGCCTTTCAACTCTGGCCGCACAACAACACACTGCAATTGCATAGCAGCACGGGTGCCCCGCTACAGATTGAACTGGTCAAAAAAGATGCAGAACAGCCAGCTGCTCCTGCCACACAAGTGGCACAAGCCACCCCGCCGGTTAAAACTGAAGTTCGGCAAAGACCGGAGAGATCGGTGGTGAAAACAGTTAAAAAACAAGAACCTATCCAAAACAATACTGCTGAAGCTTCTCTCTCTGACAGCGAGCTGCCGCAAGAGCAGGCAAGCGTTGCCTATACGCCAACCTCGACCAACCCCGGCGCCATGCCTGCCAATGTAGAGCAGATGATTCTGACGCAAATCAGTTACCCCCGTCAGGCGCGCCGTAAAGGATGGGAGGGTAAGGCCACCTTCCATCTTGATGTCCGTGAACAGAAGCTGGCACATCTGGATATCTTCCACTCATCCGGCTACAAACTGCTTGATCGCGCTGCAATGCGCGGCATCCGTGCTATTGACCACCTGCCGCTGGCCAACGGTCTCTACCGCCTGCCTGTTGAGTTCAGGCTGCAATGAAGCGCCTTCTAGTCGCCCTGCTCATGGCAGCCCTGTTTCCCGCAACAGTAGCTGCCACCGCCCAACGTGTTCTGGCGCTGACACCGCACGCCTGTGAAATGCTCTATGCCATCAATGCTGGGGCCCAGATCGTCGGTGGAGTCTCCTTCTGTGACTACCCGGCTGAGGCAAACAACCTGCCCCGTATCGGCAGTTATGAGCGCATTAATGTTGAGGCGGCACTACGCCTGAAGCCCGACCTTGTTGTAGCAATGAGCCGTAATGTGGTCGGTGTGGAGATGCTGGAGAAGATGGGGGTAGCAATCGTCACCTCTAATCCGACAAGCTTCGAAACCATGTTCGATGACGTACTTAAACTCGGAAGCCTGACAGGCCATTCAGTAGAAGCGACTGAACTGGTTCAAAACCTGCGTGAGCGGCTGCAGAAAATACGCTCCCTTTCCCGCTCCGAAGTACCTGTCTTTTATGAGGTGTGGCATGACCCGATGCTTACTGCCGGCGGTCCCAGCTTCATCACCGATCTTATCCATGAGGCGGGCGGCAGAAATGTCTTTGCCGATATCAATGTCGAAACGCCGCATGTAAATGTTGAGTCGGTGATCCGGGCTAAGCCTGAACTGATTGTCGTTCCTCTTGAGGAACGCAATATCTCTGATCGTCGGACTTTCTGGGAAGGGTGGCTGGGCAGGGGCAAGGTTCGCTTTGCAGCCATCAATCCCGACATCCTTCATCGCCCCGGTCCTCGCCTGCTTGATGGGCTGGAACTGTTACAAAAAACACTTTCCACCGGGGATAACCCATGAAAGCACTAATGATCCAGGGCACCGCATCCGGTGTCGGTAAATCGGTACTGGTCGCAGGCCTCTGTCGTCTGCTGGCCAGAAGCGGCGTCTCCGTCGCCCCGTTCAAACCACAGAATATGAGCAACAATGCCGCCGTCACTATTGATGGTGGCGAGATCGGTCGCGCTCAGGCACTGCAGGCACTTGCTTGCGGCATTGAACCGACCGTTCACATGAATCCTGTGCTGATCAAGCCGGAGGCTGATGAGAAAGCGCAACTGGTTGTGCGCGGCAAGGTGGTTGGAGAGCTGCATGCAAAGCATTTCCGTGAAGACCGCATTGGCTGGATGCAGATGGTACTGGACTCCTTTTCCCAACTGAAATCGCAATACGATGTGGTGATTGTTGAAGGCGCGGGTTCTCCTGCCGAACCCAACCTGCGTGAGGGGGATATCGCAAACATGGGGTTCGCCGAGGCTGCCGATGTGCCGGTCTGGCTGGTGGGCGACATTGATTGCGGCGGCGTATTTGCTGCACTCACAGGCTCTCTAGATATTCTTTCCGCCTCCGAGAATGCACGAGTAAAAGCTCTGCTGATCAACCGCTTTCGCGGCAACCTGAAGCTACTCGATGATGCCCTGGTCTGGCTGGAGGACAGAACAGGGCGCCCTGTTGCCGGTGTGGTCCCATATTTACCGCTTGAACTACCTGAAGAGGACAGCCCCTTCCGCCACATCACCGACAAGTCGCATAACAGCACTCAGCTCAATATCGCCGTCATCGCCTATCCGCGCATCTCCAACCATGACGATATTGATCCACTGGCATCAGAGGCTGGTGTGAATCTGCGCTTTGTCCGATCCCCTGATGAGTTGCCCCCCTCCGACCTGATCATTCTTCCCGGCTCCAAACATGTGGCCTCCGACCTGGCGTGGTTACATGCTAGGGGTTTTGTACCCGCATTGGAAAAACACCTGCGTTATGGTGGCAAACTTCTCGGTATCTGCGGCGGCATGCAGATACTCGGCATTTATATTGAAGATGCCGGAATTGAGGGCGGCAGTGCAAAGGGGTTAGGATGGCTGCCACTTTCAACAACCATGCGGCCTGAAAAAACGTTGCGGCAGGTGGACCGACCATCGGCCTGCTTTCATGAAACGCGCGTCACCGGCTATGAAATTCATAACGGTGAATCCGATGCTGACGAAACACTCTTCCCGTTTGCAGCAAAATCTGAAGATGGGCTGATTTGGGGAAGTTATGTACACGGACTATTTGAGCAGGGAGGCTTTCGCAAAGCATGGTTAGCTGAGATCGGTTTTTCTGCCAGTGATGGTAGAAATCAGCGAGAGCGAACACTCGCTTCGCTCGACCTGCTGGCTGATGCTCTGGAACAGGCCATCGACCCGGCACTTCTGGAGCCGCTGTTAAGGAGGAGATCATGCCAATAACACTTATTCTGGGTGGTGCCCGCAGTGGCAAAAGCCGCCATGCCGAAGAGCTCGCAACATCCCTCAGCGATCACCCGATCTACGTCGCCACCGCCCCGCTTATCGACAACGATCACGAGTGGCTGGCCCGTATCGAACGTCACCGCGAAGAGCGCGACACACACTGGCAGGTGATTGAGGAGGAACTCGCGCTTACCAGCGTGCTAAAAGCGCAGGATGGCCCGCAGAGCGTCGTGCTGATCGACTGCCTCACCCTTTGGCTATCCAACCTGATATTTGCAGGCAGGGAGATCGAAGATGAGGTGGAACTGCTCTGCGAGCTGCTCCCGATGCTTGTCGGTGAGGTGATCCTCGTTGCCAATGAAGTGGGCATGGGGCTGGTTCCAGAAAACCCAGAGGGGCGCGCCTTCCGTGATGCACAGGGGCGGCTCAACCAACGCCTTGCAGCAACAGCTGATCGCGTCGAGTTTATTGCGGCAGGCCTTCCGATCTGCTTGAAATAATCGTGACTGAAAAACAACGGACTGAAAGGGGAAAAGCGTGGCTGTAGTTGCCGTGAATACCGAAATCGAAAAAGAGGCGCGAGCCCATCAGGATAACCTGACCAAGCCGCGTGGTGCACTGGGACGGCTTGAGGATATCGCCTGCTGGTTCGCCTCCCGGCAGGGCAAGCTGCTTCCCGACCCGTTGCTACCCCATATCGCTGTATTTGCCGGTGATCACGGTGTTTGCGAAGAGGGTATCTCAGCTTATCCATCTGTCGTGACCGGTGAAATGGTGAAGAATTTCGCTCGCGGAGGTGCAGCCATCAACGTGCTGGCGCGCCAGTGTGGAGCAACGCTCGCCATTATCGATGTTGGTGTTATGTCCGACCTCTCAGGGTTTGAGGGCATCACCCATAAAAAGTTCGGCTCCGGCACGGCCAACCTGCTGCGTGAGGCTGCGATGCCCCAAAATCAATGCGCCGCCGCTATTGAGGCGGGCAGATCAGAGGCGAAAGCCGCCATTGCGGCTGGCGCCAACCTGCTGATTGCCGGCGATATGGGCATCGGTAACACCACCGCATCGGCCTCTATTATCTGCAGATTAACCGGAACAACACCCGAAGCCGTGGTCGGTTTTGGCACAGGTGTCGACGAAAATGGGCGCAGCCTGAAGGTGGATGTAGTCAGACGTGCGCTGGAGCGCATCTCTGGAAAAGCAGACGAACTTGTCCTGCAGGAGGTCGGAGGACTGGAAATCGCAGCCATGGCCGGCTTCTATCTGCAGGCAGCTGAGTCCGGCATTCCAATAGTGATCGATGGATTTATCGCATCAGCTGCCGCCCTTGCCGCTAGGGTCATCGAGCCACAGGTCACCAACTGGATGCTGGCCAGCCACATCTCGCATGAGAATGGGCATGCGCTGGCGCTGGAGGCCTTGGGACTATCCCCGCTGATCAATTTTGAGATGCGCCTTGGTGAAGGCTCGGGTGCAGCGCTTGTTGTACCACTGCTGCAATCGGCGATCGCCCTGCACAGTCAGATGGCGACCTTCGCAAGCGCCGGGGTGACTGATAAAGATGGCTGAAGCGGCCATCATCGATCTGCTGCGCCACGGCGAGGTAGAAGGCGCTGTATCAGTTGCTCGCGGCTGTCGCACCGATGTGCCACTGACAGAGAGTGGCTGGTCACAAATGGATGCCGTTGCTCAATCCCTGCATCTAGAAGGATCACTAACAGCCATCGCCACATCACCGGTATCCCGCTGCGCCCTTTTTGCAGGGCAGTTCAGCACCCAGGCGGGCCTCCCGCTTACGGTTCTGGAGCAGATGCGCGAAATCGACTTCGGCCACTGGGAGGGCAAACAGGCCCATGAAATCCAGGAGCAGGAGCTATTGACCCGTTTTATGGAGAATCCCGATGGGGTGCAGCTTCCCGGTGGCGAATCTTTCAATATGTTTGCCCGGCGAATTATTGAAGAGTGGGAATCATGGATTCATGGCGCATCGGGTGAACACCGACTGCTGATCAGCCACGGGCTGGTCAAGCGGGTCCTGCTCTCGCACCTGCTGGCCATCCCTCTCTCGCATATCTGGCGTCTCGCTCTTCCCTATGGCGCATGGAGCAGGGTTTCTCTCATGCAGGGTGAACAGCCCCGGCTTCTATTTCTCAACCGCGAGGTTAAACCCTAAATGCCACGCGGCCTGATTCTCGCCTTCGGCTTCCTGACCCGCCTGCCGATGCCACAGCTTGCCGGCTTCAAAGAGGAGGAGCTCTCCTCCTCCGCGCTCTGGTTTCCACTGGTCGGGCTCTCTATCGGCCTGCTGCTCCTGCTCGCTGTCTGGCTCGGCTTGAGTTCCAGCCCATGGCTGGCAGCCCTGCTGGTTGTATTGCTCTGGACTGGCATTACCGGCGCCCTGCATCTAGATGGTGCGGCTGATCTGGCTGATGCTTTGGGTGCCGCCCACCGTGAGCCTGAACGACTCCTTGATGTGATGAAGGATCCGCACACCGGCACATTCGGTGTAGTTGCCATCGTCGCCATTCTTCTCACCAAGCTGGTTGCAGTGGCGTGGATCGTAGAATCGCCCCAGATCGAGCTATGGGCACTGCTGCTGATTCCCGCTTGGGCGCGGCTGGGTGCGATATTCTGGTCGCAGACACTTGATGCGATTGCGCCGGGCAGTGGCGAGCGTTTCAAATGGGATGTCCCAGAGCATGCCCTATGGGGCTGGGGGCTACTGCTGTTTCTGATGACGTGGGCTGCCGCCTCTTTACTGTTTGGAGTCGTAGCACTTTCTGCACTGCTGTTATGGCGGGAATACCTGAAGTGCCGGCTTGGCGGCATGACCGGCGACTGCCTCGGTGCCGGCATCGAATATTGTGAGTGCCTGATGCTGCTCGCGCTTGGTTTGCTCTAACATGCTACGCTGGCTTGCCCTTTTCATCGCAGTCGCGGCCTGTCTGCTGCTCGGCATGGCTACCGGGGAGCAGTGGATCAATCCGTTTTCCGCCAGTGATACGCTGGAGCAGACCATTCTCTGGGAGCTGCGTTTTCCGCGCCTGCTCACCGCCTTTGCCGTCGGTGGCCTGCTGGCGCTGGCCGGCGCCTGGTTTCAGGTGTTATTGGGCAATCCGCTGGCTGAGCCTTATGTTCTGGGGGTCGCTGGCTCTGCCTCTGCCGGTGCTGTCACCGGCCTAATGTTCATACCTGAGTCAGCATGGGTGATGAGCGCAGGTGCATTTATTGGTGCCTGGATCGGTATTGTGGCCGTGATGTTCTTCTCCCACCTGGGGCCAAACCGTATGCTGCTGGCCGGTGTGGTACTGGCGGCATTCTGGTCTGCCGTGCTCGCCCTGCTGTTGGCGCTTTTGCCAGAGCAGGGACTGTTCCGTGCCTTCTCGTGGATGATGGGGGATCTCTCCCACTCCGACCTTCCTGTTCCCCTGCTGTTGCTGGCATGGATTATTGCGCTGGGCTGCGGCCTGCTCCTTTCAAAATCACTGGACAGACTGCTGCTCGGTGAACGTCATGCAGAAGCTCTTGGTGTGGATGTCAAACGACTGCGCCAACGTCTGCTGCTGCTGGCGTCGGCCGTGACTGCGCTGGCCGTCACTGCTGCCGGAACCATCGGTTTCGTGGGCCTTGTGATTCCGCATCTGATGCGCCTGCTGTTCGGCTCGCTGCACAGGGCGGTACTGCCGGCCTCCGCCATCGGTGGCGGCCTGCTGCTGGTACTGGCCGATTCCGCTGCCCGTACGGTAATCGCCCCGGCCGAACTGCCGGTCGGCATCCTCACGGCCATTATCGGCGTACCGGTATTCCTCTTCCTGCTGCTGAGGCGCAACTAAATGCGCGACCTGATGAATCTCTCTGGCCTGAAGGTAGAGCGTGGCGGCCACACCTTGCTCTCAGGGCTATCTTGCCGCTTCAATGCCGGTGAGGTGGTCGTCGTGCTCGGCCCCAACGGCGCAGGTAAATCAAGCCTACTGCTGGCCATGGCAGGCCTTATTCCTGCAACCGGGGCCATGACTCTCTCAGACCGGCCACTGTCGGACTATGGTCGCAGCGAACTCTGCCAGCAGATTGCCTGGCAGGGGGATCTTCCACCCACTGAGTTCGGGCTCACCGTCAGGCAACGCCTTGAGCTTGCCGCAGGTGAAGATACTGAGCCCCTTGAGTCCACGGCTGCCGCCATGGATATCGCGCCGCTGTTGCAAAGACCTTTGGGGGAACTCTCCAGCGGAGAACGCCAGCGTACGGAACTGGCAGCGCTGATGCTGCGTAATACGCCGATATGGCTGCTTGATGAACCGACCGCACATCTCGACCTCAAACATCAGATTCACTGCATCCATATGCTCAAGACACAAAGAGAGTGTGGCCGCGCTATTATCACGGTGCTGCACGACCTGCAGCAGGCGATGGCCATTGCCGATTCCCTGATTCTGATTGATGGCAAAGGTGGTGCTGAATATGGTGAGGCGAAACAGCTTTTTGCAAGTGAACGATTAACGAAACTATTTGATGCACCAGTCATCACACAGGGGACGGTTCTGGTTCCTGACTATGGAGAGTGAAATGAAATCACGCGATAAACGACAGGGCATTGTGCTGGTGCATACCGGTGATGGCAAAGGCAAAAGCTCGTCGGCTTTCGGCGTGGCCTTTCGTGCTGCTGGCTGGGGCTTGAAGGTGTGCGTTATCCAGTTCATCAAGGGGAAATGGAAAACAGGCGAAGAGCGGGCTGCAAAACAGTTCGATAATATTGAGTGGCATGCGCTCGGCGACGGTTTCACCTGGGACACCAAAAATCCTGAGCAGGATATCAAAACCAGCCGCGAGATCTGGGAGCTGTGCAAAGAGAAGGTACAAAGCGAAGAGTTCGATCTGGTTCTGTTTGATGAGATTAACTACTGCTCCGGTTACGGCTGGATCTCCGGAGAGGAGATCGCCAAATTCATCCGTGATGAAAAACCGAAGTGGATGCACATGATCCTGACTGGTCGCAATGCTGCGCCTGAAGTGATTGAGGTTGCCGATACCGTGACCGAGATGAAGATGATCAAACACGCCTATCAGTCCGATATCCCCGCCACGCAGGGGATTGAGTTCTGATGAAAGTGATTCTGGCGCATGGATCGCCTGACTCCACCCATGCGAAAGAGGTTGAAAAAGTAGCTGCGGCGGTTTCGAAACGGCTCGGAGAGGCGGTCGCTGCGGCATTTCTTTCCGATAATCAGTTGCCGCGCAATGCAGATGTTGTGCCGCTATTCCTTGGTGCAGGAGTCCACCTTACCAAGGATACGCCGAGACTGGCAGAAAATTCTGACTGCACACTGTTGCCCTCACTGGGAAGCCATACAGAAGGGATCGTCACCCTTGTCAGTACATCACAGGCTGACAAAACCATCTTCCTTCTCTACCAGCCTGACGGCTTCGAGAGGCTGCAAGCGGCTTTGCAACCCTGTGGCCAAATTGCATTCCTGCATGGCGAGCCATCATTGAGTGCAGTTCTTCAGCAGATGCATGAGATCAGTGTAACCGTACAGCCGCTACTGCTGTTTCCCGGGCGTAGCCTTGCTAGAGTCCGCGCCATGGTCGCCAACTCTTCCACCCCCAATGCTCGGATTGCCCCAGTGCTATGTGAACTCGATGGCTTTGCCGAACTGGTTGCCAACTGCTTTCGGGGGAACTCATGAGACTTGATTTGCCGTTAAGAAGTGGCGAGGTCGCACTGGTTGGTGCAGGGCCAGGAGATGTCAGCCTGCTGACACTTGCTGCTGCAAAACTGATCGGCGATTGTGATGCCATTGTTTACGATGCGCTGGTCTCCGATGAGGTGCTGAATATGGCGGCCGTCGGTACCGCGCTGATTCTGGCGGGCAAACGTGGCGGCAGACCTTCAGCCAGCCAGGATGATATCTGCGATAGACTGATCGAACTGGCAAACGAGGGAAAACGGGTGGTACGCCTGAAAGGCGGTGATCCGTTTGTTTTTGGTCGTGGCGGTGAGGAGATGCGTGCACTGGCTGCTGCCTCTATTCGTTTTCGGGTGATTCCCGGCATCACAGCAGGTGTAGCCGCCCCTGCCATGGCGGGTATTCCGGTTACTGACCGCTCAGTCAATGCAACACTCGCTTTTCTCACCGGCCATGAAGCAAGCGCCAAGAGCCGCATGGACTGGAAGTCGCTGGTGGAAGCGTTTCCTGTACTCGTCTTCTACATGGGCGCAAAAAATCTGCCCCAGATTGCAGTGCGCCTGCTTGAAGCCGGTCTTGCAGAAAGCACACCACTTGCCATCATTTACGCCGCTACGCTGGATGAGGAGAACACGACTATCGCCACCCTGAAAGAGGCGGCCAATGGAACTGTCACTGCCCGCTCGCCGTCGATTGTGATCATTGGTGACGTGGTAAACGAAAGAATATGCTGGAAGGATTGAACCATGCCTAAACCGATGATGATGCCCTACAAACGCCATGCCATTATGTGCTGCGGCAAAAGCTGCGGAGAAAACCTGCCACTACTCAATTACCTGAAAGAGAAGGTGGCTGCAGCAGGGCTCATTGTTGGCGATCCCGATGCCGTACGCGTCAACCGTGCTGGCTGCCTCGGCGTTTGCGCTGAAGGGCCAATCATGGTCGTTTATCCCGAAGGGGTCTGGTACTGCAACCTCAACCAGAGTGCTATTGACCGCATTATCGATGAGCATTTCCGTGGTGGTAAGGTCGTAGAAGAGTTCGCTTTTTATAAGATGTAAGGCTCTAGCTATCACGGGTGAAATGGATGCGCTTATTCACACTTTCTTGCCGCCACTGGCGAAATCAAAGAAAGCCAACTAAGCTCGCATCAAGGGCAACTTCCCTGGAAGGGCGAAAAATGCGGGCTGCAGGACTGGTTTTTACCATATTTTTTCTCTGCGCTTCTATTGCGCAGGCTGCTACTCCGACTCAAAATCGGGAGTGGTTTGAACAGGCGCGCTTAGCCCTGAACAAGAGCGATGAGCAATCATTCAAGTCGCTTAGAGCACAGCTGGAGAACTATCCACTAACCCCCTATCTCGATATCTGGCTGGCCCGTAAAACCCTTGAGAGGGGTAATGACAAGCTTGTAGAGCAAACGCTGAAACAATATCCAGAGATTCCGGAATCGCCTAGTCTGCGTTTAGCCTGGCTTAAATATCTGGCTAAACACGGCGAATGGGAGCAGGTCATAAAGCTGTTTGATGCCCATCCGCAAGACCGGGCTCGCCTGCCGGAGACCTCTATGGTCGCAACCTGGCACAGTGGCAAAAACAAGCAGGCTATTGCACTATTTTCCTCGCACTGGATTAAAGACAAAAAAATAAGCACCTTCACTGAGAAGCTTCATCGAAACTGGAAAAAGGCAGGCCATCCAACCCTGGATGAGCGCTGGCAGCGCATCGGCAACTATGCCCGTCATGGCAAATGGAAAAAGATTAAGCGCGAAGCACTCCACTTGCCTAAAGAGATACAGCCACTGATAACTTACTGGCAGCAGGTTCAGCACGAACCTGAAAAGATGCTCAATCAATGGCCTGAAAATATTGACCCTCTAACAGCCGAACTGATTCTCAATGACGGGCTAATCCGACTGGCCCGCTCCGATGCAGGCAAAGCGTGGCATCTGCTGTTGGAACTTTCCCCAAAAGTTACCATTGCAGAAGAGAAACTGGCCATGTTGAAGCGCCAGCTCGCGCTACGAGCGGCAAGGCAGCACATGCTTGAGGCAGGTGAATGGTTAAGTCAGCTGCCCGAATCGCAACAGTCTGACGAGACGCGCAGCTGGCAGGCCCGCATTTACATCCTGCACCACGACTGGAAAAAAACACTTGCCGTCATTGATGGCATGCCCACTGAGGAGCGGCAACTGAGTAGCTGGCTCTACTGGAAGGCGCGTGCGCTGGAGATGACAGGGCGCAGTGAACTGGCCAGACCACTCTACCTGCTGCTGGCAAATGACCGTGGCTATTACAGCTTTCTTTCCAGCGAACGGCTTGGGGTTCCCCTAAAGTTCAACAACAGTGGGATCGAATCTTCCCCCGAAGATATCAAGATGATTTCCCAACTGCCAGCCATTCAGCGCGCCTATGAATGGCTGCAGCTCGACAATGCAAACAAAGCAAGTCGCGAATGGAACATGGCTTTGCATGGCAAGAGCAGAGCCATATGGCGTGCGGCCGCCACGCTTGCATCAGAGTGGAACTGGTATGATCAGGCAATTCGCGCAGCCTATAAAGCCGATGAGAATGATGCGCTTGTTGCACGGTTTCCGCTCGGATATGAGGGCGCTGTTTCAGAAGCTTCGAATGAGAGTGGCCTCACCACCGCCTCGATCTGGAGCATTATCCGTCAGGAGTCCGCATTTAACCGGCAGGCAACATCCTACGTTGGAGCTAAAGGGTTAATGCAGCTGATGCCAAGAACCGCTCGCGGTGTAGCTAAAAAACTTAATCTTGGATCAAGCCACTCCGACCTCTTCTCTCCTAAGGTTAATGTGCGGCTGGGCTCAGCCTATCTGGCGGAGATGAACGAGAGGTTCGGCAACCTCGCTCTCGCTGCAGCCGCCTACAATGCAGGCCCCCACCGGGTTTCACTCTGGGTAAAGCGCACCCCTTTCGACGGTGCGGAATCATGGGTGGAAGGCATTCCATTCAATGAAACGCGCCGTTATGTGCAGCAGGTCATGGCCTTTATTGCCGTCTATGAGTGGCGTCAGGAGAAAGTGCCAACCAGCCTGATAGAGCGCATCGGTGGTGTGAAGAAAGTAAGCCTGAGCGAGGTTCGCTGATCAGCATATAGCCATATTCGCTTGCCCTTGTTAGTCTGCGCGCCGAATTTGTGAGTGAGGTAATAACCCATGGCATTTGTAGTCACCCAGCTGTGTAAGGATTGTGTAGATACCGCATGCGTTGCGGTATGTCCGGTCGACTGTTTCTATCAGCCAAAAGATATCTCTGATGAGACCCCGAATATGCTCTATATCTCTCCGGAAGAGTGCATCGACTGCGCTGTCTGTGAGCCGGAGTGCCCATGGGAAGCGATCTACCCTGAAGAGGACGTGCCTGAAGTGTTCGAGTCCGACATCGCACTGAATGAACTGTGTGACGATGAACGCGACCTGTTTGACCTGGCCGAAGTAAAGGATCACACGCCACCATCGGCTGAAGAGGTCGCAACCAACAAGGCCAAATACGGCCTCTGATCTCAGAAGGATTGAACTTCTTAACGCATGTGCGGGCAACTGCACATGCGTTTTTTTATTGCTATGACTGAAAAAAACCTTCCCCCACTGATCGGTATGAGTCATGAACAGCTTGTTCAGCTCTGCCACGATGCAGGTGCCAAGCCGGTGCATGCAGAGCGCATTATTGCCTCCCTGTTCCGCCACTATAACAGTGACATAACGGCCATCCCTGAGCTCCCCACCGTGCTGCGCAACTATCTTGCGGAACATGCCACTACCTTTGAACCGGAATGCACAGCCCTGCAGCAGGCTGAGGATGGAACGCGCAAGCTGCTGTTGAAGATGGCAGACGGCAAAGAAGTGGAGACGGTGTTGATTCAGGGGCCGGGCAGGCTTACCCAGTGCATCTCCACGCAGGTTGGCTGTGCAGTTGGATGCACCTTCTGCCTGACCGCAACAGCGGGGCTGACCCGCAATCTTTCCACCGCCGAGATGGTGGCACAGGTGATGATGGGGCAGAAGATAGGCAACCGTCAGGTTCGCAACCTGGTATTGATGGGCATGGGCGAGCCATTTCACAATTACGATGAAGTGGCAAAATTTGTACGCATCGCCTCTGACCCAAAAGGCATGGCCTTCTCGCCCAACCGTATCACCCTCTCCACCTCTGGACTGGTGCCGGGCATCTACAAAATGATTGAGGATAAGCTACCCTGCAATCTGGCTGTTTCACTGAATGCGACGACCGATGAAGTTCGTGACCGGGTGATCCCGATCAACCGCAAGTACCCGATTCTTGAGCTGTTGCATGCAATTCGCGACTACATCAAAGCGCGCGGCAACAAGCGGGTACTAATCGAATATGTGCTGCTGGCTGGTGTGAATGACAGCATTGAAGATGCCAAACGGCTATGTCAGCTGGTGGATGGGATGGGATGCACTGTGAATCTGCTGCCGTTTAACGCCTTCCCGGGATCAGCCTTTAAGAGCCCCTCCGATACCGCAGTTTCCACCTTTCGCGACATACTGGTTGAAGCGAATATCATCGCCGTGGTTCGCTCATCCCGAGGTCGCGACATCTCGGCTGCCTGCGGCCAGTTAAAAACTGAAGTGCTGAAAAAACGACTGCGCACACCACACTCCAGATAAAAAAAACGGCCCCGAAGGGCCGTTGCTATCAAACAAGCTTACCTTTAGTCCGCTTTCTTACCGCAGGTATTGATGCTCAGGATGGGGTAAAGCGGGCAGAATTTAATCAGTGCAGTCAGTACAAACACACTTCCTGCAGCTATTGCCACCACATTCCATGGTGATTCCAGGCCACCCATATAACCCAAGGCAATCACTGCCGCGCCTGCCACCAGACGTAAAATACGGTCAATCGATCCTACATTCGCTTTCATTTCTAACCTCCTCAGGTTATCCCTTTACTGATGGGGCGATAGTATGCCTCTTGATATTATTGTTCCGTGATATTGTCACAAATCTTCAGTCGCCAGTCGCTTCATCGCTGAAAGGTCGGAGAGCCCCACTTCGCCACGCTTGAGCATCACAAACGAACGACGTTCAAAATCCTTGAGGATTCGGCTTACCACCTCGCGCGCAGTGCCCAGTTCGGTAGCAAGCTGCTGATGCGTCAGACGCAATGTATGGCTACCGTCATCCAGCTCCAGCAGGCGGCGGGCAAGGCGAACGTCCATGCGCCCGAATGCAACATCCTCAATCAGTGCCATCAGGTCAGCGATACGATCGGAGATCATGCTCAGAGCAAACTTGCGGAATTCGCTGTTGGCGAGAAGTTCATCAAAGCGACCGGCTGGAATCAGCACCAGCTCCGTCTCTACCTCTGCAATGCCTTCAGCAGGATAAGGTTTATCTCCGAGCAGACAGGCACTGGTCAGCATACAGGTCTGCCCATCCTCCACCCGGTAGAGCACGATCTCGCGCCCCTCCACATCCATCTTCTGCACTCGCACTGAGCCATTAAGGACAAATACATAACCCTGACAAGCATCACCATCGCGAAACAGCACGGTACCTTTGGGAACCCTCATTGGCACTAGCGCCACAAGCTCACGGCTTACCGCATCAGATAACCCCTTGAGCGACGGAAAAAGAGAGAGCCATCCGTTTGTTGTCATATAACCTCCAGGTTCAGTCGCCGGATTCGATGCAGGGAACGATCAAATTTCGCCCAATCCCACTGTTTTCCAGGATCCCATTTGCGCCCCGGCGCAATATCGCTATGCCCCACAATACGGTGCCGCCCAATTGCTGGAAAGCGCTGCATCAGCTCCCGGCAAAGGCGTGCCGTTTCGCGGTATTGCGCCTGTGTAAACGGATGCTGCTCATCGCCGATCATCTCAATACCGATAGAGAAATCGTTGCATCCCTCCTGCCCCTGCCATTGGGACACACCGGCATGCCACGCCCTACGTTGGCACGGAACAAACTGCGCAATCACCCCTTTGCGGTCGACCACGAAGTGGGCAGATACCTTTAAGTTCTGCAGGTCGGCAAATGAGGGGTGTGCAGTGCAATCAAGCCTTCCCATAAGCAGCTGCTCAATATGCAATAGTTCAAACTTCCCCGCAGGCAGGCTGATTGCATGCAGCACAATCATATCAATCGGCATTTCGGCAGGCCTCGCATTATGATGGGGTGAATTCAATACACGCATGGCTCTATCATGGTATCTCTCTTTAACGATGTCATCCTTTGCCACTCATTCCGGGATTGCATCTTTATTCATCCTGAGAATAGGGCAGAATCTCCGCATGAATATGACCTCCCCCGAGGAAAAAGCACGCCTGATGAAGCTGGCGACCTATGCCTCAACATCGGTCGCCGTTGTCCTTATTATCTGTAAAGCCGTTGCCTGGCTGATGACCGACTCGGTCAGCCTGATGGCCACGCTGATCGACTCCTGCCTAGACGCACTGGCCTCCATGGTTAATCTGATTGCTGTCCGCCATGCACTTGCACCGGCAGACAAGCAGCACCGCTTTGGACATGGCAAGGCCGAAGCGCTGGCAGGCCTAGGGCAAGCCACCTTTATTACCGGCTCCTCCCTGTTTCTCCTCCTTGAGGCCATCTCCCACTTCTGGAACCCGCAACCCATTAGCGAGATGCCAATCGGCATAACCATTATGATCGTCTCCATTATCGCCACGCTTGGCTTGATGGCGTTTCAGCAACATGTGATCAACAAAACCGACTCCACTGCGATCAAGGCTGATCGCCTGCACTACAAAACCGACCTGCTGGTCAATGGCAGTGTTATCGTCGCCCTGCTACTGGCCTACTACGGCTGGGCAGGCTTTGATCCACTCTTCGCCCTGCTAATTGCCGGTTATATTCTCTACAGCGCCTGGGAAATTGCCCAGGAGTCACTCGATCTTCTGATGGACCGTGAGTTGCCTGACGAGGAGCGCCAGAAGATCAAGGCGATCGTCCATGGACACCCGGAAACCCTTGGCATGCATGATCTGCGCACTCGCAAATCGGGAACAACCATATTTATCCAGCTTCACCTTGAACTGACCGACAGCTTAACCCTCATGAGAGCCCATGCGATTGCAGACGAAGTTGAAGCCCTGCTGATTGCCGAGTATCCGGGTGCAGAGGTGATTATCCATGAGGATCCGGCCAGCCTAACTGAGGTTCATCCGGAATTTTCCGCGTGAAAAAACTACTGGCCGGACTCTTTTTTCTCTGCTGTATAGCGGCACCCGCCCGAGCTGCCACCGAGGTGATCGATATCTACTCGCTTCCCATCAGCGAGGCGGCTCAAGTTGTACAGAGTCAGCTCTCGGCCACCGGAAAGGTCATAGAGCTCCCATCCCAGCGCCGGCTTGTCATCGAGGATGATACGGAGCATCTCGACAAGGCCAAGGCACTACTCAAGCAGCTGGACCAGTCGACACCCCAGTACTCTGCCATTGTTGAACTCGCGGATTTCAACAGCACTCAACTTAACGGCTCTCAGCTCTCCGGAGCAGCTACTGTTGGCAGCTTGCCTGGCGGCTGGGTGCAGCTTGCCGTGAACAGCGACAGGCAGCGATCGCGCAGCACTCAGATGTTCCAGCTACGCATCAGCGCAGCACGGCCCGGCAGCATAGAAACAGGCACGATCCGCTCGTTCAGCCGTGAAACCCAGCTCTGGCTCAGCGGTTACGGTATTGTTAAAGCCAACAGTGTCGAATTGGTTCCGATCACCTCAGGATTCACCGTCACCGCATGGCCTGTCGGCAACGATCAGGTACGGGTACGCATTACCCCGTGGATGCAGCGGCTTGATCCACAGGTAAGCGGCCGCCATGAGATGCTCATCGACATGGGCACGGCACGCACCCCAGCTACCCCACCTTCCGGCAAGGCCGACATGCGCCTGAACGCCGTGCCACAACTGCAAGGTAATCCGGTGATTGAGATTGCAGGAGCTACAACAGAAGTGACGATGCCACTGGATCAGACCATCACCCTCGCCGCTTCCAGCAGTGAGGCGGGGAAATTAGGTGCAGCCCTGCTTGCAGGGCAATCATCCGTCGGCAAACGAGAGTTTATCATTCGCCTGCGAATGACCCGTTAACCTTAATAAAGGCTGTATCAAGCGTTTCTGGCAAGATCAAAGCGATCCAAATCCATCACTTTGGTCCAAGCATTCACAAAGTCATGTACAAACCGATCCTGCGCGTCAGCTGCAGCGTAGACTTCCGCCAAGGCGCGCAACTCAGAGTTTGAGCCGAAGATCAGATCGACACGTGTTGCACTCCATCTCACTTCGCCACTCTCGCGACCACTGCCTTCAAATAGGTTTTCATCGTCAGCGTTCGCTTTCCAGCTGGTCGCCATGTCGAGTAGATTAACGAAGAAGTCGTTGCTCAGCACTTCCGGCCGGTCGGTGAAAGCACCGTGCTGACTGCCAGCGAAGTTGCTATTCAGCACACGCATGCCACCCACAAGCACGGTCATCTCTACCGGAGTAAGGGTGAGCAGTTGCGCTTTGTCGACCAGTAGTTCTTCAGCGGACAAGCTGTATCGATCTTTCTCATAGTTGCGGAAGCCATCTGCAATCGGCTCCAGAACAACGAATGATTCAACATCTGTCTGCTCCTGTGAGGCATCCGTGCGTCCGGGTGTGAACGGTACAGTAATATCCTTGCCAGCACTTCTGGCTGCCTGCTCAACAGCTGCGCTTCCGGCCAACACAATAAGATCAGCCATAGACAGTGGTTTATTAAAGGCGCTGCGGATCGATTCGAGTGCCTTAAGCACTTTGGCAAGTTGCACCGGCTGGTTCACTACCCAATCCTTCTGCGGTGCCAGACGAATGCGGGCTCCATTTGCTCCGCCCCTCATATCCGAACCACGGAACGTGGAGGCCGACGCCCATGCTGTTGAGACCAACTCGCCAATCGAAAGGCCGGAATCAAGGATCATCTTCTTAAGCGTAGCGATATCATCATCATTGATCAGTTCATGGTCCACGGCAGGGACAGGGTCCTGCCAGATCAAGACTTCTGAAGGCACTTCAGAGCCCAGATAGCGGGAGCGTGGCCCCATATCGCGATGGGTCAGCTTGAACCATGCGCGAGCAAAGGCATCGGCAAATTGATCGGGATGCTCGTAGAAGTGGCGTGAGATCTTTTCGTAAGCCGGATCAAAGCGCAGGGCGAGGTCTGTGGTGAGCATGGCCGGTACATGACGTTTAGATGCGTCATGTGCATCAGGCACTGCATCCGCAGCTGCGCCGTTTTTAGGCTGCCACTGATGTGCGCCAGCCAGACTCTTTGTCAGTTCCCACTCGTAGTTGAACAGATTGTAGAAAAAGTTATTGCTCCACTGGGTAGGCGTAGTTGTCCAGGTCACCTCCAGACCACTGGAAATGGTGTCACCAGCCATGCCTGAGCCATGACTGCTCTTCCAGCCAAAGCCTTGCTCTTGAATGCTTGCGGCTTCCGGTTCTGCACCGAC
This sequence comes from Mariprofundus aestuarium, assembly GCF_002795805.1. Taxonomy (NCBI): domain Bacteria; kingdom Pseudomonadati; phylum Pseudomonadota; class Candidatius Mariprofundia; order Mariprofundales; family Mariprofundaceae; genus Mariprofundus; species Mariprofundus aestuarium. Next base: position 247,079 of record NZ_CP018799.1, on the reverse strand, counting down.
AGCTGCTGTATCAGCGGCACCGTGGGCTTTACCGAAGGTATGACCACCGGCAATCAGTGCGACAGTCTCTTCATCGTTCATCGTCATGCGGGCAAAGGTGTCGCGAATATCTCTGGCCGCAGCCAGCGGATCTGGATTGCCTCCAGGACCTTCAGGATTCACATAGATCAGCCCCATCTGAACGGCAGCCAACGGGCTTTCAAGCTCTTCGTGTTCACCGCTATGACGCTGGTTTGCCAGCCACTCTTTTTCACTGCCCCAGTAGATGTCTTTCTCAGGCTCCCATATATCTTCGCGGCCACCGGCAAAACCAAAGGTTTTAAATCCCATTGACTCCAGTGCCACATTACCTGTCAGGATCATCAGATCAGCCCAGGATATTTTGCTGCCATACTTCTGTTTAATCGGCCAGATCAGTCGGCGTGCCTTATCGAGGTTAACGTTGTCCGGCCAGCTATTAAGGGGAGCAAAGCGCTGGCTACCGCTGCTTGCGCCGCCACGTCCATCGGCAGAGCGGTAGGTGCCTGCGCTGTGCCAAGCCATGCGAACAAACAGTGGGCCGTAGTGGCCGAAATCGGCTGGCCACCAGCTTTTAGAATCGGTCATCAAGAGATGTAGATCTCGCTTCACAGCCTTAAGATCAAGGCTTTTGAATGCTTCAGCGTAATTAAAACCATCGCCCATCGGATCTGATCGACTCGAATGTTGGCGTAAACCATCCAGTTTTAGCTTGTTGGGCCACCAATCTTCATTCGAAGTGGATTGTGATGTGGTGTGGTTGAACGGGCATCTGTTTTCAGACATGGGGGGCCTCCTTAAATTGATCTGAAGTTGTTGGCTGCGATTGTGTTGCCATCAAGGTGATCTCAACTGCCGGTCATTGGCTGGAGATTCATTGCCGAAGCATCGGCGTTTTGGCTACGATTTTTTGATTCCCAGAATTTCTCGTGAAAGAAGTAGGCGATGGTATTGATCATCGGTTCAACCAGAGCAATGGCACCACCGACCAACAGGCTCCCAGTCATCAGATAAGCAACGCTGAATGCGACGGCCATATGGAGAACTCCAAATGAAAATGTCTTTTTCATAGCAACCTCCTGATTCAAGAACTAGCTAAAGTCAGTATACGCGCATCTTTATTATAAATAAAATTGGATATATCTATGATAACAATTCATTATTTAGATCGATAGCAGCACAGGAGGTGTGCAGTGGCCCCGACAATCAAACAGTTGAAGTATTTAATTGCACTGGATGAACACCTGCATTTCGGCAAGGCATCTGCCTCCTGCTTTATTTCACAGTCGGCCTTCAGCATTGCCATCAAAGAGCTTGAAACAGTACTAAATGTGCAGCTGGTCGACCGCACCAACAAGAGTGTGGTGATCACTGAGGCGGGGCGAGCCGTTATAAGTCAGGCGCGCCACTGCATCCGTGATCTGGAAGTGCTGATGAGTATTGCCAGCAGTGAGCAGGAGCCGTTAAGTGGCAAATTGACGCTGGGTGTTATACCTACCATCGCCCCGTTTTTATTGCCGCCATTGATCCCTGAAGTTCTGAAGCAATTCCCTAAGCTGCAGCTTTTTTTGCGTGAGGATAAAACAGCTGTGATTCACGAACAGCTGCTTGATGGGAAGCTCGATCTGATTCTTGTTGCCCTGCCGTTTCAAATGCGAGGCATGACGGTGATGCCACTGTTTAAAGACCCCTTCCTTCTGGCGTGCCGACGAGAGAGCAGATGGATCAACGCCGGGGTTGACCTGGCTTCATTGCCTGATGAGAGCATTCTGTTACTTGAGGATGGACACTGCCTGCGTGATCACGCTTTAGAGGCATGCCACCTGCGCAACTCCAATCAGATCAATAGATTTTCTGCAACAAGCCTGCAGACACTGCTGCAGATGGTTGTGGCTGATCTCGGTATTACATTCTTGCCTGCTATGGCGAAAGGGTCATTGATAGGAGACAACTCTGCATTAGAGCTGCATCCGTTGCCTGAACAAAACAGCCGTGAAATCGGATTGGCCTGGCGAAAAGGCAGCGGTCGAAGCGGTGAGTTCACTAAAATAGGAGAGCTTCTTCAGCTATTGCATCAGGGATAACAATTAAGATAAAGAACTCCGGGGAAACTTAGCGCTCGAGGCGGTACCACTGGGCCTTCTTCTGTTGCCAGAAATCGCGGTACTCCGCATCTGTTACTTCGCCATCACGATTCGCATCCATCTCTCTGAACCGGACTCTGGCCCGCTGGTTCACCATGGCCATATATTCGCTGAGAGAAACGCTCTCACTGCCGTTGCCATCGAGCTCCATGAAGTGATCAACAATCTTGTCGGTGGAAGTTTTCGGACCTGCCCATGCTCCGGAAGCGGTCAGGCAAAACATCAGCAGCGCAAAAAAACGAATAAACATGGGGACCTCACATCTGTTGCCGACTCATGCGGCTGACGGCATCATATCCAAATTGATTTCAGCAGGCGAGGGGAAACATGAAGGCCTATCTCGATTTAATGCGCCATGTGCGCGACCACGGCACCCAAAAGGGAGACCGCACTGGTACCGGTACAAAATCTGTGTTCGGTTACCAGATGCGCTTTGACCTATCTGAGGGCTTCCCGATGGTGACTACCAAAAAAGTACACCTGAAATCGATTATCCACGAGCTGCTCTGGTTCCTTAAAGGAGACACCAATACAAAGTATCTCTCCGATAACGGCGTTAAAATATGGAATGAGTGGGCGACTGAAGACGGCTCACTGGGCCCTGTTTACGGTTTCCAGTGGCGCAACTGGCCAACGCCTGACGGCAAGCTTGTCGACCAGATTGATGAGCTGATCGCACAGATTAACTCCAAACCCAACTCCCGCCGCCTGATCGTTTCTGCATGGAACGTTGCCGACCTGCCAGACGAATCGATCTCACCACAGGCCAATGTAGCCAACGGTAAAATGGCACTTGCTCCCTGCCACGCCTTTTTCCAGTTTTATGTTGCCGACGGAAAACTCTCCTGCCAGCTCTACCAGCGCAGTGCCGACATCTTTCTCGGAGTGCCATTCAATATCGCATCTTATGCCCTGCTGACAATGATGATTGCTCAGGTGTGTGGCCTGAAACTGGGCGATTTCATACACACCTTTGGCGATGCACACCTCTACTCAAACCACATGGAGCAGGTGGAGGCACAGCTTGCACGCCAACCGTTCGCACTGCCGACCATGAAAATCAATCCGGATGTAAACAACATCTTCGATTTCAAGTATGAGGACTTCGAGTTGATCGACTACGAATGCCACCCGGGCATTAGGGCACCGATCGCCATCTGATTTGCTATACTCATATGGCGGCTGCAAACCAGCACAGGAGGTATAAGCGCATGGATCACTCACAATCAGGCATACTGGCCGATGTGCCAATGCAGGCGCGATACCTTACCTTTTCGATCGCTTCTGAATCAGGGCTTCAGACTGCCCTTTATAAACTGGCAGACTTTGCCGACGGTGAACAAGCCGTTGTCGGCATAGGCAGACCTGTTACCGATTCGCTAGGGATTACAGTTCCAGGATTGACGGGCTTCCCGGTCATAGAGGGGGCGCAGGTGGAAATCCCCTCCACTCAGGCCGCACTCTGGTGCTGGCTGCGCAGTAATGACCGCGGTGATCTGGTACACACGGGCAGGAAGCTTATTGAACTGCTGGCCGATGCCTTTACCTGCGACAGCATTGTTGACGGTTTCCGTTACGATATCGGACGCGACCTGACCGGCTACGAAGATGGCACGGAGAACCCGACCGATGATGCAGCTGTTAAGGCAGCACTTGTTAGCGATGCAGGTGTAGGGCTGGATGGCAGCAGCTTTGTGGCAGTGCAGCAGTGGGTTCACGACTTGGATGACTTTCTCACGCGCCCGCAGGAAGAGCAGGACGATATAATCGGACGCAGGAAATCGGACAATGAAGAGCTGGCTGATGCGCCAGAAACTGCACATGTAAAACGTACCGCGCAGGAGGATTTCGAGCCGGAAGCATTTGTCCTGCGCCGCTCGATGCCGTGGGCTGATAGCAGCCATGAGGGGCTGGTATTTGTCGCCTTTGGTAAAAACTTCGATGCTTTCAACGCCCTGCTTAAACGCATGGTCGGTGCAGACGATGGTATCGTCGATGCCATGTTCAGCTTCACCACCCCGGTAAACGGAAGCTTTTACTGGTGCCCTCCCATGCGCAATGGAAAACTCGATCTAAGTGCCCTTGAGCTATAGCCATTGCAATTAGCACGCGCTTTTCAGAGCCTTGGCTCATGACTAAACCGACACTTTCCCTGATCTGGGCCATGGACAGAAACCGATTGATCGGCAAAGAGAATGCATTGCCGTGGCGTCTGCCAGCCGATATGGCATGGTTTAAAAAGAGCACCATGGGCAAGCCGATCCTGATGGGTCGCAAAACCTATGAGTCAATCGGCCGCCCCCTGCCGGGGCGCACCAACCTGATCCTGACGCGTCAGCCGGATCTGAAAATTGAAGGCTGCAGGGTAGTCCATTCGCTGGAAGAGGCATTGGCCGCTGTGCCGAATGCCGAAGAGGTCATGGTCATGGGTGGGGCGGAGATCTATGCACTACTGCTCTATCGTGCCGAACGCCTCTATATCACCGAGATTGATGGCTCTTTTGAAGGCGATGCATGGTTCCCTGTATTCGATCGCAACGACTGGTCTGAAATCCACCGTGAAATGCATCAGCCGGATGATAAAAACCTCTATCCTTACAGCTTCGTGACCCTGGAGCGCGCCAAAGGCTGATCAAGACTGCGTTAGCTGGAGGCGATCAGCGCCCTGTTGCTGCGAATCATCGCCTGAATGATCTTCACATACGCCATGCCACGTTCCGAATAGGACTTCAGCCCAAGGGCCAGATGCTCGGCATCCAGTGGCTGGTTGCGTTTGCGCTGCTCCATCCTGAGCTTGCGGAACGACTCATAGGCCCGCGTGGTATTGATGTTATTCATATAGGCGCGCACTGACTCCTGTGCATCGTCAAAGCGCCGCACCTCGTGTGTGGCTCCGGGCGCACGCTGCTCTGGCACAATGCCGCACCCTTTCGAGTAACACCACTGTCCAAAATAGTTGTTTCCTTCATTGGCGAAACGGGATTCCCCCCATGCTGACTCATTGGCCGCCTGCACCAGCGCCATCTCTACCGGCACCGCATCGACACGCACCAGAAGTGCCTGCACCAACGCCTGATCCGGCTGGTCGCCAACCTCCATGCGGTACTCTTCAGCCAGCAACCTCACTGTTCGCTTCTCCATCCAGCTTAACTGCTTGCTTGAACTCATCTGCTGCAGCGCAGAGCGCTGCTCCAGTGTGCGGGCGTTCTCCTGCTCCACCAGCGGTTTCATCTGCACAAAAAACGCCTGCTTTTTCTGGCTGACATCATTGCCGGACTGTGCACTTTCCCTGCCATCTGATTTTGTGTCTGGTGCGTTGACCAGCTTGGCTGAACAGGCAGCCAGCACCAGCAGTGCAGCCAGCCAGAGAGCAGGCATGAGTCTGAGACGGAGTGCAGGCGTTGAGTGATAAGTATTGTTATCCATGACCGCCATACTAAAGCAGTGGCCCGCCGGCTCTGTGACCGGAGGCACAAGGCAGACTGCCCCTAGAATGCTGGATACCTCTTGCTCTTACGGTGTTAGCGTTGCTCGATGAAACAGGATGAGAGAGATTCATTTTTCCGGCTTGGACCGGAACAGATACTGCAGGCGGTTGAGAGCGCGGGCTATGATTGCGCAGGGCAGTTGCTGGCTCTTAACTCCTATGAGAACCGGGTCTACCTCGTTGGCGTTGAGTCCGGATCGCTGGTGGCTAAATTCTACCGCCCCAACCGCTGGTCAGATGCTGCAATCCTCGAGGAACATGCATTTACCCTCGAGCTGGCTGATCTCGACATACCGGCCGTACCGCCGATAGTTATCGACGGCAGTACGCTATTCCACTTTCAGAACTACCGTTTCTCACTCTATCCGCTCAAAGCCGGGCGGGCCCCCGATCTGGAGAGCAAGGAACAGCTGGAGCAGCTCGGCCGCTATATCGGCCGCATCCACGCCCTTGGTACAACCTGCAGTTTTAAACATCGGCCAACACTGGATGTTCACACCTTCGGTGATGACTCCTGTGAATTCCTGCTCGAAAATGGCTTCATTCCCCCAGAGCTTGAGGCGGCCTATGAAAGCGTAGCCAAGGATCTCCTTGATGTTATTGAGCTGCGTTTTGAAAGCATTAATCCTGAATTGATCCGGCTGCATGGCGATGGGCATCAGGGAAACATTCTCTGGGAAGCCAAAGACTATGGATTGGGAGGACCGTATATCATTGATTTTGATGATGCGCGCATGGGCCCTGCCATTCAGGATCTCTGGATGTTTCTCTCAGGTGATAACGCCCAGGTGAACGCCACACTCGATATCCTGCTCACCGCATATACGCAGTTCCACGATTTCGACACCAGTGAACTTAGCCTGATCGAACCGTTGCGCACACTGCGTATCATGCATCATGCAGCCTGGATGGCTCGTCGCTGGGATGATCCGGCATTCAAGTATGCATTCCCGTGGTTCAATACGCAGAGCTACTGGGAGCAGCATGTGTTGATCCTGAAGGAGCAGATGGGCGCGATGCAGGAGCCACCGCCACAGTGGATATAAACAGATGCCTCGGCATGCAGCGTGAAGCTGCTGCATTCACCGGGCAGCTAAAGTAGGGTGAGGCGCATGGAAGAGCGACTGATCGAACTGGAAACCAAAATCTCATATCAGGATCATATCATCGGCGAACTGAACGATGTGGTGACCCGCCAGCAGCAACAGATCGACAGGCTGGAAAAAGAGATGAGACACATACGTGAGCATATGAAGGTAGACAGCTCATCAGGGCTCGCCCGACCCGATGAAGAGACACCTCCGCCCCATTACTGATTTCAAGGCTGTTTCCGTTCTTACAAAGCACAGCTATAGTTGCCACATCACTTTTCATGGATAGCCAATATGTCTGAAAAACCCTGGGGTGGCCGTTTTGAGTCCCCTACCAATGAATTTGTAGAAGCATTCAACGCATCAATCGATGTGGATGCACGCATGTATGCCGAGGATATCGCCGGTTCGCGTGCACATGCTAAAATGCTGACGGCACAAGGCATCCTCTCTCACGAGGACTGCAACGCTATCCTGCGTGGACTGGATGAAATTCTCGGTGAGATTAACAGCGGTGAGTTTGAGTTCACGATTGCACTGGAAGATGTGCATATGAATATCGAAGCTCGCCTGACCGACAAAATCGGCGATGCGGGCAAACGACTGCACACGGCACGTTCCAGAAACGACCAGGTTGCTACCGATACCCGCCTCTACCTGCGTCGACGCACAGTCGATATCATGGGGCGCATCCGCCACCTGCAGAAGGTTCTCGTGTTGCTTGCGGAGGAGCACGCCGAAACAATCATGCCCGGCTTTACCCACCTGCAGACTGCACAGCCGGTAACTCTGGGGCATCACCTGCTCGCCTATGTCGAAATGTTCAAGCGCGATGCAGGCCGCTTTGCCGATGCCTCAGCCCGCATGAACCGCTGCCCCCTGGGCTCAGCCGCCCTTGCAGGAACCACCTTCCCGATCGACAGGCACATGACCGCAACCGAACTCGGTTTTGACGGCCCGACCGATAACTCGCTCGATGCCGTATCCGATCGCGATTTTATTATGGAGTTGCTGGCTGCCGCTTCAATTACCGCCGTCCACCTCTCCCGTTTTTCCGAGGAGCTGATTCTCTGGATGAGCGCCCAGTTCCAATTTGTCGATCTGCCGGACGCCTTCTGCACCGGCTCATCCATTATGCCTCAGAAGAAGAACCCGGATATGCCTGAGCTAGTTCGCGGCAAAACAGGGCGCATCATCGGCGGCCTGGTTGCCATCCTGACAACAGTTAAAAGCCTGCCTCTGGCCTACAACAAGGATATGCAGGAGGACAAAGCTTCGATCTTTGATGCCTTCGATAACCTCGAAGGAAGCCTGCGCGTTTTCGGCGACATGCTGCCGGGCATGAAGGTCAACAAGTCGATCCTGCACGCTGCAGCATCATCTGGCTTTGCGACTGCAACCGACCTGGCTGATGCCCTGGTGCGCGCCGGCGTACCGTTCCGGGATGCACATGAGATTGTCGGCAAGTCCGTCGCCCACTGCATAAAAGAGGGCATTGAACTACATGCGATGGATGAGGCTGCCTGCATCTCCATAGACGATCGACTGAGCGCAGATATGGTGCGCGCACTTTCAGTAGAGAGCTGTGTGGCTGCCCGTGATCATATTGGCGGCACTGCGCCGAATCAGGTGCGCCTTCAGGTTGCTGCCTGGAAAAAGGAGCTGGAAATATAATGAAGTCTAATCGTCTGTTTCACACGCTATCTCTCCTGATTGTCACTGCCCTGCTGCTGACTGGTTGCGGCCGTAAAGAGGCGCCACAGATGGCGACTGACCCTTCGACGAAGCCGCAGCTGCTGAACCTTCAGCATCAGGTGGTGGGTAATGTGCTTGAGTTGACCTATACCCTGCAGGGCAACCCGAAAGGGATCGGCTTGCAGATTGATCGCACCGAGATCGACCCCTACTGTCAGTGCCCCGGTTTCTGGCAGCGTTATCAGGAAGATACCCCTATGGCCAACAATGTTGGCGTCGAGGCGAAGAAACTTATCAACCTGAAAGTAGCGGATAAAGAGTGGCTGTTCCGTGTGCGCGCCATTGATGTGAACGGGTCTTTTAGCCCGTGGAGCAAAATGATTCGAGCTAGCGGCGTAGACCTGTTCAATAAATAATATGCCTGACAAATCAAATCAACCTCGCCTTGAACAGCTTGGTGCTTATCCATTTGAGCGCCTGAAAGACCTGTTTGACGGCCATACCCCCAACCCTGAACTGCCTCACATCGATGCCGGTGCCGGAGAGCCACGCCTACCACTGCCGGGTTTTGTCGCAGATACGCTGAATAAAAACCTCGGCGGCTTCTCAAAATATCCATCCACCATCGGTGGCATAGAGCTGCGCAGTGCGATTGCCGCATGGCTGAAACGTCGTTACAACCTTGCAGAGGTCGACCCTGTCACACAGGTACTCTCAGCCAACGGAACCCGTGAATCACTCTTTGCCATTGCCCACGCGCTGGTTAATCCGGACACACAAAATGGCGAGCGCCCTTATGTGTTGATGCCCAATCCGATGTATCAGATCTATCTTGGCGCAGCGATTACTGCCGGTGCTCAGCCATGGTTCCTGCCCTGCACCCAAGCCAGTGGCTTTGCCCCCGATCTTGCTTCGGTTCCTGAACATGTATGGGCCAACACGGCGTTGATTTATGTCTGTTCGCCTTCAAACCCTACCGGCTGGATTGCCGATGAAGCGTACTACAGAGAACTTCTTGAGCTGGCCGACCGCCACGACTTCTCCATTGTATCGGATGATTGTTACTCGGAGATTTTCTGGCAGAAGAAGCCCGCCGGGCTTCTTGAGGTCGCCGAAAAACTGGGCCGAACCGATTTCTCCCGTTGCCTGGTCATGAACTCGCTCTCCAAACGCTCCGCACTTCCCGGCATGCGCTCCGGCCTCATCGCAGGGGATGCAGAACTGATCAAACGCTTCACCAAACTACGCAGTTATACAGGTCCAGCCACGCCACTGCCGCTACAGCATGTGGCTGCTGCGGCATGGTCGGATGAGGTGCATGTTGCCCAGCATCTGGATGTTTATCGCCAAAGCCTGAAAGCCTTTTTCGGTGTTTATGGTGGTGATATTCCGGCTGGATCATTCTTTGTCTGGCTGCCTGTTGCGGATGATGAGGCCTTTGCCCTCGCTGCCTACGAGCAGCAAGCAGTAACCATACTGCCCGGCACCTATCTCGGTGCAGAAGATAGCAACGGCATCAATCCCGGCGCAGGCTTCATCCGTGCAGCCCTGGTCGATGGACCTGATGCCGCAAAAGAACTTGCCCGCCGCCTGAAAGCGGTAAGAATCTAGAGGCCCTGACCATGAAGACACCTCAAAATGTTGAAGCCACTTTGCGCGAGCTTGCCGAAAAGGGCGATACACTGAACTGCTATATCTACGACACAACCGAGATGCGCAAAAAGATCGCCCACCTGAAGAATATCATGCCTGCAGGTGTTGAAGTTTTTTATGCGATGAAAGCGAATCCGCATGCCGCATTCCTTGCTGCCGCCCTCGAAGCGGGAGCCAGGGGCATCGAGATCGCCAGCCTTGGTGAAGCTGAAAAAGCCGTTGCAGCTGGCTTTGATGCCTCCGGCCTGATCTACACCGGCCCCGGAAAGTCGAAGGAAGAGCTCTTCTGGGCAGTAGACAATAGCATCCGCACCGTACATATCGAGTCGCTCACCGAAGCCCACCGACTAAATGCCATTGCTGAAAAAGCGGGGAAGACTCAAGACATCCTGCTGCGCATCAATGCCGACTTCGACATCCATGAAGCCCAGACCACCTTCTCCGGTGGATCCAAGAAGTTCGGTATCGATGAAGAGAAGCTCAGCAGCATGCTGCCGCAGATCGTGGCACTTGAATCACTCAACTTCCGCGGCCTGCATGTCTATGCCGCCTCAGGCGTCCTCAACGTGGCAGACCTGCTGAAAAACTGTGAACTGGTATTCGGCATGGCCAAGCAGATTGAAGCCGATCATCCCGAACTGCTCTGTGATATTATCGACTTTGGCGGTGGTTTCGGTGTTGACTACCTTGAAACAGATCACGATTTCGACCCACAGGCCTATGCCGATGGACTGAAAGCGCTGATTGAGAGCTACGGCTATCAGGGGCGCACCTTTTTCCTGGAACTTGGCCGCTACCTTGCAGCAGATTCTGGCTGGTTCTGCACCGAGATCCTTGATATCAAGGATTCGCGCGGTAAAAAACAGGTGATCTGTGCTGGTGGCATCAACCATTTCCGACGCCCCGCTGCACTGGCAATTAACCACCCTCTGGCCATTGTCTCACTAGAAAAACAGATTGTGTTCGACGAACAAGAGTCCATCCGCAGCGAATCGGTCTATTTTGGTGGCCCTTTGTGCACCGGTGCAGACAAACTGGCTAACAATGTCTATGTAGAAAGCGCTGATATCGGTGACATTGCTGTATTCGGCCTGGCTGGCGCCTACGGACTGACGATGTCAAACATGGAGTTCCTCAGCCATGAGCGGCCACAAGAGATTGTCTTAAGCTGAACCGGAACCCTCGCTGGTGCTGGATTGCAGCAACCAAAGCGATATACTCGTTTCACATTAAATATTATATGTTAATCAACAGGAGTTGCCCGTGAATCATTTGCAGAAAGTCATTGAAGGTGCTTGGGATACCAGAGCCGAGTGGGATATGCGCTCAGCTACGGCTGAAGTGCGTGATTCAGTCGAGCATACCATTCAGCTTCTGGATGACGGTGGTGTCCGCGTTGCAGAGAGAGATAATGAAGGCAACTGGGTTACGCAGGAGTGGCTGAAAAAAGCAGTACTGCTCTACTTCAAGCTGCACGACAATCAGGTCATCCATGGTGGCGGCACAAACTACTATGACAAGGTTCCACAGAAGTTCGCCAACTGGGGCGAGGATATGTTCCGCAAAGGCGGCATGCGCGTTGTTCCTCCTGCTTCGGTTCGCAAGGGTGCATACATCGCACCGAAAACCGTGCTGATGCCCTCTTATGTCAATATCGGCGCGTACGTTGATGAAGGCACCATGGTTGATACCTGGGCCACTGTCGGCTCCTGTGCCCAGATCGGCAAGAACGTACACCTCTCCGGTGGTGTTGGCATTGGCGGCGTACTGGAGCCACTGCAGGCCACCCCCACCATCATTGAGGACAACTGCTTTATCGGCGCTCGCTCCGAAGTGGTTGAAGGCGTCATCGTTCGTGAAGGCGCAGTGCTTTCGATGGGCGTTTATATCGGCAAGTCGACTCGTATTTATAACCGCGCAACCGGTGAAACAACTTACGGTGAAGTTCCAGCCTATTCGGTGGTGGTCTCAGGCTCCATGCCTGGCAAAGCCGGTGGTCCGAACCTTTACTGTGCAGTTATCGTTAAAACCGTCGATGAAAAGACCCGCTCAAAAACCGGTATTACCGAGCTGCTGCGCGAATAACGCTTCCCGCTACCACAAGGAGGTTTTGTGCCCTTAAAAAAACTTGAAACCAGCATTGAGATCAACCGTCCTATTACTGACGTCATTGCATTTGTCGATGACTGCAATAACGACCCTATGTGGCAGACATCGATACTGGATTCGCGAAAGATGAGCGAAGGCGAGCCAAGTGTCGGTTCGGTCTATCACGTGAAGGAGAAGTTCCTCGGCCGCGTGATTGAGCAGGACTGGACAGTGACCGAGCGTAACGCGGACGGCAGCTACTGGGCAGCCAAGAGTTTAACCGGACCGTTTCCAATGGAAGCATCGATGAAGTTCGAGGAGAATGGTGACTCCACCCTTGTTCACCGCACACTGAGCATTGATGTAGGGCGCTTCTTTAAAGTGGCATCACCTGTGGTCGGACACATTGCCAAACGCGAGCTGGAGATGGATTTTGCCAACCTAAAGGAAATCCTGGAATCAAGCGCTTAACCGCCCTTCTTAAAAAATAAAAAAAGCTCCGAAAATCGGAGCTTTTTTTATTGTGAGAGCAGAATATGAGAATCCACCCTACTCACCAATATCTTCATTCCACAACGCTGGATTGTTTTGGATAAAGCTCTCCATAAGTTCTCTACACTCCTGGTTATCAACAATGACCACCTCTACACCTCGCGACCGCAAGTACGCTTGCGGGCCACAAAATGTACGATTCTCTCCAACGACCACCTTCGGAATCCCGTAGAGAAGCACTGCACCACTACACATGTCACAGGGGGATAGTGTCGAGTAGAGCGTTGCGCGGCGATAATCAGATGCCTTGATGCGTCCGGCACTCTCCAGGCAGTCCATTTCCGCATGCAATACGGCACTTCCCTGCTGTACGCGCCTGTTGTGACCACTGCCAACGATTCGGCCATCTATCACGAGAACCGATCCGATAGGAATACCGCCTTCGGCTACCCCTTTTTTCGCTTCTTCAATCGCAGCCTGTAAAAAATCATCCATAGATTATATCCGTCCGTTACAATGCTGGAGAGACAATGGTCCAGCAACTTGGATCATCCTATTCACAGCCTGAATCATCCGCTGCAACGGGAACGACAATCTTATCGCCATCCTCGCGAAAATTCAGAGGGAAGAGACCACGGGTGCAGGGACCGGAGAGGCATTCACCGGTAAGCGGCTGGAAGTGGGCGTGGTGTACATGGCAAACCAGCTGCTCGCCATTCTCAGAAAAGAACTGGCCTGGAACCCAGTCCAGCGGTGCGCCTGCATGTGGGCAGCGGTTTCTCCATGCCCTGAATTGCCCCTGATAGCAGATCAAAAAACCCTGCTCAATTAAATCTGCATATTGCCCATTGGAGAGAGGCACCCTTGCCTTAAGATTGAAACAGACAGCCTCACCCTCTGCCGGCTTATTCACTTCTTGCCAAGCAAGCTGATCAGTCAACAACACATCCTCCGGGTACACTGTGAGAATAAAGAAGCGCACATAAAAAATAGGCGACCACCCGTCGGTGGTCGCCAACACCTCCAAGTGAGGTGTTATCTTCTTTCACTACTATTTTAGACCATATGGCCAAATAAGCAAAGTTGGAAATCAGGCCTCAAGTACCCTCTGATAAGCATTGGATGCTTTTTCATAATCACCCGCTTGCCGGTACCAGGTTGCTAGACTCTGCCACGCATCCGCACTGTTCGCGGACTCGGCAAGTGCAATCATCTGCTCAAAAGCAAGCCCTTCGAGCTTGGCTGCATGTGCCAGCTCCGCTTTTAACCAGCACTGTGCCTGGTTGAGCTCACTGTCACTCTTTGACTCCAGCTTACGATAGGCACGCAGCGCATCCGCGCTCTGGGTGACGAGCAGCGCATCTGCAATATCAATCGAATCGTGCTTTTCAAGGTGTGATGTCCAGAGGCGCGTTGCAGTCAGGGTTTCGCCCGACACAATCAACCCCAGTCCGTAGGCAAGCAGCACATTATGATCGTCTGGCAGCAACCGGTATGCCTTCCTCAGGTATGTCATAGCCTGCTCAGGAGATCCCTCTGAGAGCCTGATGTAAGCTTTGGCAAGGCGCGGTTTCACAGAGTGGGCTGAGCGATGTCCCTGCTTCCACTCCTCTTCAAGAAGGGCCACAAGTCCAGACCAGTCACCCTCCTCCTCGGCTATATCAGCCTTACGACTAATGGCAAGCGGAGCTCCAGGGTGGACATGCAACCATGCATCAATATGTGCCTTGCAAGAAGCAAGGTCAGGCTTCGGATGCGCAGAGGGATCAGTCGCAATGCGAGCAGCCAGCACAGTGACCAGTGGGTCATCATGCTCTTGCAGCACCTGCTGGTCCTTGGCCGGCACTGCGAGCACCTTCAGCATCTCCATAATCCAGTCAGGAAGAACACCCTTGGCGCGTTTCAGGGACTTAACACCGAAGTCACCGCGATGATCCAGCCATTGGGCAAGACCATCACGCAATCTCTTTTCTCGCCGCTTACGGCTACCCATGCGAACCGAGCGCCAGACTGTGCCAGGGCCGGAGAAGATCGCCCGCACAATCGAGCGCAACAGCCAGAGCAGCATTAGAAGCGCAAACAGCGCAATAAGGAATGACCCCTGACGGGTTTCGAAAATCCACCCAAAAGCCTCAAGTCGAAGGTGCTGATCGGCAATATCGGGGAATGCTATCAGGGCTCCGGCAGTAGCCAGTGCGATAATGAGAAGGAAAATGAGGCGCATTAAAACTCCCCCTTGCGGCTCTGCGTCCACAATCGGGCAGAGTCGCGCAATGTTTTCATATCTTCCTGAATGGCCGAGAAGTCATCCGGAAGTTCAAGATCAATAGCTGATTCACTACTGTCAGCCTTCATCTCCTGTGCATGCAGCAAAAGCTCAGCATGCAGGCGCTGCCATTCGCCATCAGTCGGCCAGTTCTCCAGCATCAGGGCCCGCGACACATGCAGCAAGCGCTCACGAAGCGAACTTAATCGGCGCGCCTCCTCACTCGGAGCCTGGCGGAGGTGGAACTGCCCCACGATCCAAGCAAGCCACGGATGCTCGGGTTTGGGCATAACATCGGCATGCACCGGGGTCGAGAGGGCATCCGCCCACTTGTTCAGCGAGGCCTGCCATTGGTGCAACTTCTGTACATTGCTGCGGGCCAGCGCATGCATCGCCTCTGCCTTTTGTCGCTCTGCATCACTCAAACCGGGAAGCAGCGAGATCTCCTCCCAGGCAAGTTGAATCTGAGCTGCACGGCTTGCCGGGTCGGTAATCCAGCGCAGGCGCACCTGCAGGTTCATCCGCTGCTGCTCAAGCAAACCGCTTCTAAGCGACTTCTGCGATGCCTCCATACTCTGAAGTTCCGAGCGCAACTGATCGATGGTAGAGAGCAACGCCTCGGCCTCTGCGGAGGCTGCAACATGATTGCTTTCAACAGTATCAACAGGCTCTGGCTTTACCTGCTTGGGGGCCTGCTTATAGAGAGGTTTTACCTCAGGTTCATCCAAAGCCACTTCTGGCTGCGAAGGTGTCACGTCGCTTTCAATAGCCAGTTGCGACTCAACTGTTGCTTTGATGGAGTCCAGCAAAGGCATGAGCTGGCCATTGGCGGCCAGTCCACCGCCAATAATGACAAATACCAGCAGAAAAAAGCCGACAACTTTGGAAGAGGTGCTCGACGACTTTACCTTTTTTTCCGGGGATGCGGAGGCAGCGTTCGCACTCTCGATTTCGCCCCTGTTCTCGTCCTTTTTTTCAGACATACGCTATTGCTCTCCGTTATCCCTTGTCTTCGTTCAGCCAGCGCGCCACGTCCAGCGCATGATAGGAGAGAATCAAATCAGCTCCTGCTCTCTTGAAACTGAGCATGGTCTCCAGCACGACACGTTTTTCGTCAATCCACCCTTTTTCAGCAGCTGCTTTCACCATCGCGTACTCGCCCGAAACATTATACACCGCCATCGGCAGGTTGGTGGCATCTTTGACTTCGCGGATAATATCCATGTAGGCCAGACCCGGCTTGACCATCAGCATGTCCGCCCCCTCTTCGACATCCAGCCACGCCTCTTTAAGCGCCTCGCGGCGGTTGGCCGGATCCATCTGATAGGTGGCACGATCGCCGAAGGCTGGAGTGGAGTCAGCGGCATCGCGGAATGGGCCGAAATAGCCCGAAGCATACTTCACAGCATAGGAGATGATTGGAATATTCTTGAATCCGGCTTCATCCAGTCCTTCACGGATCGCAGAGATCATGCCGTCCATCATGCCTGATGGGGCCACGATATCGACACCAGCTTCAGCATAGGAGACAGCCTCCTTCTGCAGATTGGCCAGCGTTTCATCGTTATCGACATCCTCGCCGTGCAAAACGCCGCAATGGCCATGGTCGGTATATTCACAGAAACATGTATCGGCAATAACGCAGGTTTCTGGGCTGGCCGCTTTAGCTGCACGGATCGCTTTCTGCACGATGCCCTGATCATCCCAGCCACCTGAACCAACGGCATCTTTTTCTGCAGGGATACCGAACAGGATGATGCCGGGTATGCCAAGTGCAGCAACCTTTTGAACCACCTCCCCAACCATGGCGAGTGGAATGCGTGACACGCCCGGCATACTTGCCACTTCACGCGGTGAATCGATTGTCTCATCGACAAAAATCGGATAGATGAAATCATCTACGGAGAGTGTTGTCTCGCGCACCATCTTCCGGATTGTGGCTGTTCTGCGCAGGCGGCGTGGACGTATAACAAGGTCGGAAAACGACATCAGGAAACCCCTCTTTCAGGAACGATTAGCATCAAAATACTCAGCCAGAGTATCGAGCATGGACTCAAAACTAGCGTTTTTTGCGACAACCTGCACCCTCAGACCGAGCTTTTCCGCTGCCTCTGCCATCTGAGCGCTGATCACCACAACAGCAGGCAGGTTAGCCAGCTCTATAGAGCCTATGCGTTGCAGGTAAAAGCGGACTGCTTTTGTACTCCCCAAAAGCACGGCGTCGATACGGCTTGCCTTAAGCATGGCAATGATCTCAGTCGCATCCTTTGCCGGGCAAACTGTCCGATAGGCGGCAATGGTTTCCACCGAAATCCCCTGCTTCTGCAGTGCCTCAGCTAGCCGGTTGCTGCCCTCTTCGGCACGAAAAAAGAGAAGGCGTGTCGGCAAACCGTGAGTGGCATAAGCATTTACCAGCCCTTCCTGTGAGGCAAGAGCTGGAACAATGTCAACATGGATGCCAAGCTCAGCGAGCGCGGCCGCCGTCTGCTCACCAACTGCTGCGATGCGCTTGCCGGTCAGGAGCGCCTTTAACTCCTGGCTGTTTTCTCTGCAGAAAGCGTCGAGGCTGAGTACGCCATTGGTGCTGGTAAAGAGCACATCACTGCACACTTGCAGTGATCTGGCACCCTCCTCAACCGCATGTGATAGAAGCTCGAGCCCAAGGCAGGGAAAATCGATGGCAACCGCACCACGCGAACAGACCTCCCGGCTCAGACTGGCCAGCTGGTGCTCCGCCCGTGTCAGCAGAATATGTTTACCCTTAAGTGGCGAAGAACTCATGTGTGTAATCATGCAATAAGTTCGGACCAATCGCCACGCCGAATCACCATACAGCGAGAGGCTCGCCCCCCCTATGCTGAGAGAAAAAATGATCAAAATGCTTGCCAGATTTCCACATCTGTGGTGAAATGATGTAAGAAGCCGGTTGTAATCTTCATTACACCCATGGATGGGTTCTGAAATCAACGCATTTATTGATAAATAAGGCCCGGACAGATCAGTTCCGGCATATGAATATTCAGTCCGCTATTGGTCGGCTGTTAGAGGAAGGAAATGGCAACAAAAAAGGTAAAAGAAGACGCTCATAAATTACTCAAGGATATTTTCGGATACGATGAGTTTCGCCCGATGCAAGAGGAGATCATTTGCAGCCTGCTCGACGGAAAGGATGCATTTGTTCTCATGCCGACAGGCGGCGGCAAATCTCTCTGTTATCAGATTCCCGGCATTATGCGCGAAGGCACAGGCATCGTTGTATCGCCACTGATCTCATTGATGAAAGATCAGGTGGATGCACTCACGGCCTGTGGCGTAAAGGCCGCTTACTACAACTCGTCTCTCAAGGCTGCTGATGCCAAGGATGTTCTGGAACGTTTTGAGTCCGGTAATCTTGATCTGCTTTATGTTGCGCCGGAACGCCTGCTTTCAAAAAGTTTCCTGCAGAAGCTGGAGAAAATTAAGATCTCCATGTTCGCCGTTGATGAGGCGCACTGTGTTTCTCAATGGGGCCATGATTTCCGCCCTGAGTATGTGCGTTTGGGCGAACTTCGTGAAGTCTTCCCGGATGTACCAATGCTGGCGCTTACAGCAACTGCTGATGAACACACGCGCGAAGATATCAGCGAACGCCTGCAACTTACCAAGGCCCAGCGCTTTGTTGCCAGCTTTGATCGACCAAATATCCGCTACCTGGTGGCCGAGAAACGTCAGCCGCTGACTCAAATTTTGCAGTTCCTTGAGGGCTGGCCGAATGCATCGGGCGTGATCTACTGCCTCTCACGCAAGCGTGTGGAAGATCTGGCTGTAAACCTGCAGCGCCACGGCATCAGTGCGGCCGCCTACCATGCCGGCATTCCGGGGCGCTCGCGTGAAAAGGTACAGGATGATTTCCTGCGTGATCGCATTAAGGTGATTGTTGCGACGATCGCATTCGGCATGGGTGTGGATAAACCCAATGTCCGTTTCGTAATCCATCATGACCTGCCGAAAAGCATCGAGTCCTACTATCAGGAAACCGGTCGTGCCGGCCGTGATGGACTGGAGTCCGAAGCATTGATGCTTTATGGCTCTGGTGATGTAAACCTTGTGCGTCGTCTGATCGAGAACGTTGAAAACATCGACCAGCGCCGTGTTGAGGTGCACAAGCTAAACAGCATGGTGGCCTTCTCCGAGGCGCTGACCTGTCGTCGCCGTGTTCTGCTCGGTTACTTTGGTGAAGCTCTGGACGAGCCATGCGGCAACTGCGATATCTGCCTTGATCCGCCGGCCACCTATGATGCAACAGAGTTTGCCCAGGCAGTACTGGATTGCGTACGTGAATTGAAGGGCCACTTCGGCATGGGATATATTGTCGATGTACTGCGCGGCTCCACCAATGCCCGCATCCGTGAGAACAAACATGATAAGCTTAAGAGCCATGGAACAGGTGCAGATCTGAACGCCGATGAGTGGACCTCGATTCTCCGCCAGCTCGTCCATCACGGCTATTTCATCCAGGATGTTTCCAAGCGTGCCGCGATGCTGGCCACCAAAAAAGCAGACCACATCGGCATCGGTGACCCGATTATCCTGGCCAAGTATCAGCCGGGCATTAAGCGCCAGTTCAAACGCCTGGGCACAGCTCGTGATGAGCCTCTGTTCAAGAAGCTGGTCAAACTGAGAGAAACGATTGCCGAAGACGAGGATGTGCCACCGCACGTGGTGTTCAGTGATGTCACACTAACCGAGATGGCTCAACGCAAACCGACCACTGTTGATGCCCTGCGCACGATCTCCGGTGTCGGCCAGCATAAGCTGGAGGCATATGGTGAGGCGTTCATCAAGGTGATAGGTGTGCATCTTGAAAAATCGGACAGCGCATCTGAAACTGTCGGCGGCAAGGATATTCCCAAGCTTATTGCCAAGGGCCCCGGGTTGACTGAGACGCAGACCTATACCCTCTCCCTGCAACGCAAAGGAGGCATGTCGATCGATGAAATTGCCGCCGAGCAAGGCGTCAGTAGAGCGACGGTGCTTAAACACTATGTCGCCATCATCCGTGCAGGTCAGTATATCGATGTACCTGGCTTTATCGGAAAGGATTTCGATACGATCATGGCAGAGCTGGATGATGCTGATCCCTATGCATCGCTAACTGAAATCAAACGCGATCTCACTGTTGACCTGGACAATGATGAGTTCCGTCTGATTCTGGCATGGAGAGAAGCGATCGGCGTCGCTTGATCAACTTAAGATGAAATAAGGCCCGGATTATTGCCCGGGCCTTTTTTTGTGCCATCTACTTTATAGAATATCTAACACGCTCTCAGGTGGCCTGCCAACTGCTGCCTTCCCCCCATTAACGACAATCGGTCGCTCAATCACCTTAGGATAAGAGACCATCAAAGCGATCGTCTGGGCACGGTTGAGCTCTTTGCCTTTGATCTGCTCCTTGAATTCAGCCTCCCCGGTACGCATCAGCGCAAGCGGCTCGATATCCAGCATGGTCAGGATGTGATCCAATTCAGCTTCGCTTGGAGGTGTTATAAGATACTCGATAATCTCCGGTTCGAGACCCTCCTCTCTGATCAGGGCAAGGGTTTGCCTCGACTTGCTGCATCGCGGGTTATGGTAGATTTTCAGGCTCATGCTGTTCTCCCTTCTTTTATTAAATCATCTGTAAAGCAGCATACTTCAGCATCAGTCTTTTGATTCCGGCCCGTTTGAACTGAACAGTAACACGTGATGCGTCACCGGACCCTTCCAGTGAGAGGATAACCCCCTCGCCGAAGCTCGGGTGGGCAACGTTGCTGCCAATGGATATCGAAGTGGATTGACTCATACCAATCGCCGAAGGAGCTGTTGCCCCCTCCTGAGCGAGAAGCTCGGGGGATATTTTCTTGATGAAACGGCTGGGAAGCGGGTAGTGCGACTCTCCGAACATGCGACGCAGCCGGGCTGACGTCAGCAGCAGGTGTTTGCGTGCGCGGGTGATGCCGACATAAAGAAGTCTGCGTTCCTCAGAAATGCCATTCATACCCTCATCTAGGGCCCGCTGATGCGGCAGTTGCCCCTCTTCAACACCGGGAAGAACCACGCAGTCAAACTCCAGCCCCTTGGCACGGTGCAGACTCATCATCGAAATCGCTTCAGGTTCATCATCACGATCATCGTTACGCTGCATCTCTTCGCTGTTCTGCAGCAGCGCGGCCCGATCCATGAACTCCACCGGCGTCAATCCCTGCGCCATCGACATTTCGATATACTCCTGCAGAGTCCTGATATTCTCCAGACGCGAGGCCGCTTCGATCTCTCCCAGTGCTTCGATGCTTTTCAGGTAACCGCTCTCATCCAGTATGATCCTCAGACCGCGATCAGGCATCTCATCCAGGTCACCCTGCAAGCTCTGTATCAGCAGAGCCATGGGGGCAACCTTCTTTGCCGCCCCTTCCGCGCTCCCTGTTGCAATCAGCCCCAGCCACTCACATGCCCTCAGTCCTGAAGCAGCGAGTTGCTCCATCAGCTGCTCCTGCCCTTTGAGCCCGAGCCCTCTTTTTGGCCTGTTACAGACACGCAGCAGCTGCAGCGCATCGCCACAGCCGTTAAGCAGCGACCAGTAAGCCAGTGCATCCTTGATCTCCATACGCTCGAAGAAACCGACACCACCGATCATACGGTAGGGCACCTGCGACTCGCGCAGCACCTGCTCCAGCACCAGCGACTGGCGATTGGAGCGGAAGAGAATCGCCATCTCGCTCCATGGATACCCCCTGCTCCGCCAGCCCTCAAGCTGAGCTGCGATGCGGCGCGCCTCATCGTAATCGTCGTTGCAGACCTTCCAGTGGGGTGTTTCCCCCTGTTCATGTGTTGCTTTCAACACCTTTTCATGGCGGTCTTCATTTTCCCGGATCACCGCATTGGCCAGCTCCAGAATAGCTGCGGTGGAGCGGTAGTTCTCCTCCAGCCGGTGCAGGCCTGCGCCGCTCCAGTGGCGTTCGAAATCGAGAATGTGGGAGACATCGGCACCACGCCAGCCATAAATACTCTGATCATCATCACCAACAACGGTCAGGTTGCGATGGCCCGCACAGAGCAGCATCAGCCACTCATGCTGGATCGGATTGGTATCCTGATACTCGTCGACCAGCACACAATCAAAACGGCTTCTCAGTGCTTCGGCGATATCCTTAAAATCGCGCATCAGCAGCACGACATTGAGAATCAGGTCGGAGAAGTCCATGCGCTCGTGCTGCTTCAACTGCGCTTGGTATTCGCCGTAAAGCTCGCGCATATCGATGCCGTTCCAGCCATGTTCAGGTGCCTGTGCAGGTGTCAGGCCTGCATGTTTACAGTGTTCGATCCAGCCGATCAGGTAATTCGGATGCAGACGATCAGTGGCGATATTGCGTGATTTCAGCAGTCGCTTAACCAGTGCCTTCTGATCATCGGAATCAATCACCTGAAAAGAGCGGGGAAATCCAAGTGCATCGGCATAGCGGCGCAAAAACCGGAGGGAGAGCGCATGAAAGGTACCTGATGTGACGCCACCACCATCATCACCGATCAGCATGGAAAGGCGTGCCTTGAGTTCTGCAGCGGCCTTGTTGGTGAAGGTGACGGCGAGAATCCTGTGTGGTGCAATACCGCGCTCTGCAATCAGGTGACCGATGCGGTGTACGATGGTGCGCGTTTTACCGGACCCTGCTCCAGCCAAG
The DNA here is from genome assembly GCF_002795805.1 of Mariprofundus aestuarium. Taxonomy (NCBI): domain Bacteria; kingdom Pseudomonadati; phylum Pseudomonadota; class Candidatius Mariprofundia; order Mariprofundales; family Mariprofundaceae; genus Mariprofundus; species Mariprofundus aestuarium. Next base: position 224,451 of record NZ_CP018799.1, on the reverse strand, counting down.
ATCAGCTGAGGGCCATCGCCAGACTCAACCGCCTGCTGCTGGGCGTTGTTCAACTCACTCATGGTCACGCTCGCCATGTTTGACGATCAGCTTGTGATAGGTGGAGAAGATCGCATTTCGCGACAGTATCCCGAGCACTTTACGGGAATTGTCATCAGAGACGACAGGCATCTGCTCGAACTCAGCACTATCAAGGATATGGATGGCATCAAGCAGGCTGTCCGACTCACGAACGGTAAGTACATTGCGGTTGGCCACCTCACTTGCAACTACAACCTGATCCAGCGCAGGATCTATCAGCCACTCCTGCAGATCGCCAAAGGTAACAATGCCGACCATATCGCCATCATCATCGACCACCTGCACACAGCCCTTGCCTGAACCGGTATAGACCTGCTTCAGCTCCTCCAGCTTGGCATGTTCGGAGACACGCGGGATCGAGCGCCAGGGAATCCTGGTGATGGGCACAGAGCGCATCCAGGACTGCTCTCGCCCCCAATGTGTTTCAATACCGCGCTCTTCCAGCGACTCGGTAAAGACCGAAGCACGGCCAAAGGAGCGGGCCGCCATGGTTGCCACGCTGCAGGCGATCATCAATGGCAGCATAATGTGATAGTCAGCCGTCATTTCAAACACGATCAGCATCACCGTCAGCGGTGCCTGCAGGGCAGCAGCTGTCAGGGCACCGCAGGCCACCAGCGCATAGGCACCATAACTTTCAGAGTAGGAGGGTGAGATGGCATGCGCGATATCGCCGAACAGCGCTCCGACTGTGGCTCCCAGAAAAAGGGCCGGGCCAAAAAGACCGCCGGGAAAACCTCCCGCAGCACTCAGCACCACCGCTATCATCTTAGCAATCAGAACAATCGCCAGAAAAGCGCTTAACGGCAGAACAATGCCCACCAGCTCCGGGTTGATGCGTTCCAGCATCATATCTTCCACGAAGCCATAACCAATCGACATCACCTGCGGTATCGCCAGCCCCATCAGGCCAATGACAAAACCGACAGCAGCAGGCCTTAACCTTCGGTTTGGAAGTATGCGGGCAAGCCATGCACGTGTAGGCGCCATCGATTTGATGAAGCCGCTGGCAACGATGCCACAGAGCACACCCATGAGCATATATGCCGGGATCTCCCATACACTGATCAGATGGTATTCGGGAACGGTAAAAGCCGGGAAGTTGCCCACCTCGGAGCGGGCAATCGCCGTAGCCAGAACTGACGCGATAACGATTGGACTGAAAGTGGCGATGGCATAATCGGCAAGAATGACTTCAAGCGCGAAAAGAACACCTGCAATCGGGGTATTGAATGAGGCGGCAATGGCAGCAGCCACGCCACAGCCGATCAGGATGCGCAACTGCTGTTCGGAAAGTCCCGCACGCTGGCCAATTTCAGATGCGATCAATGCACCGAGTGCAACGGTTGGACCTTCTCGTCCCAGACTAGCACCACTGCCGATAGCGATGGCAGAGCCGAAGGTTTCAGTCGCCATCTGATGACGGTGCACGCGGGCTTTATGTTCCACCATATCGGCCAGCACGCCCGATACGCCGCGCAATTCGCCTCCGGGCAGGTAACGCACAGTGATCCAGCCCACCAGAAGGCCACCTACGGTCGGTGCCACCAGATAGATATACCAGGGAAGTGTCTCCATCGCCTTCAACCAGGTGCGCTCACCTGTCCAGAAGAGGCTGACCCATTCGATGGCAAAACGCAGAAGCAGCGAGGCGTAACCGGAAACCACGCCGACCACCACGGCAAGCAGAACAAGGTACACCGTCTCCTTTTCACGCAGCCAGCTGCGCTCAAGGAGCTCCTTCATATTAAATTTTTCCATCAATGCCATTGCGACTCAAGTACCCTTAAGGTGTGATTAGCCCAACAGTAACAGAAATTGAGGCAAGCTCGATAGCAGGCATTAAACAATTGCAGCATCGATGTTGAACATATCGTTACAGCTGATCGCATGGCGTACTCATCAGCCCCCTATGCTGCAAGTTGCACTGCAGCACTGCTCAGCCATTCGTAAACCGGGTAGATGACCACTGCACCGAGCGACAGGTCGAGCAACGGCGTGGCTACAAACAGGCTCAGGGCAATCCATGACAGGCTTCTGCGCCTCTCTGGCGGCAGTACACGCAGAAGCGCATTGTTGGCAAACAGCTCACCGACCAGCAGCAGCGGTAACGGCAACAGATGCAGCGCGACCATACAGAGGTTAAAGTACATCAGCACTTTTGCCCACCAGTGGTGCAGTGGCGGCAGGCCTGATGGGGCCTGATGCGACAGACTCCATGCATAGAGGAAGAAGCCGATGATGCACAGCAGGGCATGGACGAAAAAACGTACAACCGCCGGCCTGATGCCTGAAGAGAGCGGGTTCGGTAGCGCGATGATAACACCGCGATGAAAACAGAGGGCAGCAAAAAAAGGTATCCAGCAACCTTTCCAGGAGATGGCGAAAAAGGGATGCGGCGACGTTTTCCCGCTCACGCGGGCCTCGATCATAGTTACCAGTGTTAATGAGATAACAACCGGCAGGCTGTAGAGAATCAGCTGGCGGACAACAATAGTGAACCACTCATCCATGTTGCATGTTTCCCGGAAATATGGGGCAAGCCCCGCTTAGAGTGATCAATAACAGTTTCATGGTCTGTAAAGGTGTACGAGGTGCAACATTCACGCAAGTCAGAAGGCACGCAGGTGATTTTATTTTCGCCTGCGATAGGCTGCGACCATGGACGCATACCTTCATTCTCTGATCGCTTACGCTATTGTTGTAAACATTGTCGCTATCCCTCTGATACTGCTGGGCAGGAAATTCGGGCTTCGCTGTCATCCCTTCGAATATGTTGTGCTTTACCTGTGCTGGGGGGTATTCGTACTGCTGGTCGGCTCCGTATTTAATGACCTGAACGATGCCATGATGCAGCTTGATGTGAGCAATGGTGCGCTGAACGCAATATTTGGTGTGGCGGGCTTTCTTGCGGGGCTATCTCTGCTGCCCAAGATTCTTTTTGCCAACAAAGGTGCGAACTCGACTCTTCTCACCTCACTGACCTCGGTCTGCATCTCAGTGATCTATGCCAAGTTTGCCGTAATTGCCTTTCTGTTCACGTCCTAGGATGCATAGCACTGTTGCCGTAGTGGGCTGAGCGGTCACATCATGGTCACAGAGTCCTCTCTGAATCACATACGTCTTTTTTACGGGGCCTATTTTGCTGCGATGGGGCTGGTGCTGCCCTTCTTCCCGGTCTATCTCGATGGCCGCGGGTTCGATGCTGTGCTGATCGGTTTTATGACAGGGCTTCTGGCGCTGGCCAAGGTAGTGGCGCCACCCTGGATCGGCCACCTTCTGGACCGCTCCCCGCATAATCAGGGCCACCGCTTTATTGTAATTGCTTCATGGCTGGCGGCCTTTGCCGCGCTTGTAATCGCCTTTACATTTAATATCTATCTGCTTGCTGTAATCGTGCTTCTTTTCGGCGTTTTCTGGGCTGCGGTACTGCCGCTTACGGATGGACTCTCCGTCTCAGTCTCCGAGTCAGATGTGGCTGATTACGGTCGCTTGCGCGTCTGGGGTTCGATCGGTTTTGTCATCGCCTCGCTGGCTGGTGGTGTCTGGCTGACTGGTGAGAATATCACCACCTTCCCCTATCTTCTTGCGGCATTGATGGTTGTGCTTGCCCTTGCCGCACAGGGTTTCCCCAGAGCGGAGCAGATTCAGGAGCCGGATAGCGGGCGCGCCCCTTTCTGCAGAGATTTCTACCTGCTGCTGATCGTCGCTTTTATCATGCAGGTGTCCCACGGCGCCTATTACGGTTTTTTCAGCCTCTACCTGGTCGATGCCGGTTTCTCCGGCTGGCAGATCGGGCTCTACTGGGTGATCGGTGTACTTGCCGAGATTATTCTGATGTGGCGCTGGTCAAGGTCGGTGCAGAATGTCGCGCCGGCACTGGTATTCAGCATCTGTCTGGCCCTAGCTGCACTGCGCTGGCTGGGTACGGGCTTAACCACCGATGTGATGCTCTTGATCGGCATGCAACTGTTGCATGCCGCCAGTTTTGCCGCCTTTCATGTCTCTGCCATTGCCTGGGTAAAACGGATTGCTCCGGATAGCCGCCATGGTGCTGCACAAGGACTGTTTTCGGCGGCCGGATTCGGGCTGGGAAGCACCGTAGGCATCATGGGCTGCGGCCTGATTGCGGCTAGCATGGGGTACTCCATGGCCTTTTATATATGCGCGGGAATCGCTCTTATCGGCATTCCGTTGGCGCTATTGCTGCCCAGAAAAGGGCTTGCCGCAACAACCGGAACTCATTGACCCCTGTTGTGAGATGACTCAGGCCTGAACAGGCGCAGTCGATTGGCGTTACTCACTACAGTGAATGATGAGAGAGCCATGGCAGCTCCGGCAATCATCGGATTAAGCAGCAGACCGATAAATGGAAAAAGGATCCCCGCAGCTACAGGAACACCCAGCGAGTTGTATATAAAGGCACCGAACAGGTTCTGTCGGATATTGGACATCGTCGCCCGTGAGACCTCAATAGCGGTAATGACACCCAGTGGTGAGGAGCGCATCAGCGTTACATCCGCACTGGCCATCGCAATGTCGGTACCGGCTCCTATGGCAAAGCCGACATCGGCACGTGCAAGGGCTGCAGCATCGTTGATGCCGTCACCGACCATGCCTACGATCTCCCCCATCTGCTGCAGCTCAGCGATTTTCGCATCCTTGTCCGCAGGCATCACCTCTGCGATCACATCATCAACACCAATCTCTTTTGCCACGGCAGCTGCAGTTTCGCGGCTATCGCCGGTCAGCATCACCACACGCAGCCCCTGATCATGCAGTCGCCTCACCGCGTCCCTGCTCTCTTCACGAATGGGGTCGGATACGGCAAGGATGCCGAGCACCTTTCCACCCTCCGCCAGTAGCATCGGGGTTCGCGCTTCAGCGGCAAGGTCGTTTACCTGCTGGTTGACTTCAGCATTCAAGGTGACGCCGTGTGCTGCCATCAGCCGAAGGTTGCCTAGCAGCAGATTACGACCATCCACACGCCCTTCCAGACCAAGCCCCGCATGGGCTTTGAACCCTTTACAGCTACCGCGTTCAAGACCCTGTTCTGCTGCAGCAGCAATGATCGCAGCGGCCAGCGGATGTTCGCTTCCCGTCTCAAGGCTTGCTGCAAGGTAGAGCAGCTCATGGCGACCTCCAGCCAGCGCAATGCAATCGGTAACAGTTGGTTTTCCAAGGGTCAGTGTGCCGGTTTTATCCAGAACGATGGTCGTCAGCTTCCCAGCCCGCTCCAGTGCTTCTCCATTTTTGATCAATACGCCGTATTCAGCCGCTTTGCCGACACCCACCATGATCGACATCGGCGTGGCCAGGCCCAGCGCACAGGGACAGGCGATAATCAGCACCGTCATCGCCGTGACCAGTGCATAGCTGATCTGCGGCTCTGGTCCGGCATAGAACCAGACCAGGAAGGTGATGGCAGCAATGACCAGTATGGTGGGGACAAACACCGCAGCCACCCGATCCACCACCCTGCCAATACGCGGCTTGGAACTCTGTGCCTGCTGTACCATGGCCACAATCTGTGCCAGCACGGTATCTGCGCCTACACGGGTGGCAGAGAAGAGAAAGCTTCCCCGCCCGTTGATGGTGCCGCCGATCACCTCATCGCCAGCCACCTTCTCCAGCGGCATCGGCTCACCCGTCAGCATCGACTCATCCACCAGTGAATGCCCTTCGCTTACTGTTCCATCGACCGGAATCCTTTCACCGGGGCGCACCCGAAGGATATCGCCGATAGCCACCTCTTCGATCGGGATATCCACGTCTTCACCATCGCGCACAATGCGGGCTGTTTTAGGGGTCAACCCCATCAGCCTCCTGATCGCCTCCGATGTTTTACCGCGTGCCCGCATCTCCAGCGCCTGCCCGAGATTAATCAATGCGATGATGATCAATGCCGCCTCGAAATAGATGTGCCGCCCCATCTCAGGCACGGAAGCTGGCCAAAGGGTAATGACCATCGAATAGAGCCATGCCGAGCCGGTACCCGTGGCAATCAGCGTATCCATATCGAACTGCAGGTGACGGAACCCCCGCATTGCACCGAGATAGAAATGGCGGCCTGAATAGACCATCACGGCAAGCGTAACCAGACCAAGCACAACCCAGAAGATGTTGTTCGATGCGGTGGAGAGTTGCGGCAGCCAACCGGCCATGCCGGCGATTAACAGCGGAGCCCCGACTGCTGCGGCAACCATGAACTGCCTGAGCAGCTGCTTGAAACGCAACTGTTCGGCGGCTTCCCGCGCCGTTTCATCGGCTGCAGAGTGAATCTCGGTGGCACTGCGTCCTGTTGCAACAATCGCCGCAATCAGATCGACAGCCTGAACTTCCCCTTCAACCAGACCGCTGCGCTGGGCCAGGTTCACGCTGGCATGCGAGACACCGGGTACGCTGTTCAGCGCCGCCTCAACCTTGGCCACGCAGCCGGCACAGTTCATGCCGTCAATCGCCAGTCGAATGATTTTCAGGTCAGCCATTTTGCTATAATAAGGAAAAGCGGCAGATGGGGAAGCTCAGGGTTATGACGAAGTGAGCTGCTCGCGAATAATTTTACTGGCTATCGCAACGGCCCACGGCTTGCTGATAATAACCTCTTTCTGCTCCGTGAGGTGTTTAACCATATCCTGATTCAGATCGTAACCGGTGGAGAAAACCACCTTCTGAGCGGGGCTGATCTTGCGAATATCGTGGGCCGTATCCACGCCGCCCATCTCCGGCATCACCACATCAAGAATAACCAGATCAATGCCATCAACATTGGCCGTATAGGTTTTCAGCGCCTCCATACCGTTAGTTGCCGTGATTACATGATAGCCGAGACTCTCGAGAATATCGGAGTAGGCGAGCAGCAGCACCTCATCATCATCAGCCAGCAGAATGGTCTCTCCACCAGCGGCGCGCAGCTCTTCAGCTTCTGCTCCCAAACTCTCCTCTTCCACCTTTTCCTGCGGAAGGAAGAGCTGGAAGGTGGATCCCTCACCCACTCTGCTTGTTACCTCAATCACACCTCCGTGATCACTGATAGTGCCGTAAACCATGGCCAGCCCGAGTCCTGTCCCCTTGCCCGGATCCTTGGTGGTAAAGAAGGGCAGGAACAGCTTATCCAAATTCTCACCGCTAATACCGCAGCCGTTATCCTTCACCTCGATTAGCGCAAATTCTCGCGCCGTAATGTCCGGGTACTTCTCCCTGAATGCCTGATCCGCATCATAGGGCTTCAGGCTAAGGGTGATTTCGGGATTTTTCGCATCGATCGTGGCGTCGCGGGCGTTATTCACCAGATTCATCAGCACCTGCTGCAGCTGGGCGGGACTGGCCATGACCAGCATTTCAGCCTCATCGTAACTGGACTTAAATATGACATTGGCCGGCACACCCGGTTCGATGAGCTTGCACGACTCCTTGAACAATGACTTGATCGGCGTGGCCGATTTCTCCACAACACCGTGGCGGGCAAAGGTGAGCAGCTGCTTGATCATATCAGCGGCTTTATTACCGAGGGTTTCCGCCGTCGCTATCTTCTCCTTCGCCTGTTCAGGCTCCCTTTCGATTCTTCGCCTTGCGATATAGAGCGATCCCATAATACCAGCCAGCAGGTTATTAAAATCGTGGGCCATGCCACCGACCAGTGTGCCCAGCGCCTCCACCTTCTGCGCCTGCATGAACTGTTCCTCCAGCTCCTTTTTGTCGGTGATATCGTGGGCGATCCCCTCTATCGAAATGACCTCTCCATTTTCATTCATCACCGTAGACTCGTTGATCTCCAGCCAGTGGCGTGAGCCATCCTTGGCAAGAATCTCCAACTGATAGGATGGCTGTTGATCTCCTGAAATAGCCAGTTGGGTACTTTTCTCCACCTCTTGATTGATCGGGTTGTCGCTCAGGTATTCGGCATAATGGGCTTTGAACTCCTCCTGGCTGTAACCGAGCAGGTTGCTGATTGATGGGCTGACATAGGTAAACATGCCCTTGGCATCGCGCTCGAAGAGGAAGAATTCATTGCGCAGGCTCTCAACTAGGCGGCGGAAGCGCGTCTGGCTCTCTTCGAGCGCCGCGGTGCGCTCATCTATCAGTTGCTTCATGCGGGTACGCAGCTGATAGAGCTCAAGGTGGGTGCGCACCCTCGCTAGCAGCTCCTGGCGCTGGAACGGTTTGGTCACGAAATCAACAGCACCGAGATCAAAACCCTTGAGGTGGCTCTCTAGTTCGACCGATGCACTGAGGAAGATCACCGGCACATCGCGGGTGATCTCATTCGCCTTCAGTTTGCCAATCACCTCAAAACCGTCCATGCCCGGCATGCGGATGTCGAGAAGAATCAGCGCTGGCGGCTTGGCTGTTGCCGAGCTCAGCGCCAGCTCGCCGCTGTTGGCGGGGCGCACCAGATAACCTTCCCCCCTCAACGTCTCAGTGATCAGCTTCAGGCTGGCCGGGGTATCGTCAACGACAAGAATCTCGGACGAGGCTATCGATAGGCTATCGTTTTCAACCATAACTAACCTTCCTTCAATACCTTAAGTATAGCAGAATAATCGAGCTGGCTATGCAGAAGACGCAAACTCCCTGCCAGTTTCGGATTGATCTTCTCCACCTCGGGCAGGGCGGCTTCGAAACCATCCATGTCCAATTCCAGTGCACTCTGCCGAACCTTCTCCAACAGCGGCTGCGGCAGCTCCTTGATGGCAGCCTCCAGTGCACTGTTCTTCAGCGGCTGGAATTCTTCCTCGGATCCGCCTTCATCATGCTCGGGATAGACAAACTCTATCTCCAGATTCCTCTCTATGGCCTGGAATATCTCTTCAAAGGTGTAGGGTTTCTTCACCAGGTCGTCACATCCAGCCTCAAGCATCTGCTGGCGCTCTTCGCGGAAAGCCACAGCGGTGACCGCAACAATTTTCACCCCCCCCCCTCCCGGCTCCTGCCTGATATGGCGGGTGGCCTGCAATCCGTCCAGAACCGGCATACGACGGTCCATGCAGATCAGGTCAGGCTTCCATGTTTTGAACTGCTCAACGGCCTTCTGGCCATTGTCGACAACCAGCGTCTGCAATCCACATTTGCGTAGCACGCTCTCCAGAATAATCGCATTGGCCGTGTCATCCTCGGCAATAAGAATCTTCACAGGCTTCTGGCCGGCAGCAAGCCCAGTCGGAACCCCTTTTTTCTGGATCGCAACATCTTCTGAAACCTCGGAAGAGGTTGCCTCTTTCACCCTAATGGTGAAGGTGAAGGTGGAGCCCGCCCCCGGTTGACTCTGCACTTCGACATGACCATCCATCATCTCAATAAACTGTTTGCACAGGGCAAGTCCCAGACCGGTACCCTTCTGATCAATCTTCTCTTCACCCTTCTGCACCACCTGCTCGAACGGTGCAAACACCTTGCTGATATCCTCAGGTGCAATGCCGATACCGGTATCGGTGACTGCTCCTGTCAGCATGAATTCGCCCTTCGCATTCGGAGCTTCTGAGGTAAAGCGGAGGCTCACACGCCCTTCGTCGGTGAACTTAACAGCATTGCTGAGGAAGTTGATCAGAATCTGGCGAATCTTCGCCGCATCGCCATAGATAAATTTCGGGTAGGTTGATTCGGGATCAATCAACAGCTCAACCCCTTTGCTGCTGGCGCGCACCAGCATCATATCGACCGCTTCACGGACCAGCTCCTCGAAGTTGAAGCTGTCGTTCTGCAGGTCAATCTTACCCGCCTCAATCTTGGACATATCGAGCACATCATTGATCAAGGTAAGAAGATGGCTGCCGGAGCGGTTGATCGTCTGCAGGTTTGCCCGGCTCTCCTCCGACATCTCCGGATCCATTTGCATCAGCTGGGAGAAGCCGAGGATGGCATTGAGTGGTGTTCTCAGCTCATGGCTCATGTTGGCCAAAAAAATACTCTTGGAACGGCTGGCACTTTCGGCTCCGGACTTGGCCTGCCTGAGCAGCGCCTCATTTCGGCGCAGCTCACTCTCCTTTGCCTTTCTGACCTTCATCTCACTCTGCAAATCTACATTTATCTTCTCCAGCGCCTTTTTCGCCTCGTTGGTCTGATGGCGCTGAAAGTTGATATCCTCCATCACACTGATTGCCGCCAGCCGCGATTTCTGCAGCGCATCGGTACGCTCCTTCACCATCCCCTCCAGCCGTTCACGGGAAGCCATCGATTCGGTGAGGTTTGAAGCCATGCTGTTCAGGCTCCTGGCAATATCGCCCAGTTCATCCCGCGATTTCAGGGGAACCCGTTCATTCAGCTCTCCTGCTGCGAACTGCGTGATGCCCGTTTGCAGCAGAGCCAGCCCACGCACCATCCTGAACAACACCATACCACCGAGCGTAATGAGCAGAAGTATGGCTGCCGAAGAAATGTAGAGGGTAGTCGCTCGGATTTCATGCAGCTTCTCTGAATAGCCCCGATTAAGGATATTGCGCAGGTTGGTCGCGTTGGCGATGGTGCTCTGCCCCATCAGCTGTGTCGCCTGCAACTCCCGGGCAAGCCGCTCCTGGAAAAACTTTGTTCCACTCCTCTCTCCGGTCGCGTTGAGCATGCGCTGCATCTGCACCTGCATCTCAGCCATGGCTCTGCGAAGCTGGCTGATCGCCAGCTCGCCCTGTTTCGACTGAATGCGCGGATCATTCAGTATCGATTTAAGCTGTTCGAACTTGGTTTTCCACTGCTGTCTGGGGCGCTGCTCGTCAGGGTTTGCTGCAACATCGGTTGCCAGCATGGTGAGCTGGAAGGCTGTGCGCTCAATCTCATCAACGACATGCTCCGTTTTCACCGCCTCTTCCATGGTCAGGTGGCCCCACTCCTGCAGCCCAATCACCGTGATACCCGCTGTAATAAACAGTACGATCAGCAGTTGGAGTCGAAGCCTGATGCTCAAGGATTATCCTACCTGAATACGGTGATGGCCTGGGGCTTGACCTTCTCCAGCCCGTCAAATGCCATCATTTCGAGGAAGTTGGGGGTAATCTGCCCCTCCGCTTTCATCCAGCGTGATATATCCTCAAGCAGCAACAGCAGCGGCTGTCCCATGCCAAGCTGGAAGCTGTACTCCCCCCACCCCGAAGCAATCATTTCAACCGAGGTTCCGAGCTTGTAAGCCACGATAATCTGCGCCTCGTGTTCATGCTCTTCGACAAACCGCCCGGCCATCAGCAGCGCCCGCAAAAACTTCTCAATGACAACCGGGCTCTGCTTCTGTATTTCAGGGCTTGCGACAACAACATCATACTGCTTGTAAACGCCGGGGGCGGCAAAGATCACATGGTTGTTCGGCAATAGCTCTGCAGCCTGGCTGATATAGGGCTCGCGCATGGAAAATGCATCAATGGTGCCCCACTCCAGTGCCGGAGGAAGCTCCTCGGCCCTAGTGAAGGAGAGTTTGATATCGGACTCGCTTACTCTGTTTTCCATCAGGAAAAGATGCAGGAAATAGTGAACCGCCGAATGCTTCTGGGTGGCAACCCGCTTGCCTGCGATATCGGCAGGTTTTTCGATGCCTGCATCCCTGCGGGCAATGACACGATTCACGTTACTGGCCGTGAACGTGGAGGCAACCAGCTTAAACTTCTCACCGCGCAGTGCCGCTGCGGCAATCGGTACATCTGAAGCAACGGCGATATCCACATTGCCCGGCAAAAGCCCCTCGACCAGCGCCCGTTTACCACTGGGGAAATCGGTCAGTACAACATCCAGCCCATTCTGCCTGAAGTAGCCCTTCTCGCTGGCAATCAGTGCCAGGGTGCTTGAGGGCTGCAGTGCCAGACCTAGCCGCACCCTGTCGATAGTCATCTCCTCTTTTTCCGAGCAGCCCTGCAGCAGCGGGGCGCAGGCCAGCAGCATAAGTATGCCCAGCCAGCTACGATTATTTAATGTGGTTTCATTTCTCCTGAAGCGCATTCCATATCTCCTTGTAGGGCATTTCGCGACCCAGTTGCTGACTCAGCAGGTTCACCTCCTGCTTGATCTCGACCACCCGCATCTCGCGTTCAGCCATAATCTCGTTAAAGCCTTCAAGTCGTTTGTTGGTTTCGGTCAGTTTTTCCGTGCGCTCCTCCACCAACTGCTCCAGCTCGGTGTTAAAGCGCCTGATCTCCTCTTCTGATTTCACTTTATCGGTAATATCAATAAAGGTAACCACCACCTGCACAATTTCACCGCCACTGCTCATGATCGGGTTGGCATGGGACAGCACCCAGATCTGATCGTTACTGGCCGGGCGTTGAACGCCGACAACCAAATCGCGAACCGCCTCTTTGGAGACAAGGGCGCGGTTAACCGGGTATTGATCAGGCTTGAGAGGGGTGCCCTGCTCATCGAAGAAGTGCCACTCCGGGTCGTAGGCGGTTTTTCCCTCCAGCTGCTCGGGGGTCAGCCCGAGAAGCTCACAGGCAAGATCGTTGTAGATGTGAATGGAGGAGTCAGGGTCATGAACGACCACAGCCACCTGCAGCTGATGGACCAGTGCGTAATACTCCTTCTCACTCTGCGCCAACTTCTCAATGAATGCCTTGCGCTCCTCAAGCTCGTGGGAAAGCTGCATATTGATCTCTTTCAGCTCCGCAGAGCGCTCAGCCAGCTCGGCCTCCATCTTCATGCGCTCAGTAATATCACGTGCAGATGCATATATCGTTGAAGCTACCGGATACGAACGCCATTCAAGCCAGCGATAGGTTCCATCCTTGTGAAGATATCTATTGGTAAAATTCAACAATGGGTTCTGATCAGACAGGGCAGCAATCGCCTGCAGCGTACTCTCCAAATCATCGGGGTGAATCAGGTCGAGAAACCTTCGTCCTATAAGCTCATCTAATGGATAACCAAGTGCCTTCTCCCATTCCGGATTTAGCTTCCTGAAGTACCCATCTGTATCTGCGATGCAGAGCAGATCCAGTGTTGAGGTAAAGAAGAGGTCGAGCTCCTCTGACTTTTCTCTAAGCTCAGCAGTACGCTCCTCCACCGCCGCCTCAAGATGGTCTTTGGCAATGCGAAGCTCCTTTTCGGTCTGTTTACGCGTTGCAACCTCGGCTTCAAGCTGGAGGTTTATCTTCTGCAACCTTGACTGGCCGAGGATCTCGTTTTTCAGCACCAGGGCGGCAAAGTTGAAGAACGCGGGCAGCTGCTCATATAGCTGGCGCATATCGATATGCAGGTTCTTCATCCTGAAGACAGCAATCACCTCGCTGCTGATCTTGAGCGGATAGACCCAGGTATAGGCCTTGGTGAATTCGGCGGTTTTCAACTGGGTATCCTCAAAACCTCCCTCAATCTCCTCCTCCCGTCCGGTCTTGTATACTCGGGCGATCACTTCATCAGGATACCCCACCAGCTGCTTTTTCTTCCCCATAACATCTGCATAGTAGAGTTGCTCATCAATTTTGTAGTAGAGCTGTAGATTGCTGCCACCGAGAACGTTCATGGTGTTTAAGAGCATGCTGTCGATGACATTTTCAAGCCCCGGTGTTTCGCTGATGCGGGTGATCATCTGCATCACCAGCTGAAAATAGGATTTCTCCATCGCCAGCTTCTTGGCCCGCGCTTGCAGCTGCTCCACCTCCTGAGCGCTCAGCTGTTTTTCCTGTTCACTCATCGCGTTCCTTCAGCTTCCGCTGCATGGTTTCCTCAAGCACGGATTGGAGATGCTCCAGCCCCACATCCATCCAGCGCAATGGCAAATCCACAATGCGGGCTACCTCTTCAGCTTCTGAACTAAAATCGCTGGAACAGGGTGTACGAATTGCCAGAATATATTGATGTGCCTCATGGAATACGCTGCGAATCACAACAGGGTTTTTGCCAAACACCTCTTCGGTGATCGGACTCCAGCGCTGAGCCCACTCCTCCAGCAGGAAAAACGCGCCATTGGCCAACTCCCGGTCAAACAACTCACGTCCAAGCAAGATGTCCACGCAATTCTGGCCGGGTGTGCGTAAAGAGTGACCTTCGGCAACAATATGATCGATATTCGGATGGCAACAGCCGTAAAAGACGATGGTCTCCCGGTCCGCTCGCTTGGCCAGCGATCCTCTTAACCCCTTCTCCAGCTTGCCTATATTATTATGCAGGGCGGAGCGCATGAACGAGGTGTCCAGCGGCCACTGATTCCTTTCAATCAGATAACGGATCTCCCTCTGCAGTATACCGCAGCCGATGAGCAGCAGGCTGTCAGGCTCAGTAGCTGCCGTATTCATAGGCAGCTTCCAGCATGGCCCTGATATTTTTCTCCGGAATATCATATGGCATCACCAGTGTGCCAAAGAGGAATTTCCCGCCCGGCATGCCGGCATCCAGCATGCGTTTAACCTCGGCTCTGATCTCCTCGCGGCTCCAGCTGACCAGCTTGATATCGTTGATCACGCCACAGGTGAGTGCGCGGCCGTTGATGATCTTCTTGGCCTCAGCAATATCATCCTTGGGGCTGAGGTAGAAAACGCCGAAGCCGAACTTCTCAATCATCATGTCGATGACGTTGTTAAATGGAGAGCTGCCGCAGTAGTAGACCATTCCATCCATGCCGCCCGGCTCCAGATCCCTCTTTATCGATGGCAGTGTCAGCTCCTTGATCAACCGCATCGGCATAATGTCGGTAGAGCCGAAGGGCTGCGAATAGACCAGCACATCGGCACCAGCCTTGCGGAAAGCGGCAGCCTCCCTCTGGAAGAAATCCGAACACTTCTCAATCAGCAGGTCACGGATATCGGTCGGCCCCATCAGCAGCAACTCCAGCCACTTGTCCATGCCCATCAGGATCGCGGGCAGGGTGATACCAGCAGTGAGATAAGCACAGATCGGCTGTGTGCCGCCCACCTCGCGCTTAAGGATATTGAGGCATTTGAGGTTCTCCTCAAATCCAGGATGGGTGGAGATATCATCAGGAATCTCGAGATTAACGATATCATCGTAGGATTTAATGACATAATCCTCGACATTGGGTGGCCCGCTTTTGGAGAAGATGATCTTCTCGCAACCGAGCAGTTCGGCCTCCTTGCCAACATAAAAGAGGCTCCAGACATTATCGTGGCCATACTTCTCGCGCATCTTCAGCTGCGCTTCGGCCACATGTTCACCATTTGAGTAATACTCTTCGAGCGAGGAGATACCGAGCTCGGCAGCGCCCTGATCGAGCAGGTTGCAGAAGACCGGAATGCGATCGGATTTTTCACCGTTAATGGCTGCGACCAGCCTGTCCATACCTGTAATCATGACTTGGCCTCCATAACGATTTTTTTGATCACCTCGCCCGCCGTGATGCCGTTATCGGCCCAGGCATCGGCACCCACGGTTTTATAGAGTTCATTGTCCCAGCGGTAGGGAGCACCTCCGACGACAATCTTGATCTTATCTTCAAGACCGCGCTCCTTGAGAATTTCACGAACACGTTGGCAGCCGTTCTCGCTGGTTGCCGTATGCATCATCATTGAAGATATGGCGATAACCGGAGAGTCGATCTCAACAGCTTTGTCGACGAAGGCCTCAGGTTTAATATTGACCCCTAGGTCAACCACATCGATCATCATCGAGCGCAGGCAACCAGAGACGATGCGTTTACCGAGTGTATGCATATCTCCAACCGAGGTGCCGATGACAATGGTGCCGAGTGATTCCGGCGGTGTTTTGAATTGGGCAATCATCTCTTCGGTGACCTGGGATGCGATCTGGGCAGCCATGAAATGCTGGGCGAGATTGGCATCGAAATCTTCACTGATGGCTTGCATCATCGATTCCATGGCGGGAATAACCACATCAAATACAATCTCTTCAGGGGTTACACCTTGCTTAAGAGCGGCGTGAATAACCTCCATAGCTCTATCTCGATCGGTGTCGTAGACCGCTTCGTTATATGCTTTGATAATCTCTGTCTGCATGGCTACCCCCATTACAGGTTCAGATTCATAACTCCTGACTCTATTATTCTAGCATAGAAGTGGTGGAGCTGCCGCTTTTTGGCAGTGGCTTGAGAAAGAGGTTGTCGACAAAAAGCATGTCGAACTCAGGTGCCAGCGACATGTTAATCAGCCTGGCCTTCTCCCTTAAAGAGGAAAGCCGCTGCTGGCCACCTGCGCTGACCAGCAGCACCTCGCATCCGGCCAGCGCACTGTCGCTGTATAGTTCGATGATCTCACTATCCACATCCGGAATCAGGCCGATCTGTGAAGCGTTCCGGCAATCAAGTCCACTGCCGAATGCACCGGTAACACAGACCCTTTTTAGCGCAGCCTGCTTCAGGCCAGCCTGCTCCAGAAGATAGACAATGGCCGCACCCGTAGCCCCTTTGGCGCGCTGAAACAGGTCGATATCGTGGTTTCTTATGCGAATGGAGCTTGTCTCATCCAGCGGGAAGCCCGCTTTAGCATAGGGCTCGGCAAGCCTACCAATCGGGTTGAGTGCTTTAATGCTCAGCAGGCAGGCGATGGCATCAACGAGTCCTGAACCGCATACCCCCTTGGCTTGAGCACCACCAATCACATACAGTTCAAGGGAATCATCTGCCCCATGCCCGCTTATTTTGTAGATCGCCCCTTCCATCATAGGCACCCCGCAACTCAGGCCACTGCCTTCAAAGGCTGGGCCTCCCGGTACCGATGTGACCCACAGCGATTGTCCGTCCCAGAGGGCAACCTCGGAGTTAGTGCCGAAATCGACCAGCAGTGCAGCATCTTCACTGCCGGTCAGGTTGGTGGAGAGCACACCTGCCAGAAGATCTGAGCCGACAAACCCCGCCAGCGGTTGCACCAGGTTGATCTGCGCATCGGTAGCAACTCCCCATGCCTGTTGCCACGCATAAATGCTCTCCGGCACGCAATCCACCGGTTTCTGCCACTGCTCAATCTCGAGAAGGTTCTCATAATGCTTGCCGGCAAGCAGCGCCAGCATGGCGGTGTTGGCCACAACAGATATTGATCTGATCGCTGTCGTAACCAGCCCATGGCGGGAGACAAGGATGCGCGCCGCTTCGCCAACCGCACTGCTGGCAAGTAGTGAGAGTTGATCAGCATCTAATTTTGAAGCTTTGGCTGCGGCAAGACGGGTCAGAACATCGGCTCCAAATTTCGCCTGTGGATTAAGTGATGTAATGCCATCGATACGGACTTTGCTGTCGAGGTTCCAGAGCGTGGCCCTGATCTGAGTGGTGCCGAGATCAATTGCTAATCCAAGTTTATTCGAGGCTGATGCATTACCAGTGACGCCATCTGCTTCGAGCTCAGACCAGGCCGCCGGGTTATCCGCCTTGAGGATGCTCAAACTCATATCCCCAAGTGGTTTAGCCTGACACGCCAGCCTGCAGCCCCGGTTGAGTTCATCACCACTGAGTGTGGTTTTCTCTGAGGCAGAGAGCGGCGTGCACTCACCCGCCTCGATATGCACAAGGCAGAGGCCGCATTTTCCGACGCCACCGCAATCACTTGGCAGGGTTATGCCCTCGGCATCAAGAATATCTTTGAGTGAACGCGATATATCCCCGCCCTCATAGGGGATGCATTGTTCGTTTTGATCAATGGAAACCTTCAGTTCAGGCATGATCGAAAACCTTCGGGGAAGAAAACTGCATGGTATAGTTTAACCATAAGCCGCTTACTGTGTCGACTTATGTTGGCTACAGGCTGAAGCGATTGGCTTTTTAATGAGGAAGCCAGTATTGTGCGCCGGCTTTTCGTTTTTATTCACGATGCGCGGTTAGCTCAGCTGGATAGAGTGTCGGCCTCCGAAGCCGAAGGTCACAGGTTCGACTCCTGTACCGCGCGCCATTTTTACTCATCTTCTCCTGCCTTAGGTGCAGAGACGTCCCCTTTACCCTCCAGTAACGGCAGATAGATGTGGAAGCTTGAACCTTCTCCTTCGACACTCTCCACCTCTACAAAACCGCCATGGGCATTAATCGTGCCATATACTACTGCCAGTCCGAGTCCTGCCCCCTTGCCCTCCCTCTTGGTGGTAAAGAACGGTTCAAAAAGATGCGCGATCTGATGTTCCGGAACACCACGTCCATTGTCCTCAATAACGAGATGGGCATAGTTGCCACTTCTGTTAACTGCATGGCTATGGATAAATGCACCATCTGCGAAGAACGACTCAAGCCTGATAGCGACCTTTGGATCAGAGACACCCTCAACTGCTTCTTGAGCATTGTTGATCAGGTTCTGCACTGCCTGTTTAAGATGGATAGCGCTGCCCCTGATCTGCAGCGGCTCGGAACAGATTTCCTGATTGATCCTGATGTTTTCCGGCAGCGAAGGCCGGATGATTTTGACTGTATCATTGACGAGTGATGAAAACAGCATGGGCTGCATATCACCGCTCTCCCTGCTGGCAAATGCCAGCAAGCTGTTAATCAGCGCTCCCGCACGATAGGTAAGCGTTTCAATACTGAGAAGCTTTTGTTCAGCTTCAAGGTTCTCCTTCAGGTTACTCTTGAGCAGATACAGGTTACTGGTCATGCTCGCCAGTATATCGTTGAAATCGCGACCGAGGCCTGTAACCAGCGTGCTGACTGCCTCCGTCTTCTGATTCTGCGCAAACTGCTGCTGTATCACTTGCAGTCTATGTGCACTTATTTTGGCCCGGACGTAGAAATAACCAAGTGCCGCCAGGCCAGTCAGCCAGATAAGAACATAGGTAATCCACTGCGTTTGCAACTCCTTCTGCTCTGCATCCAGATAGGGCTGCATGGAAACGGAGACACCCACACCCCCTCTTAGATCTCCGTCCGTGTAACCCTGATAGCCGTGGCACTTCATGCAGCTCTGGTTCATAAACATCTCGGCTGCATGAGACGCATATAGGGTACGCCATCAATGTTGGAAATCTCCAAAGCCTCTCTGCTGCCCTGCCTGAAACGGTTCAGTGCGGCCAGCTCCCAGACATCAGGCATGTTTCCCTGATAAAAGAGCTTATCCGGAAAAGTGGTGATCTTCCCCTTCACGCCATACAGCTCTTCATACTGCTGCATCATCGTGCGCAGCATGTAGGCCGGATTCATCAGGGTCAGCTTCTTGCCCGCTGGCGTAGTAATATCGCGTTCGGGAATATGGGCCAGTCGGGGGTTGGGCGGGGTGCGGTCGGTCACCGGCACATAGACGCCGCCGTGCGATGCGGCCCAGAATCTGAATGCTTTATCTTTATTAAAGTGGGCCTGTGCTTCGTTTTTTGCCAGGTTAATGGTTTGCTGAGTTGTCTGGTAGTAGTTCCAGTAGAGCGCAGCTGCGATCAGCACGCTCCAGATCAATGCACCTGCCAGAAACCTTCTGCCGAGGTGCGAATTATTGCCATTCAGTTCATGCTCCACATCTTGATTATAGCACGCTTTGCAAACAACCGGTTATTTCTGCTTCAGTGACTCGCTGCTTAAACTGTTCACCTCAAAAGATGCCAGATACTGAACATAGCGGCCTGGCCGCAATATTTGCCCTGCGGATCGCTCAGGTTCCAAACCGTGGCGTCTTCGATCTTGAAACGCCTGCCACTCTTGGCGATGCGAATGCCTGAGTAGTCGTCGATATATCCGTTGTCACTTACCCGTTTGAGCAGGGCATTGCGCTCCTGCTGAACCACCGCCTCGGCCGAAAGTCTTGATGGAAGTTTCGTGAACTCATCCCACCCCATTTCGAACAGCTGCTGCGCTGTATGGTTGGCGTAATTGATGATCGGGTCAGCTTCAGTGCCGTGCGAGAGCAGTGCGAACGGGGCGTAGTAGAGCCTGCGGGCAGCGATGACCGGATCGGGCTCGTCATCCATCAACCCGCAACCACTCCAGTGGACAAGGCTATTACTGAGCAGCCGGATGTGATCAAGTTGGTAGTCGTTTTCATCACACGGTTCGAGATAACGCGCCTCTTGCATAATAATTCGCTATCTACAGCCGCGAAATGTCCGCCAGGCGCAGGAAGAGGTTCCGCAGTCGCGCCAGCAGTGCCAGACGATTGGCACGCACCTTCTCATCCTCAGCCATCACCATCACATCATCGAAGAAGCCATCTACAGCCTCACGCAGGTCGGCAAGAACATTGAGCTGGTGCTCAGGCTCTGACGGAAATGACTGCTCAGCTTCACAGAGTTTGTCATGCAGGTCCTGTTCAGCAGCTTCAACCAGCAGTGCCGGGTCGATATCCAACTGCACATGACCCGCTTTCTTAAGGATGTTGGCGATGCGCTTATTGGCAGCAGCAACGGCCTGCCCTGACTCGGAGTCAGCAAAGCCCATGAGTAGCTGGGCAATCGCAAGATGCCTGTAGATAGGGCGCTCTGTCTGGCTGGCGATGGCAGCATCGATGCATGCCCTGCTCAGAGCAAGATGGTCAGCAAGCCCCATCAGTCGCTCAACAATAAAGGATTTCACCTGCTGCCGTGTCTCATCCGAGATTGCAATGGTGACACGCTGCTGATTCCACTGCTTGGCAGCCTCATTGATCACCTGATCCAGTGTCATTTCAACCGGTGTGGTGGTATCAGCCAGCAGGCGGATCAGGCCAATGGCTGCACGGCGCAGGCCAAATGGATCGGCACTGGCGGTGGGGATACGTCCCAGATGAAAATAACCGAGCAACTTGTCGATACGCTCGGCAATAGCGATTGCGCGCGCTTCTGCCGATTCAGGCAGAGCGTCCTCGGCTCCTGCAGGCTGGTAGTGCTCGGCTATCGCCTGAGCCACAGCATCGGACTCGCCATCCATGCGGGCATATACACCACCCATATAACCCTGCAGCTCAGGGAATTCATAAACCAGGCCTGTTGTGAGGTCAGATTTGCAGAGGTAGGCAGCACGTTGTGCTGTTTCGCCGTTAGCACCAATGGCCTTGGCGCTATCCAGAACAAAGGAGCGCATACGACGCACCTGATCGCCGACCATGCCAAGCCCTTCCTGGAAGGTGACACTGTTTAACTTCTCAACGCGGGCATCCAGTGTTTCAGACGGGTCGCGGTCATAATAAAATGCTGCATCAGCAAGACGGGCATTCACCACGCGGGCATTACCTTCGGCAACCTTTGCAACGTCTTTAGAATCAATATTGGCAACGGCAATAAACTTATTGGAGATCTTTCCGGTTTTGTCGTGGGTCACAAAACAGCGCTGGTGTGCTTTGAGTGTAATACGGCTCGCCTCATCTGGCAGGCGCAGATAATCCTCACCAAACTCCGCCATCAGCGGCACCGGCCATTCGGTCAGATCAGCCACCTCTTCTACCAACTCAGCATCGGCGACAACCTCGACACCTTCGGCCTGACACAGAGCCTGCATGGCACTGTTGATATGCGCGATACGATCTTCACGCCTGAGCATCACCTTCTGTTCGGCCAGCCATGTGACTGGATCATCGATGTCCAGTTCGCCGCTGGAGCCGGCAATGCGATGCCCCTGACTGATTTTGCCACTCGCTACACCGGCATACTCAAACGGAATCACGTCATCGCCGAGCCTGGCCACGATCCAGCGAACCGGGCGGATAAAGGCATCACTGCGGGCAGCACCATCACACCATCGCATCTGTTTCGGGCTTGGCAGCTTGCGTAAAATTTCAGGCAGTGCATCGGCAAGCACATCGATGGCATTGAGCCCCTCGCGATGAACGATCGCTTTCATATAACGCGCCTTTCCATCACCCTTATCGGCCAGCGAAAAGTCAGCTACAGAGAGGCCGGACTTCTTGGCAAAACCTTCGGCAGCCTTAGTTGGCTTGCCATCACTGTCAAACGCCACCTTCTCCGGTGGCCCCCAGATCGCTTCATCACGATCTGGCTGTCTTAAACCACATGCCGAAGCATGGATCAGCAGCCGTCTTGGGGTTACGTTCCAGATTAAATTCTCCGGCGCAAAACCATAATCATTTAGCAGGACATCCAGCTTGCAGAACAGCGCGTTGCCTAACTGGCTGGAAACCCCGGCTGGAATCTCTTCAATGCCGATTTCGATAAGCAGTGGTTGAGTGCTCATGCGTCCACCCCCGCATAGGCACGTGCCACGGTTTTTGCGAGCCCTCGGACACGGCCGATAAAACGCTGCCGCTCGGCCACGGAGATGGCGCCGCGAGCATCCAGCAGGTTAAACGCATGTGATGCTTTCATAACTTCCTCATAAGCTGGCAGCACCAGATTCTTTTCAGTGAGGCGTTTGCATTCGCCCTCAGCATGGTCGAACTGCTTGTGCAGCTGGTCAGTATCGGCTTCATCGAAATTGTAGGCTGAAAACTCTACTTCGTTGCGATGGAATACTTCGCCATAGGTCACCTTCTTGCCAGCAGGCGTTTCCACCCAGACCAGGTCATAGATGTTGTCTACCCCCTGCAGGTACATAGCCAGACGCTCCAAGCCGTAGGTGATTTCACCCGGAGTGCGTGTCAGCTCCACACTGCCGACCTGCTGAAAATAGGTGAACTGGGTGACTTCCATGCCGTTGAGCCACACTTCCCAACCCAGACCCCAGGCTCCAAGCGTTGGTGACTCCCAGTCATCTTCGACAAAGCGGATGTCGTGTACTTCAGTATCAATGCCGATCTCATTCAGGGACTGCAGGTAAAGATCGAGAATATTTTCCGGAGCAGGCTTCAGGATCACCTGAAACTGGTAGTAGTGCTGCAGACGGTTGGGGTTTTCACCATAACGCCCATCGGTCGGACGACGGCATGGCTGCACATATGCCGTGCTCCAGTCGTTGTCATCGAGCACACGCAGGAAGGTGGCCGGATGAAATGTGCCTGCCCCCATTGATGAATCGTATGGCTGCTGAACCACGCAGCCCTGCTTGGCCCAGAACTGCTGTAAAGTGAGAATCAAATCCTGAAAGGTTAACACGACGAGCTCCCTGTGATGTCCCTGAAAATGGATGGCAAGCCTAGCTTCGCTTGCTGCCGCTTGCCAGAAAGCTATTGCCTGTGAATACACTCCTTGATCGCGATGTCGTGATTGCAGCTCCGACTGGGCGCTGGAGCCAGGGCCGATTCCACCTTGATATGATTAAACTGCATATCGGCAACCTCGCGTTTTTTTCCTGAACATCTCCCGCTTTAGCTGAAAACGGTCATTCAGCAATCAGGTGAATTTCTTGCACTTCAGCATCATATTGCGCTTTAAATGCTTTTGCGCGGGATTCGAAATATTCAACAATATCGTCAACGCCATCAGGCATATGATCCTTCCACTTCTCCAGAAACCCATTTTTGCCGAGAACGTGGTAACTATGATTTGCATAGGTATGCAGGTGCCCCATAAGTGGCACCTGGTTATGGTCGTTCCGCCTCCCTCTGGCACGCCCTCGAATGTGGTGGCAGTGGATGTGATATGGGCCTGCGCCCCGTTCAGCAACCATACCAGTTATTACACAGGGTTGAGTGCCAAGCCAGGCACTGAACTTATCATCAATAATATCGTTGCGACCGGGCTTGGGCCTTTTATAAGGCTTACGATCCGGCTGTACAAAGGGCTTGTTCGGCGAGCATTCCACCGGTTCCCGGACGATTGGCGTTCTTGCGATCGGTCTGGTTGATCGCGCTATAGGTGTGCGGGCAATCGGCTTCGTGGATCGCGCGATAGGCTTGCTGGATCGCGGCAATGGCTTGCGCTCTTTCTGAGGCGGAAACTTGATCTTTTTTTGAGGGGCCGCAGCGATACGCAGTTGCCTCAACAACCCATCCACGCAAACCACTTCGTTCGATTCAAGGTCCTGAAGCTCGTATAAGTCCTGTTTCCTGATTCGGAAATCACGACGGATAGAGGCCTCAGCATCAGCAACAGATGCCTCATAGCCAATAATCTTATTGTTCTTTAACAGCAGATATCGTGTGATCATATAAGAAAACAGCTCAGCTTCTCCAGCCAGGCTCGAGCATGGAGATTCGGGCTGATTATTTTCCTTTCAGCTTAAGTGCTTTGAACACCTCATCGGCGTGGAAGGATGAGCGCACCAGCGGGCCGGAGGCAACCATGCCAAAGCCCTTCTTCTCAGCGATATATTTGAAATCGTCGAACTCTTCAGGAGACCAGTATTTCATCACCGGATGATGCTTCTCACTAGGCCTGAGGTACTGGCCAATAGTGAGAATATCGATATTCGCCTCGCGCATATCATCGAGCACCTGCAGCACCTCATCACGCTCCTCGCCCAGTCCCAGCATGATGCCGGACTTGGTCACCACATTGGCATCGAGTTCCTTGGCCCGCTGCAGCAACCGCAGGGATGTGAAATAGCGCGCACCAGGACGCACCGAGCGGTAGAGGCGCGGTACGGTTTCAAGATTGTGATTAAAGATATCAGGGCCAGCTTCAATGATCGTGTTCAGGCAGCTGTCGGGCTTGCGCTGGAAATCGGGGGTTAGAATCTCGACTGTCACATTGGGCTGTCGCGATTTAAGCTCACGAATCACCGTCGCGTAATGGCCCGCGCCACCATCCTTAAGATCATCACGATCCACCGAGGTGATCACCACATGCTTCAGGCCGATCTCGGCTACTGCAGTGGCCAGGTTCACCGCCTCATCCGGGTCGACCGGATCAGGCCTGCCGGTTGCCACATCACAGAAGGCGCAGGTGCGGGTACAGACCCGGCCAAGAATCATGAAGGTCGCCGACCCCTGCTTCCAGCAGCCGCCAATATTGGGGCATGATGCCTCTTCGCAGACTGTATTGAGCTTCAGCTTGCGCATCATATCGGCAATCGACTTGTATTCGCGCGACATCGGCGCACGCACTTTTAACCATTTCGGCTTGCCTGTCATCGGCTCACCCGGGCTTTCAACCTGAATAGGAATCACTTTTCGGCTCATCGCGGCATGCTAGCGAATAGAGCTGCTGCGTACATCCACCCTGTTTTATGGATTAACGTGCGTTCAGATTACTTTATTGGCAGTCTTGGCACTGATTTTTCCTGCACCCTGCAGGCATGGAGTATTTCAATGAGTTTTTCCTGTTTTATTAAACTGCTTGTGGCGGCAATCGTCGTTTCCGTGGTTGGAAGTTACGCCATTCAGCTGGTCGGCCTGGACTCGATCCATCCCTCATCACTGTTTGCCAGTGGACTGACCCTCGGTACGATCTTCGGTGGCCTTCTCGTGGCTCTCTACCCCAACAAAGAGGGGGCCAGCAGCCAAGAAAGTGGCACCCGCAACATCTATGTCGGCAACCTGCCATTTAACATCGGTAAAGAAGAGATCAGCAACCTGTTCGCTCCATTCGGAAAAGTGGTAGATATCCGTCTGGTAAAGGATCGTCGCAGCCGCCGCTTTAAGGGTTACGCCTTTGTCGAGATGGAGACTGCTCAGGCTCTTGCCGCCATTAACCACCTCAACGACACCGATTATGCAGGTCGCACCCTGCGCGTGAATGAGGCCAAAAAGAGAGACGAAGAGTAATTCAAAACTTGATCCATTAAAAAAAGCGCGGCTTAACAGCCGCGCTTTTTTTTGTACCTTGTTCAGAATTGTTTACGCGGCTGCAGAACCCCTGCGTTTGCGTACGGCTTCGGCCATGGTATTGAGTAGGGCCTCGGTATCTTCCCAACCAAGGCAGGCATCGGTGATGCTGATGCCGAACTCCGGCTGCACACCGGGCTCAACGCTCTGCTGCCCTTCATGAAGATGACTCTCGATCATGACGCCCGAGATACAGCTGTTACCTTCAGCGATCTGATTAGCCAAGTCCTCGCCCACCTCAATCTGCCTCTTGAACTGTTTACGGCTGTTAGCATGGCTACAATCAACCATCAGGTTGCAGGAGAGCTTGGCAGCCTGCAGTTCACTCACTGCCCGCGCGACACTCTTCGCATCGTAGTTTGGCTCTTTGCCACCACGCAGGATGATATGACAGTCATCATTGCCAGCGGTTGAGAAAATGGCTGATTTACCCTGCTTGGTCAGAGAGATGAAAACATGCGGATGTTTAGCAGCATGGATCGCATCGATAGCAATCTGGAAACCACCATTGGTGCCGTTCTTGAAACCAACAGGACAGGAGAGTCCACTGGCCAGTTCCCGATGCCCTTGCGATTCGGTGGTTCGCGCTCCGATAGCACCCCAGCTCACCAGATCAGCAACATATTGCGGCGTAATCAGATCGAGGAATTCAGTGCCGGCGGGCACTCCCATCTCGTTGACATCCAGCAGTAACTTGCGGGCAAGGCGGATGCCTTTGTTAATCTCAAACGTACCGTCCAGATTCGGGTCGTTAATCAACCCTTTCCATCCGACCGTCGTGCGTGGCTTCTCAAAATAGACGCGCATCACAATCAGCAGGTCCTTGCCCAGCTCTTTGCGCATGCGTTTGATCTGCTTGGCATATTCAAGGGCTGCATCAGGATTATGGATCGAACACGGGCCGACCACGACGAGAAGGCGGTCATCCTCACCGTGCAAAACCTCATGAATGGCGACACGGGTATCGTGGGTTACGCGAGCAGCCGTTTCTGTAATCGCATACTCGGCATGCACCTGCTCCGGCGCAGCAATTTCACTTAAGCCGCTGATACGCAGATCGTCTGTATTGTACTTCATCGCCATGACTATCAGGCCCCCGAACACCTCTGGTTGAGGTCAGCTTCCGCCAACCGCGCAGCAGTATCGCAGAAAATTCACAAAACTGTTAGTCCCGAACTGTTTCAGAATCGCTCACGGCCCCACTCCACCATTGAGGATTCGGCGCATCCGGTAGATATTAGAGCCCATGTACGATCACAAGGCCGTCATCGGCGCGGAACTGAAAGCGGGTGAAACGCTGCTCTGGAGCGCTCAGCCCAGGCAGGGATTCTTGCTGCATACATCGGACGCATTCATGATCCCCTTCAGCCTTGTCTGGGGCTGCTCCTCGATCTTCTGGGAGTATCAGGTTCTGACAAGCGATGCGCCGCTGATCATGGCGCTGATCGGGGTTCCTTTTGTCATCATCGGTCTCTACCTGATTGCCGGCCGCTTCTATTACGATGCCAAATTGCGCGGAAAAACCTTCTACGGCATCACCGACCGCCGCATCATCATCCTGAGCGGCATGCGGGAGAAGCAGGCGCATTACATTGCCATCGGTGAGATCGAGAACCTGCAAAAGTTTGAGAACAGGGATGGATCAGGCTCCCTCGTGCTGGGATTCGAGGCGATCACCACCGCCTACCAGAGCCAGATGCCCATCCCCGGGCAAATGGAGGCCACCCCGCGCATGAACAACCTGACGGACGTGCGCAAACCGTTTGCCATCATTGAGAAACTACGCGCGGAAATCACTTCGCCAGGTTAACCGCCAAAAGTGCATGCTCATCCGGTTTGACAGGAACCGGTATTTTTACCTGATGACCACTGCCCGGTGCAACATCCATCGGGTTACCGTAGCGGGCATCATTGATCGACTCGACGATAAATGTGTGGTTGCCGCCCGGATTGATCAACTCAATCGAGTCACCTATCGAGAATTTATTTTTCACAATCACTTCGGCCATCTTCTTCTCTTCATCGTAGCCAACCACTTCACCAACAAAGCGCTGGGTCAGCCACTGTGAATTACCTGTTTCATAGTTCTGCGTGCTTGATGAACGTTTGCGGGTATAGAAACCATCGGTGTAACCGCGACTGGCCAGCCCATCGAGCTGGAACATCAGCGATCCATCAAAAGGGCGACCTGCCACTGCGTCATCAATCGCCTGACGGTAAGTCTGGGAGGTACGTGCCACATAGTAGTGAGACTTAGTGCGCCCTTCGATCTTCAGCGAATCGACACCGATTTTCACCAGTCGCTCGACATGCTGCACTGCGCGCAGATCTTTGGAGTTCATGATATAGGTGCCATGCTCATCTTCAAATATCGGCATCTGCTCATCCGGACGATTGGGCTCAGTCAGGGTATAGACCTGGTCGGCCAGGGGATGACGTTCAACACTTCCTGTATCAGCGAACGGTTGAGCATTCATGCCATCAAGTACCTGAATCGGAATAATTTCACCGGAGAGGTCCTCAGCAGCCTTCTCCATGCCATACTCCCAGCGACATGCATTGGTGCATGAACCCTGATTGGCATCCCGATGGTTAAAATAACCGGAGAGCAGGCAACGGCCAGAGTAGGCCATGCAGAGTGCCCCGTGCACAAACACCTCAAGTTCGATGTCCGGGCACTGCTGGCGAATCTCTTCAACTTCATCAAGAGAGAGCTCACGGGAGAGGATGATTCTCTTCACACCCACCGACTGCCAGAATTTTACTGCCGCCCAGTTCATCGTATTAGCCTGCACAGAGAGGTGAATCGGCATCTCAGGCCACTTTTCGCGCACCATCATCATCAGGCCAGGGTCAGCCATGATCAGTGCATCCGGCTGCATATCGACTACCGGCTGCATATGTTCCAGATAACGCTTTAGCTTATTGTTATGAGGCAGCAGGTTACTGGCGACAAAGAATTTCTTGCCGAGGTCGTGCGCCTCATCAATGCCGGTTTTCAGGTTCTCCAGCTGAAAGTCATTGTTGCGCACACGCAGGGAGTAGCGCGGCTGCCCGGCATAGACAGCATCGGCGCCAAATGCGAATGCGTAGCGCATATTGCGAATGGTTCCGGCCGGAGCCAATAGTTCAATGGAAGGTTTAGTCATCATTTATCCTTTTATTCTTAACGCTGATTCGCGAATCAGGGAGAGGTGCATACGCAGGTTGTAGAGCTCGTCGGCATAGGAGAGTGGCACGTGAATTTTCCTGATCTCTGCCTCGATGCGATCCAGGTCATCCAGCAACTGCTGGTCAAAGTTGCACCCCAGTGCCTCATCAATACGCCCCAGCTCATCATACCAGCGATAAATTCTTGAACGCACCCGCCAACGATAAATCGGCGGCATCACCTTAAACAGGGGAAAAAGAAGAGCGATAAACGGCAGCAGCAGCACCTTCAGACGATCCACCAACGTTGCCGCCCAGAACGGCAGGTAACGCTGCAGGAATGAAGGTCCAGACTTGTAATAACGTTCAGCCTCTTTGCTCAGCGGTATTGCTGTGTAGCGGGCAGTCGGAAAATTGCCTGCAGCGGAGAAGAGGCTTCTGCCCCCATGCACGTGCGCCGCCGCCTGCATTAGCAGATCCTGCAGTGCCGGGTGCAGATCTTTATTAATCAGCAGCGTCGCCGTGGCTGCCAGCAGCTTCATATCCCGAGCCGGAATATTGCTCTCCAGATCAAGTGCCCCCTGCGGCAGGGTTAAGGTAGAGAGCGTTGGTATGCGACGGGCATAAGCCTCAGCACGGTCAAAATTGAACAGCTTCACATTGGCATTACGGTTTAGCTGCAGCACCGTCTCAGCGGTCGCTGCTGCCACGAGGAAAACAGCATCTACACTGCCTGCCTTCAGCGCCGCTGCAGCCGCACTGCCACCCGTTGCCAGAATAGTGGCATTGTCTGCATGCACGCCATTTTCCTTCAATAGCTGCAAACTTAAAACACGTGTGCCACTGCCTTCCATGCCGACTGCAATGGTTTTCCCTTTCAGCTCACTCAGTGACTCAAGGTGAACCCCTGCACGTACAAACACCCAAAGCGGCTCATAATACATGCTGCCAAGCGATGCCAGATTATCATTTTGAGGGTCTGCAATACCACTCTGCACAAAGGCCACATCGGCCTTTCCTTCAGCCAGACGCTCAACATTCTCCAGTGAACCGGCTGATTCCAGAATGGTCACGGTGATGCCGCGCTGCTTCAGATAATCGCGATAGCTACCGGCATGGGCATAATAAGCCCCCTCTTTCGAACCCGCAGAGAGGATTAATGTGCTTGGCGGTGCCGGATCGACAAACTGGTAGGCCACCACGAACCCGAGCAGCACCAGAAGGGTAGCCGGAGCAAATGTTTTGATTTTATCGCCAAGGGTCATGGCGAAGCACTCTAGGAGCTATGACTCCTGTTGCAATGCGGCCGCCTCGATTTCACGTTTCGGATAGTCAAAATCGAGCAGCTGGGTGCGGCTTCCGGCTTCGCTCCATGACTCAATCGACAGTTCAAGGATCGCTACGCCGCAGGTGGGAATATTGTCAATGCAGCTTCTAGCCAGCTGATTGGTCAACTCGGTGATTCCCGGGTTGTGTGCCAGCAGGGCAAGGCGTTGCACATGATCGGGAGTGTGTCGTATCAGCTTAAGCATTGTGGCGGGGCTTGCCAGGTAGAGTTCGCTTTTGAGCTTGATCTCCTCAGCAGGGAACCCGAACTGCTCAGCCATCAGATATGCCGTACTTCTGGTCCGCTGCGATGAGCTAATAACGAAGGCATCCGGAACCAACCCCCTTTCAGCCAGCCTGCGCCCCATATCCGGTGCATCACCACGGCCACGCTTACTCAAGTCCCTGTCAAAATCTCTCGCACTCAAGTCATCCCAGCTGGACTTGGCATGCCGAATCAGGATCAGCTGCTTCATCTATTAACCCCCTTCGAGTCATCCATAAGCATATGGCCAGCAATCAGCCTTGGAAAATAGCCTTATGCAAGGCTTTTGCGGCTTTTCCGGGATCCTCTGCGCCGAGGATGGCGCCAATGACGGCTACGCGCCGGCCCTTCAGCTCGCCACAGTTGCTGCTGTCGATGCCGCCGAGCGCCACCACCGGAAGCTTTGTCGTCGATGCCATAGTGTTGAATCCTTTTACACCCAGATGGGGGGAGCCCGGATGGCTCTGCGTCGGAAAAACAGGTGAGAGAAATACGAAATCCGCCCCGTGCTGCTCAGCAAGCTGCAGCTCCTGCGCCGTGTGGCAGGAGACCGAGACGGTTTTCTCCGGGTTATTCAACCAGCGGCGAATAGCCGGGATATTCGTAACATCACCGCTTCCGACATGTACCCCGTCAGCATCTACCGCATTGGCGATATCCGCCTGTGTATGAATATAGAGCGCGACCCCAAAAGCAGTGGTGAGTTCACGCAAGCGTGACGCCAGCGCCAGAAGCTTTGCCGAAGTCAGCGCCTTTTCGCGCAGAAGAACCGCATCAACCCCATGGGCTAAAGCCTGCTCCAGTGCTGCGAAGAGGAGCTCATCCGAATATCGGCTACTGTCAGTAATAACAATCAGGGACGGGAGCTTTACCCGCATCAATCAGAACTCTTGCAGAACCCAGGTTGGTGGTGAAATGCGTTTGCCACCACCGGGCAGGCGCTGCTCAAAGTTGCCATCGCCATCACGATCCTCAAGGTAGTAGGCAGGCAGGTCGCCAGCCGGCTGAACTTTGATCTTAAATACACGCCCGTGCACAGCATACTCTGTGATCTTGGCACCATCTTTACGCTGATAGGAGCGCACATCAATCGCTACATCGCTATCAGGTGCGCTCAGTTCCTCATTGAGGTTGGGAGCACTCTCCTTTACCTCCACCTCATCGTTGGCAGAAGCAGGCGCCTCAGCATTTACTTCAGGTGGCGGCAAAGCCTCACCCTCTTCAGCAAAGGCATAGGAGGAGAGCATCAGAACAAGTGAAACTGGCAACAGAAAATATCGCATCATCATGGAAGTACTATAGCAAAGGAATCGGCTTCGGACAGCAATTTATGCACTCGCCCTCTTCACAACTGGCGACCTGCCGTAAATGCGCTTATGTTCCCTGCCTGCGCAACAGCACCAGACAGGCGCCACCACCGCTTCCCGGCTCGGGGATGGCCGCCAGCACAGCATGTGCAAAAGCCCCTTCGCGCAACCAGTGGTAGACCGCCTCCTTGAGAATCGCCTTTCCCTGTGAATGCAGGCCACGCCCGTGAATGATACGAAGTGCCCGCTGCCCATCCAACAGCGCCGCATTGAAACCTTCAACCAGCAGCTCCAGCGCTTCATCGCGTCGCATGCCATGCAGGTCAAAGGTGGGACCGACAGGCGGTCGTCCTGCCCCCAGCCGCCGCACCCGTTCGCGGGATACGCCATCAGCAATCAGTTGCCACGGACCGTCTGTCACTTCGGGTGAAAAGGCGCGTTGCGGCGGCTCGATCGTGCCAACCCGAACCCGCCTGGAGAGCTGCTCTTTTTTTCGTTTTTTCAGGCTTTCGGAATCAATCTTGTTAGAAGCGGCAAGCGGGCGAACCCTGCCCATCGCCTCGGCAAACAGTTCATCTTCATCCGCCATCTATTCCGGCCGCTCCGGCCTCGCCATCAGCTCCACCACCGCATCGTGAATATCAATCTCACCGGTCAATACACGGTGAATGCTCTGCATCAGTGGCAGTTCGATATTCAGTTTTTCGGCCAGTTGATTCGCGGCCCTTGCCGTCCTCACCCCTTCAACGACCTGGCCAATCTCCTCAATCGCAGCCTCACACCCTTTGCCTTTGGCAATTGCAACACCAAACTGGCGATTGCGTGAGAGCTCGCCTGTACAGGTTAGCACCAGATCACCAAGCCCGGAGAGCCCCATCAGTGTCTCAGTGCTGCCGCCACAAGCCACACTTAGACGCGCCATCTCGGCAAGCCCCCGGGTCACTGCCGCTGCCACCGAGTTATGGCCGAAGCCGAGCCCATCGGCCATGCCCGCGGCAATGGCAATGACATTCTTCAGCGCGCCACCCATGGCTACGCCAACCACATCATCACTGAGATAGATGCGGAAATTGGTTGCATCGAAAAAGGAGGCGGCGGCCGCAGCCAGCGACAGGTTCTCTGCCGCCATGACAATTGCCGTCGGCTGCCCTTTGGCCACCTCAATCGCAAATGAAGGTCCGGAGAGCAGGGCAATGCGTTCTTTATCGATATATCCGCCCAGCATCTCATCGGTACGGATCAAGCTTTCCGGATGCAGTCCTTTGCAGGCTGCAATCACCGGATAATCACCTTGGGCAAGAAGCGGCAGAAAAGCATCCACGGCGACACAGGGCAGCGCATAAACGCAGGCATCAATACTATCTATGGCAAGGGCCGTATCTGCCGTTACCCGAATATTGGCGGGCAGGTTAATGCCCGGTAGGTAGCGGCTGTTCTCCCGTGCAGATTCAATTTCAATCGCCTGCGCCTTATCCCTAGTGACCAACCACACATCTCGCTGGCCACTACGGGCCAGAACCAATGCCAGCGCAGTGCCCCACGATCCTGCCCCCAACACACACACCTGCTGCCTGCTCATATGCTCTCCTTTCTCACAAACAGCGGAATTACTAACAAAACCAGAAGTCCCAGCAAAGGGGCATCTCCCCAACGCACATACGGCGTGATCGAATCAGAGAGTCTGAACTCACCTGTCAGTGCCGTTTGCGTCCACCACGGAGCAGTGGCTGTCACTTTCCCGTCAGGTCCGATAATAGCCGTGACGCCTGTATTGGCAGCACGCAACAGGTAGCGGCCTGTCTCCACAGCGCGCATGCGGGCCGCCTGGAAATGCTGCCATGCAGCAGGCGTTGTGCCGTACCAAGCATCGTTGGTAACATTAACCAGCACTTCTGCACCATTCTGTACACGCCGGCGGGATTGTTCGGGAAAGAGCGATTCGTAACAGATCAGCGCCCCATAACGGACTCCACGAGCCTGCACGAACCCGGAATCCTCGGCTGGCACGAAATTGGCAATCTCCGGCACCAGCGTACGCAGGAATGGAACCCAAGATGGAACATACTCGCCGAATGGCACCAGATGCTGTTTGCCCGCAAATTCGCGGAGCTCCAAATTCGGATCTTCTGCAAAAAGACCATTATTGGCCGT
Organism: Mariprofundus aestuarium; assembly: GCF_002795805.1. Lineage (NCBI taxonomy): Bacteria > Pseudomonadati > Pseudomonadota > Candidatius Mariprofundia > Mariprofundales > Mariprofundaceae > Mariprofundus > Mariprofundus aestuarium. The sequence goes on along the minus strand of NZ_CP018799.1, from coordinate 190,762 downwards.
ATTCTCTCCGGTAAGTTTCAGTCCCCCGAACAGCAGAGGGGCACGCCACTCCCTTATCTGATCAGTGAGCCAGAGATCCCAATCAGGAGCACGCTCGAGGAAGAAGGGAATCGCAGCCTCTGGCCAGATGATAATGTCACTCTCATCTGCCACCTGAGCGGAGAGATTGGCATAACGAAACATTGTCTCGTTGAGGAACGCAGCATCCCATTTCTGATCCTGCGGAATATTCCCCTGAATCAGGGCAGCACGATAAGATTTCTCGCCGGCTGCATCGAAGGGTTGAGGAGCAGCCAGCACCAGCAGTGTGGTAACCACAACGCCGCCCATCCCCCACTTTTTCTCCTCATGGGTAACAAGCAGCAGCAGCGATGCCGCAAGCAGTGCCGGAATAAATGCTATGCCGTAAACACCAATCCATGATGCCCAGCCGACTGCCGGAGTATCAAGCATCAGGTTGCCGAGCGCTGTCCACGGCAGACCCGTAAAGATATGGCCACGCAACCACTCTTCACCCACGGCAGCGGCGGGAAAGCTCACCAGAATCCAGTGCGACCTGCCGCCATCCTTTGCCGCCACCCACGCCCACAGCGCTGGCAGCAGGGCCATAACACAGCCCACCAAAACCACACAGAAAAGCGCAAACACCCATGGGATGTGTCCGTAGGTGTGCAGGGTTGGCGCCAGCCACCATGCACCCAACCCGAACCAACCAAAACCGAATGCGAAACCGATGCGGAATGGCCTGCCCTGACAGAGAAGCCAGAGGAATCCGGCAAGGGCCGGAATAGCCAACCATGAATAATCAAACGGGGAAAAAGAAAATGGCATCAGCCCACCGAGGGCCAATGCCGCTAGCATGCGCAATCGATCAGTCACCGGCGGTGTTCTTCTTGATATCCTGCAAGCGGATCATGCGCACCTTTGTAATACGCCGGGGATCAGCCTCAATGATATGAACCTGGAATCCATCCAGCATCGCAGTTTCTCCTCGCTTCGGAATCCGCGCCAGAGAGGCTGTAATCCAGCCGCCGACCGTATCGTAATCACCCAGTGGCAACTGAACACCGATCTCACCAATCAAATCTTCGATATGCATATGGGCCTCTACCATATAGCTGCCATCGGCCTGCAACTGGCACTCACTCTCGTCCTCTCCCTCTTCACCGATCTCACCTACGATCTCATGCAGTAGGTCTGAGAGCGTCACAAGGCCGGCGGTGCCGCCATACTCATCCAGTACCATGGCGATATGGCAGGAGTGATCCCGCATCTCCTCAAGCAGTCCGGGTACCTGTTCCAGCTCCAGCACACGCAGGCAGGGGCGCATCAATGTGGTCAGAGAAGGCTCCTCGCCACGAACCCTCGCAGCCAGAACATCCTGGATATGTACCACGCCAAGCACATGGTCGATATCTGCCTCCATCACCACCAGTCGGGTGACACCATATTCAATCAGGGCGACCTCTACCTCTGCAAGAGAAGCATCCACGTTTACCGCATGAATCTGCGAACGCGGCACCATCACCTCGCGCACACGGGTATCGTTAAAGGCAACCACCTGCTCAAGCATGCTACGCTGTCCATCGGACTGAACAGCCTCAGCACGCCCGAGAACGGAGAGCAACTCTGCCTCATCACGGCCAGGACGAAGGTGTTCGATCAAGGACTCGCGCAGCCTGTGCTGCCCTTTCTTGATTGCGGAATTCATAGTATCTCCGGATTCATTTTTTGTTCTAAAGGGTAGGGGTCGTGGAGGCCAAGAAGTCGCATTGCCTCCCGCTCCAGCTCCTGCATCTCATCAGCATCACTATCATCGATATGGTCAAAACCGAGCAGGTGCAGGGTGGAGTGTACGATCAGGTGCAGGGCATGATCCTGCTGCGGCAGGCCAAGACGCCCTGCCTCATCTGCAATAAAGGGAACGGCCAGTGCAATATCGCCGAGTGAGTCTTCAAAATCGAAATCAGGGGCAACCTGCTCAGGAAAAGAGAGCACATCGGTCACCTTGTCCTTGTTCCGCCATGTAGCATTGAGCTGGCGCACCTCATCATCGCTTGCAAAGCGGATGCAGAGCTCTGGCTCCTGCCCTGAATACCCGGAAACCTGACATGCGGCCAGCACAGCCTCTTCAATATGATCCGGAGGCGTGAATATCCCCTCCAGATCATCATCTACGACAACATCGATCATTGCTCTTTTTTCTCCAGCCCTTCATAGGCATTGACGATCTGTTCAACCAGCTGATGGCGCACAACATCGCGGCTGCTCAAGCGGGAGATACCGATATCAGGAACATGCTCCAGCACCTGCAGCGCATGCAACAGCCCACTCTGCTGGTGGCGTGGCAGATCGATCTGAGTCACATCACCGGTAACAACCATCATCGAGCCGAAGCCGAGCCGGGTCAGGAACATCTTCATCTGCTCCCGGGTGGTATTCTGCGCCTCATCAAGAATCACAAAGGCATCATTGAGGGTACGACCGCGCATGTAGGCAAGCGGAGCAACTTCAATACGCCCCTGCTCAAGCATCGCATTCATCGTCTCCACACCCAGCATATCGGAGAGCGCATCAAATAGCGGCCGCAAATAGGGATCAACCTTCTGCTGCATATCACCGGGAAGAAAACCCAGCCTCTCTCCGGCCTCTACGGCAGGGCGCGTGAGGATAATGCGTTCAACGCGGTTACTGTTCAGGGCTGCGACTGCTGCTGCAACCGCCAGATAGGTTTTACCCGATCCTGCGGGGCCAACGGCCAGTGTCAGGGTGTTGTGCTTGATCGACTTGAGGTAGCTGCGCTGGTTGGGCGTTTTGCCGCCAACATGGCGCCGCCCGGCAATCAAAACCCCCTGATCGCGTTCATCCTTTGTGCTCTGCTCTCCCTGCCCGAGGTCCTTCAATACGCCCTCAACATCGACATCACTGAGTTCATCAGGTTGTGCTGCCGCGTACTCAGCAAGCCGCAACATGGTCGCGCGCGCCGCCTCGGCGCGTTCCCCCTCAATATCCCATTGGCCGGGCTGACCGTGAAAACGAACCTGATAAAACTGCTCAACCCTGTTGAGTATCCGGTTTCCGGCACCGCACAGGCTCTGCAAAGAGAATGAATCGCGCGCCTCAAGGCGCAGGGTAACTGCTGTCATGGTTGTATAATGCCTCTAATCGCTGGCAAGAATCAACTCGCCCCTGAGTGACTGCCCGTAGGCCTCGGTAATGCGCACCGGCATAATCTGCCCGATCTGGCGCTTTTGCCCCTTGAAATGGACGATCTTAAAATCGGCCGTGCGACCCGCCATATCGCCGGCATCACGACTCTCTTTCTCAACCAGAACCTCAACGATCTTGCCGATCTGTGACTCCATGGCAGCACGCGTCTGCTCACGAGTCAGGGCCAGCAACCGTTGCAGCCGAATATCCTTCACATCTTCCGGCACGCTGTCCTCAACCTTGGAGGCAGGTGTTCCCGGACGCGGTGAATATTTAAAACAGAAGGCCGAGCCGTAGTCCACGCGGCGAACCAGATCAAGCGTGGCCTCGAAGTCCTCCTCCGTCTCGCCCGGATAACCGACAATAAAGTCGGAAGAGAGCGCGATATCGGGGCAGTGCTCCCGCAGTTCGTCGATAATGCGGAAGTAGGTTTCGCGGTTATGGCCGCGATGCATCACCTTAAGCAGGTTATCCGAGCCACTCTGTACCGGCAGATGCAGGTAAGGCATCAGCTGTGGAATCTCGGCAAAGGCGAGACAGAGCTCACTGGTCATCTCCATCGGGTGACTGGTGCTGAAACGCAAGCGCTTGAGCCCGGCCAATTCAGCCACGGCATAGAGAAGCATGGTGAAATCCCACTCCTCCTCGTCAGGACCTGGGCCGCGATAGGCATTCACATTCTGGCCCAGAAGGCTGATCTCTACCGCACCACCTGCCAGCAACTCCCGGCACTCATCAAGAATGTCGGATACCGGCCGCGAAATTTCCGGACCGCGCGTATAGGGAACCACACAGAAGGTGCAGAACTTATCACACCCCTCCATGATCGTTACGCACCCGGATGCACCATGGCTCTCCGCCTTGGGCAGGTGATCGAACTTCTCGATCTCAGGCATATCGATCTCGGTCAGGCAGACGCGATTGCGGCGAATCTCCTTGATCATCTCGGGCAGGCGATGGTAGGTCTGCGGACCGAACACAATATCAACATAGGGTGCCCGCTTCTGAATTCGATCACCCTCCTGCTGACCGACACAGCCTCCAACACCGATAATCATGTCAGGACGTTTGTCTTTCAGCTTCTTGTAGCGGCCAAGTTCAGAGTAGACCTTATCCTCCGCCTTCTCGCGGACAGAACAGGTGTTCATCAGGATGACATCAGCCAGATCAGGCGTTGCCACAAGCCTGAGGCCGTAGGCCTGTTTCATCATATCCGCCATGCGTCCGGAGTCATATTCATTCATCTGGCAGCCGTAGGTTTTAATAAACAGCGTATCCAGACTCTGTAGTTTTTGATTCTCGTTTTTCATCAGGTGGCGCAAGCTAGAGCGCAGTCATGGTGCAGGCAACTTACTGGCGCACCTTTTGCTTATCACATGCACGTCACTCTCGACTTTCTGGAGGTAATAATGCCACTGCTTGGCGATTTATTTTCGCGACTCTTGTCAGCTATCACCAGAAAAGAGGATACGCTTTCCTCCGCTAAACAAGCCACTCCGGACGACAGCAGCACCGACAATGAATATTCAGACGCCTCTATCCGTGGCATTCTCAGGGAAGCTCGCTCCGCCGTCACCCCACCAGCAAATGTTTATGACCTGATCTCACCACCAAGCCTGCATGTTAACACCGTGAAACGTCTGCGCTCAAAGATTCACGACATCCCCCCCATGCCGGAGATCTGGCACCAGATACAGCAAATCCTGGAAGATCCAGAGGCCTCGGCGGCTGAGCTGGGGGCATGCATAGCCAAGGACCCAGTGCTTTCTGCCAAGGTTCTCATGGTATGCAACTCCTCAGCCTACAGAACCTCAGACAGCTCAGAGGTCACCAATATGCCTCTGGCGATTGCGCGACTGGGGCTCGATGCGACAAGCAACATCATCTTCCAGACGCTTGCCCCGAAGCTTGAAAGAGGTGAGGAGAATCAATTTCAGGTCCGCCATGTATGGATGCACAGTCAGGTCATCTCATCACTCACCCGTATTCTGGTCGCACCATGCCATCGCCTCTCCCTCAATGACGCCAGCCTGATCGGAATGCTCCACGATATCGGCAAGCTTGCCATTCTCTATATTGAGAGCGACAAAAAACTGGCGGTCCTGAAATGTGCAATCGAAACAGAGGGGGACACACTCTGGGCAGAGCATAAAACACTTGGCTACACCCATATCGATGCAGGTATTACGCTTGCCCTGCACTGGAGGCTACCGAAGCAGGTGCGACACTATATTTCATACCATCACCACGCCTCCAGCCTGCCAGCCTCCTCAATCCCCAGAGAGCTGCGCCATGGCATGGTCGCGGTCAACCTGGCACACATCGTACTCCAGCATTTCTTGGCAGATACAGAGGAGAAGATAAGCAGGCGCATCTGGGGATCTAAGAGCTGCATATTTGCAGCCATCAACGACAGTTTTATCGCATCTGAGCTTCTATTACCGCTCAATTCCGAAGCGACATATCGCCTCATGGAGAGAGAGATGGGGCGTATCAGGCATGTTATGCCTGAACTCTTCTCCTCCTGACGCTTAACTGCCAAAAAAACAGGTGCGAACACACCTTCATCAAGAAAAACCTCTAGGGAGAAACGGAAGCCATATCAACGGCGACGATCTTTGAGACGCCGGGTTCGGGCATCGATACACCAATCAGGCGATCAGCCTGCTGCATGGTAATCTTGTTATGTGAAATAGAGAGGAACTGCACCCGATCCGAAAGTTCGCGTACCATTTCGCCAAAGCGTCCCACATTGGCATCGTCAAGCGGGGCATCCACCTCATCAAGCACACAGAACGGCGCAGGTTTAATCTTAAAGATCGAGAACACCAGTGCCACTGCAGTCAGTGCCTTCTCACCACCGGAGAGCAGCGTAACATCCTGCAGTCGTTTGCCCGGTGGCTGGGCAATCACCTCAACACCGGCAGTCAGCACATCGTCGGAATCAAGGCGCAGCTCAGCACGACCTCCGCCAAAAAGCTGAGGGAATGTCTGCTTAAAATAAGCGTTGGTCTGTTCAAATACTTCAAGGAAACGCTGGCGGGTGGTTCGATCGATACGAGTGATGGTGTCGTTCAATGTCATCAGGCTTGCCTCCAGGTCAGCAGCCTGGTCAGAGAGAAACAGTTCACGCTCGCTTGCCTGTTCAAACTCATCAATAGCCAGCAGGTTGACTGGCCCGAAACGCTCCAGCCGATCGCCCAGCTCATGGCTGCGCGCTAAAATGAGATCAGTATCACCAAGGTCATCCATGGCTTCAATGCGCTTAAGCAGCTCGGCCGCCGAGAACTGGCAACGGCTTGCGATCTCCTCTTCGATATCCTGCAGGCGTGTTGCATCCTGTGCCTCAGAAAGCTCAATGGACTGACGCTGCTCAGCAGCCAGTTGCAACTGCTGGCGCGCCTGCCTTTCGCTCCGTTCTGCTTCATGCTGTGACTGCTGAAGCTCATGCCCCTTCTGGCGAATCTCATTCATCGCCTGATGCATCTTCTCCACCTGTCCGGCCGCTGCAGCCAGCTGCTGATCCAGATCACTATGGGCTCGAACTTTCGCCAGCTCGGCATCAGCCTGCCGCAGGCGCACCGTGTCGGTTTCCATCTGACTGCTAAGGCGCGAGCGCTCCTGCCTGAGCCGCTCACATTCACGCTGCAAGTTACCCTGAGCCTGTGCGAACAGAGCCAGCGACTGCTCTGCCTGAGCCAGCCCCGTACGCGCCTGATTCAGAGAGTGTTCGGAACGGGCAACAGCATCATTCTGCTCATCCAGCTTGTGTCGTGCCAAATCAAGTGCTGCCTGATCTACACCACCAGCCTGATCCAGCTGCTGCTGCCAGTGATTGCTCTCACCGGTCGCCTCTTTGATATCTGACTGCAGACGCTGCTGGCGCTCATTCAGGGAGATCAGCTCCGATTTTGAACGTGCCAACTCCGCCTGCCCTTTGTGCCACTCACCCTCAGTGCGGGTTACCTCGATATGGGCCTGCTGCCAACTCTTCTGCTGCTGTTCCAGCCTGCTTTCTGCTTCGGAGAACGTCTCCGACACAGCAAGCATAACCGCCTCAGCTTCAGCCAGTTCGCTTTCCGCATCGCGAAGCTTGCGCTGTGTTGCCAGGCGGTGTGCTGTCCTGTTACCTGCCGGTGGCACCAGCCAGCCTCCGGGCTCAAAGCGCCAGCCATCACGGCTGACACAGCACTCACTACGGCCAAACCCCTGAGTAATTTCATCAACTAACCCGATCGGTGCAAACAGGTCATAAAGCGGGTGATTCGACTTTACGCCTATGGCATCAGCCAGCGACTGTGCCGAAACCACCTTGGATGCGTTGCCGGCAAATAGTGCCACCGGCGCACCTGCCACACGCCCGAACATCCCTTTCCAACTCTCGATATCCGGATTAACCGGAATGCGTGCATCGGCAGAGCGACCTCGAAGTGCAGCTGCTACTGCCGCCTCCAGCCCCTCCGGCACATTCAGTGACTCATCAACCCATACCGCACCGCGCGCCCTTAAACTGTCGCGCAGGTCGTCCGGCACATCCTGATTTTTCGTTCGGCCGCGCAGTTCCTGCACTGCACCTTTCAGTTCACGAACTACCGCTTCCTGATTAGCCAGCGCCTTTGAGGCCATTTCACGACCGCTACGGCTGCGGTCCAACGCATCCTGAGCCGCAGTAACCTGCGCTTCAGCAGAGCGATATGCCTGCTCGCTTATTGTCAGAAGCTGCTCTGCTTCCCCTACAGCTTTCGCATTGCTTCTGATCTGAGCTTCTATCTCTGTTAACTGATTGGCAAAACGGGTTTCGCGCTCACTTAGCCGCGCCAGTGCCGCTTCTGCCTTATCGCGCTGCTGCCTGGCCTGCTCACCACTGTGACGCAAACGTTCATATTCGGAGAGGCAACCATCGCGCTGCAACCCCTGCTGCTGGAAATTCAGCTGCGCCTGTTCAACGCTCGTTGTGGCCAGCGCTTTCAGTGACTGCAGCTCGGAATCATCTTGATCAGCCAGACGCTGCTCAGCCATCTCCAGCTCTTCGTCAACACGGTCTCTGTACTGGTTCGCCTCTTCGATCCGGCTATTGAGGGCTGCCTTGCGCTCTGTAAACAGGCGGCGCTCACCTGCTATGCGTTCAGCCTGCTGCTGCAGATCGGCGCGAAGGCGCTCAGCTTCTCGCAGCTGGTCCTGCAACGCCTGCGCCTCGCCCTCATGGCTGACAACCTGTTCGCGCCTTTCAGACACCAGCTTTTCAGATGCAGACAACTGCCGGGATGCCACCGCTTCGGATGAGCGTGCCTGTTTCAGTCGTTGCTCAATGGCTTTGAAACCCTCTTTCAGGTTCTGGTAGCGCAACCCAAGGCTGACCGACTGCAGGTGGGTATATTCATCCTGAAGCTTTTTGAAACGCTCGGCACGTGATGCCTGCTGTTTCAGGCTGCGGCACTGGCTGCGCACCTCCTCCAGAAGGTCGAGTACGCGATCCAGGTTCTGCTGAGTGTCCTTCATGCGACGACTGGCTTCTTTACGGCGGGAACGATATTTCATCACGCCTGCCGCCTCTTCGAAAATCACACGCCGCTCTTCAGGTTTGGCGGTCACCATGCGGGCGATAGAACCCTGTTCAACGATGGCATAGGCGCGGGTGGAGATGCCGGTGTCGAGGAAGAGGTCGACAATGTCCTTCATGCGCACCATCTTGCCGTTGATAAAACCATCAGAGCCGCCATCACGTGTCAGGCGGCGACGGATACTGATCTCATTCAACTCATGGTAAGGACTGGCCAGCGAACCTTTTTCAATAGAAAAGGTGAGTTCCACATCGCAGACTGCTACTGGCGAACGTGTATCGGACCCCTGAAAGATAAGGTCATCCATGACACCGCCACGTAGATGTTTGGCCGAGTGTTCACCCAGCACCCAGCGCAGCGCATCAACGATGTTTGATTTACCACACCCGTTAGGGCCGACGATGGCGGTTATGCCACGATCGAGGTCGATCTTTGTCGGATCAACAAATGATTTGAAGCCAGCCAGCTCTATTCGCTTCAGCCGCATCTGCAAATCACTCTATAATGCCCGGTGGGTATGGCTCTCCTCTCCCTTGTCATAAGGCAGAGAGTCGCAGGAAAAACAATCTATATCAAGATGGTGCGATGTTATTCTTTCCGCCTTGGTCTGATGCTGCGTTTATTGCCCTGCCTGCCTCTTCTTTAAACGGTTCATCATCAGGAAGCTGACCAGACAGGCGGTAAAGCTGGATGTGGTGACCATATAGAGGACGATCAACTGGGCGACCGCCGCATCGAACGCCGCAGCCCCCGCCAGCACCATACCGACAAAGATGCCTGGCATATGTACCAAGCCAACCACACGCAGTGTATCGATCGTCGGAATCATTGCGGTTTTTAACCCCTCGCCAACCTCGCTGCCCGATTTCAGGCGTTCGAACATAATCGAAATCGCATTCATGCCATTAGCTGCAATCATGCTGCCAAGCGGCACCAGCGTTCGGGTGTCATCGGAGATCGAGTCGGTCAGGGCAAGCCACGGCAGTGTCACAAGGCAGGCACACACCAGGCCGACAGCACATGCCAGCCATGTACCTCTGGCGCTATCATAGTGGGAGGCACTGTTGTGTCCGGCCAAAACACAGAAGCCTGCAATAAGGGCTGCCTGTGCCAGGTGGGAGTGAATATCGAAGATCCAGTGCAGCACGAACGCCAGAGCCAACAGCTGCAGCAGTCCACGACCAGATGCAATCAGCATCCGCCGTGAAAGCCCCAGCCCCTCGCGATTGGCCCAGTAAGCCACACCGGCAATCAGCATCCACGCTGCAAACAGCTTAATCAGCGTCTCGGTCATGCCCGCGTCGAAATTCATTATCTGGCCATCATGTGTTCAGTTTTCATATGGCGGATTCGAATCCATCAGCCTGTTTTATGCAATCATTCCCTATTCACCGCCTCTATCGAGACGATCAAGTCCCTGTAGGCCCCAATTCAGAATCGTCACAATTGAGATGCGCAACAATGTTCAGGGTCGATTCTGAACAGGAGTCAGTGAAGCAGGAAGAAAATGCATGCAGGTGCTCGTGCCCCGTCAGTGTCTTGAAGAGGCATGTCAAACCCTATTTCCAGGTTTGGCATTTTAATTGCTCATCACTCATCACTGATAATGGCTAGCTTAGAGGATAATGTTTTAAACGATGGGGCCATGCTAACCTTGCAAAGGTTAGCTTAAACGGTGAGGGAAGTATTTATGCAGGCGGTGATATTAGCTGGAGGACTGGGGACTCGGATCAGTGAGGAGACTCACCTGAAACCGAAGCCAATGTTAGAGATTGGAGGCAAACCGATTCTATGGCATATCATGAAAACCTACAGTGCTTACGGAATCAATGAGTTTATTATATGCCTAGGCTATAAAGGCTATTTGATCAAAGAGTACTTTGCCAACTATTACCTGCATATGTCGGATGTAACATTTGATATGGAAAACAATTCCATGCAAGTGCATCAGAATACTGTAGAACCCTGGAAAGTGACACTTATTGATACTGGAGATGAGACTTCAACCGGAGGTCGAATCAAGAGGGTAGCACCTCACCTTGCGCCTGATAAACCATTCTGTTTCACCTATGGTGATGGCCTGTGCAGTGTCGATATTGAGAAATTGATCGCGTTTCATAAGCAGAACAATCGTCTGGCGACGGTAACGGCTGTTCAACCACCCGGCCGTTTCGGCTCGCTGGAATTCAATGGGAATAAAATCGAAGCATTCAATGAGAAGCCGAAGGGTGATGGTGGCTGGGTGAATGGCGGATTCTTTGTGCTATCGCCGAAGGTTATAGAGCTTATCGAAGGTGATGCCACCGTCTGGGAAAGGGAACCGCTCGAGCAGCTTTCGGCCAAGGGTGAGCTGTCGGCTTTCAAACATGACGGTTTCTGGCAGCCGATGGATACATTGAGGGACAAGGTGCGTCTGGAGCAGCTATGGGAATCCGGCAACCCGCCCTGGAAAGTGTGGTAACCATGGCGCTTTTTAATGACGCCTATCGAGGCAGGAAAGTTCTTTTGACGGGGCATACAGGATTCAAGGGCAGTTGGCTGACGCTGTGGCTGGATCAAATGGGTGCGAAGGTGACAGGTATTGCACTTAATCCTGACAGTTCGCCCAATCACTGGGAGCTGCTTCAGCTTGATATTGATGAGCACATAGAAGATATCCGCGATGCAATTGCGCTACAAAAAATCATTTCGGACACTCAACCAGAGATTGTTTTTCATCTGGCTGCTCAACCGCTGGTGCGGGAATCCTATAATGATCCGCTTACAACCTGGGCTACGAATGTACAGGGAACGGCCAATCTACTGGAGGCCTGTCGCCATGTTCCCAGCGTGAAAGCTATTGTGATTGTCACTTCAGATAAATGTTATGAAAACAGAGACTTGCCGCGTGGTTACCATGAAGAAGATGCGCTGGGAGGGCATGACCCATATTCGGCATCAAAGGCTGCTTCAGAGCTGGTGGCTGCAAGCTTTCGGAAATCATTCTTTGATTTTCCCGGAGCGCCACTTCTTGCAACGGCGAGAGCGGGAAATGTTATCGGTGGTGGTGACTGGTCTGAAGGTCGTTTGATTCCCGATCTGGTGCGGGCCATCTCTACTGGCGATTCGCTGGAAATTCGCTCTCCGCATGCAACACGACCCTGGCAACATGTCCTTGATGCGCTTTCCGGTTATCTGCTGCTTGGTCAAAGATTACTGCAAGGCGACAGAAAAGCAGCTTCAGCCTGGAACTTTGGCCCAGAGAGGGAAGGGAACAGTCAGGTGATCGAGATATTACAGCTTATGAAACATGAGTTGCCCGATCTGCAATGGCATCTGAATGGTGAAAAGCAGCCTCATGAAGCTGCTCTTCTGCACCTGGATAGCTCAAAGGCAAAAGAACAACTGGCGTGGAAACCTGTCTGGAATCTGATCAGTGGGATCAGCGCATGCACTGAGTGGTATCGCGCATATTTGAATGACCAGTTTACTGGTACACATCAGCAACTGGAAAAATACATAATGGATGCACAACATAGCCGCTGCATCTGGGCTGGTTGATTTGAACGTGATTCCGACAGCAATTCAGGGCGTAAATATTGTAGTGAGTAAACCTGTAGTAGAGCCACGAGGTAGTTTTATCCGGCTGTTTTGCGAAGAGGAGCTATCATCGCTTTTAGATGGAAGAAAAATTGTTCAGATTAACCGTTCGCTGACCTGCAAGCCTGGCGCGATTAGAGGCTTACACTATCAGCACCCTCCACATGCTGAGATGAAGATGGTGCGTTGTCTGAAAGGCAGGGTATGGGATGTGGCTGTAGACCTGCGCAGAGGTTCGCCTACCTTTCTTCATTATCATGCCCAGGAATTAAGCGTGGAGAACAATGAGATGATGATCATCCCGGAAGGGTGTGCTCACGGATTCCAGATCTTGGAAGCAGACTCTGAGCTGCTTTATCTGCATACGGCAGCATATGCACCTGATGCAGAGGGGGGGCTTCGCTATGATGACCTGTTACTCTCTATAAATTGGCCACTACCTGTGTCTGAGCTCTCAAGTCGGGATCAGTCGCACTCGTTACTTTCAGAACACTTTCAGGGGCTGGACACTTGAACTGCAGGCACTGTGGCGTACTGCTTGAGCACCTGTTTCTCGACCTAGGCAACATGCCCCCCTCCAATGCCTATTTGAGTTCTGCGCAACTGCAGGTTGCTGAACCTGTCTATCCTCTGCGCGTCTATGTCTGCGATCATTGCTGGCTGGTGCAGGCTGAAGATTTTTCCCATTGCGACGAACTATTCACCAGCGATTACGCCTATTTTTCATCGGTCTCCGAGAGTTGGTTAAAACATGCTTCGGACTATTATCAGATGATTAGCGAGCGCCTGATGCTGGACGCAGATTCAATGGTGGTTGAGATTGCCTCCAACGATGGTTATTTGCTGAAAAACTTCGTGGCTGCAGGCATTCCGTGCCTGGGCATCGAGCCGACCGACAGCACCGCCGATGCCGCCGAAAAACTAGGGGTGCCAGTAGTGCGCCAATTTTTTGGCGAAGTGCTGGCCGATGAGTTATGCGAGGCCGGAAAACGCGCAGACCTGATTATCGGCAACAATGTCTTCGCACACGTGCCCGACATCAACGATTTCACGCGCGGCATGACGCGATTGCTCAAACCCGAAGGTACGATTACGCTGGAGTTTCCACACCTTAAAAACCTGGTAGAACTTAACCAGTTCGATACCGTTTATCATGAACACTACTCCTATCTCTCACTCTACGCGGTGATCAGCATTTTGGAATCTGCTGGGCTAAAAGCCTACGACGTGGAACAACTTCCGACGCATGGCGGCAGCCTCAGGGTTTATGCATCGCATTCCGACTCATCCCATAGCGTGACGGGTGTCGTGAGCAACTTGCTTGATGATGAGCGCAAGGCTGGATTACAGGATATGGACACCTATCGCGCCATGCAGCCAAGGGTTGAGAAGATCAGAGCCGACCTGCTCAGCTTTCTTCAGAAGCAGAAAGTGGCCGGCAAGTTGGTCGCGGCTTATGGCGCAGCAGCCAAGGGAAATACGCTGCTGAACTTTGCCGGCGTAACGACCAAGCAATTACCGTTCGTCTGCGATGCCGCACCCTCCAAGCAGGGAAAGTTTATGCCCGGCAGCCATATTCCCATTTTGCATCCAGATCACATCGCCGAGGCGCGCCCCGACTATCTGCTGATTCTACCTTGGAATATCCGTGACGAGATCACAAACCATCAGCGGCAGATCACTGCCTGGGGAGGCCGCTTCGTGGTGGCGGTGCCGGAGTTGGAGATTTTTGCGTGAAGATACTGGTAACGGGTGGATCGGGATTCATCGGTCGCCATCTGGTGTCCCAGTTATTGGAGCGTGGCCATGAAGTGATCGTACTGGGCCGCGATCCTGTTCGAATTGAGTCGATGCCGTGGCGTGATGATGTACGATTTGTGCGATACGATATTCATAACCTCCAGCTTCCGGCAATTGCCGAACTGGGAGAGCCCGAGGCATTGGCACACCTAGCCTGGAGTGGCTTGCCGAACTACCGGGAACAGTTCCATTACGAAATCAACCTTCAGGCCGACTACCGCTTTATCAAGGCACTGGTCGAGCAGGGATTAAAGCATGTGCTGGTAAGCGGAACTTGCCTAGAATATGGCATGCGTGAAGGCTGTCTGGATGAGTCAATGCCGAGCGATCCACAACTGGCCTATCCGCTGGCTAAGGATATGTTACGGCATTTTTTGCAGCAGCTTCAGCAAAAAATGCCGTTTCAGCTGATTTGGGCACGGCTCTTCTACCTCTTTGGCGAGGGCCAGAGCCCTAACAGTCTACTGGCTCAGCTTGACCGTGCAATTGTGCGGGGCGAGAGCACATTCGATATGTCCGGAGGTGAGCAGTTACGTGACTATCTTCCGGTTGAGAAAGTCGCTTTTATTCTGTCGCAACTTATTGAAAAGAGAGCTGATTTCGGGATTGTTAACGTATGCTCCGGCAGGCCGGTGAGGGTCCGAGACATGGTTGAGGCCCGGTTGCGCGAGCGAGGTGTCGAGATGGCGCTGAATCTGGGTCATTATCCCTATCCTGATTACGAGCCGATGGAGTTTTGGGGTTCAACGGTGAAGTTGGAGTCCTGCTTGCTAGAGGACAGGGGTATCCTCGTCGTATGAATGAAACCGAGCTACCAAGGAGTCATATATGAAAGCGGCGATCAAGCCACGCATCAATTTGGATGACCGAACCCCCCTGCAGGATGTTATTCCGCTTGCAACACCGTTCGTGCTGTTCGTCGATCCGGCCAGCGCCTGTAATTTCCATTGTCCGTTTTGCCCGACCGGCCATCGTGATTTGATCGATGCAACGGGCCGTTATCAGGGTGTGATGAAATTCGACCTGTTTCGCAAGGTAATCGACGAACTGACCGGATTCGCTCAGCCGATCAAGGTGCTGCGCATGTATAAAGACGGTGAGCCATTCCTGAACAAGAATCTGGCGCAGATGATTGCTTATGCCAAGGCCAGCGGTCAGATCGGATATATCGATACCACCACCAACGGTTCGCTGATGACGCCGGAGCGATTGGGGCCGGTTCTGGAAGCTGGGCTCGACAAGATCAACATCTCAGTAGATGGCATGAACAACGAGCAGTACAAGCGCTTTACCGGTTTTGATTTCGATTTCGATGCCTTTGTGAGCAATGTACAGTGGCTCTACGCCAACAAGGGAGATTGCGAAATCTCGATCAAGATTCCCGGTGAGCTAATTTCTGAAGCGCAGAAGCTGGAGTTCTACGACCTCTTCGGCGACTACTGCGATCGTATATTTATCGAGAACTTTGCCCCCTGCTGGCCTGAGTTCGACGTTGAGTCCTTCACCGGCGTGACCATTAAAGAGGGCATCTATCAGCAACCGGTGACGCCGACCGACACCTGCCCCTACATCTTCTACTCGATGTCGGTCAATGCTGATGGCCTGGTCAGCTCCTGTTTCCTCGACTGGGGGCGCAAGTTGCTTATTGGCGATGCCAACAAACAGACACTGCAAGAGATCTGGAACTCCGGTGCGCTGAACGCACTGCGCAGACAGCATTTGGAAGGTCGACGTTGCGAAAACGGCGTATGCAGCCAATGCGGACAGCTCACACACTGCCTGCCTGACAATATCGATGCCCATCGCGCTGAGTTGCTGCCAAAGTTACTGCAATTTGCAGCTGAAAATATCGATGGGCAGCCGCCCGGAGGTGCGGTAAATGCGGTTAAGTACGCCGCCTCATGAAGCAGGTATTGCATATAACGCCGCACTTGGGAGGCGGCGTCGGCCGCGCCCTGTCCGGCTTGCTCACTGCTGCCGGGGACAGCCCCAATTGGAGGCATCGGCTCGTCTGCCTGGAGCAGCCAGAGAAACGCCAGTTTATCGATTCGCTGGAGCAGGCGGGCTGCGAGGTTACCATCGCTCCGGATGATGCCGCACTGCAGTGCATGATCGCGGATGCAGATATCGTACAGCTGGAGTTCTGGAATCACCCGTCCCTGATCCGCGCAATCTGCGAGTTGGAAATACCGCCACTTCGGATGGTGATCTGGTGTCACAGCTCCGGCCTCCATTTTCCGGCGCTTCCGGATGCGCTCTTCGCTACCTGCCATCGCTTTGTATTTACCTCTGCATGTTCATTGCAGGCAGCCAATGTACAGACCATGGATACAGTGCAACGTGAACGCCTGGCAATAATCTCCAGTGCAGGTGGTATGGAACGGTTGCCGTTACGCAACCGAGATCAGCGATCAAGCTTGCGTGCGGGTTATGTGGGCAGTCTCAATTTCAGCAAACTGCATCCGGATTATGTTGCTCTGCTGAGCGCTATTGCCGATTCGACCTTGTCGGTACGCATGATTGGAGACGAATCAAACCGCGCATCGCTGGAGCGGCAGTGCGCCGATGTCGGACGGCCCGGCATGCTCGACTTCGCCGGTTATACGACCAATGTGATGGCGGAGTTGGCCGAACTGGATATTCTGGTCTACCTACTCAATCCGACCCATTATGGTACTGCTGAGATCGCATTGCTGGAGGCGATGGCAATGCAGGTTGTTCCAATCGTGATGGGCAACCGCTGTGAGAGAGAGATTGTAGAGGATGGCGTTACCGGCTTTGTCGTTACCGACAGTGAATCGCTGGCAGCGAGGGTCAAGTGGCTGCGCGATCATGAACAGCAGCGTATCGAGATGGGGCGCAGGGCAGCCGCTTTTGTACGCAATCAGTTTACCTATGCGCGGATGATTGCGCAGTTTGAACTGCTATACGCGGATGTTATGGCGCTGGCAAAGTGCAGATTCGACTATGCTCAGGTCTTCGGGGAGAGGCCGTCAGAATGGTTCCGCGCCTTTGTGGGGGCGCCACTCCGCTTCTCTGATGATGGCAGTGTGAATATGCCGCAGGATTACCTGCGTGATGCCATGTATGAGCAGAGCAAGGGAAGCGTGTACCACTTTGCAGGCGCGTTCCCTAAAGATGCGCTGCTGCTTAAGTGGCGTGATCGCCTTGAGAGGATGAGATAACAGTGCAGCTACCTGATCGAGAAGAGGCTATAGCGCTGTTGCATGAGCTAGTCCGAACACCTCCGGTCGTCACCCCCAGAGCAGTCGATCGGCCACTGGTACTGTATGGCGCAGGCAATCTGGGAAAAATGGCCAAAGCCTATTTCGACAGGATCGGGGTGCCCGTATCGATGGTAGTCGATGCAAATGCTGCCGCTCATCGCAGCGACCCCTGCTGGCAGGGAGTCAGACTACTGGCTATAGACGATGTGCCGAAACAGGTTCGACAAGAAGCGATCCTGGCCATATGCATTGCGACATCGGCCTATATGCCCATTGCTGCCGGATTAAAGCGGAAAGGGTGGACGGATATTACCCCTGTCTATGATATTATCGAGGCATACAGGGATCGCCATCCGTTGGGGAACGGCTGGTTTACAGGCTCCCTCGATGGGGATGCCGCAAGCATCGGAAAGGTGCTTGGGCTATGGCATGATGATCGTTCGCGAGCGCATCATCTGCAGTTTATCGCCTGGCATGCATTGCGGCAGGAGTGGCATTTTAATGGCGCCGAGGTAACGACGGAGGATCGCTATTTTATCCCCGAACTTCTGGCGCTGATGCACAGCAGTGAACGACTGGTTGATGTAGGGGCGCATCTTGGCGAAGTGACGCAACAGTTTGTTAGCCATGTTAAAGGACGCTACCGAAAGGTAACCATGATCGAGGCTGACGCAGACAATCATGGCGCGTGCCTTACCGTTGCTGCGCAGTACCCCGATATGTCGGTGCTGCACTGTGCTGTAGGTGCAACTGCCGGGCGGGCGGAATTCTTTTCCGGTCTTGGTTATGCCTCTCAACTTGACCCGCGTGGCGGCGACATGATGGATGTGAAAACACTCGATACGCTCTGTTCCGACCCTGTTACCTACCTCAAGCTTCATCTTGAGGGTGGCGAACTGGCTGCTCTGCAGGGAGCGTTGCAGGTGATTTCCACGCATCGCCCTTTGATTGCGGCCACGGCCTATCATAATCGTCTCGGGTTGTGGAAGTTGCCGATGTGGTTTTTTGAAAACCTTGAGCGTTACAGGGTGCTATTCAGGTTGCATGCCTGGTGCGGAACCGGGGCAGTGATATATGCGCTTCCGGAAGAACGTTTTCATAAGGAATGATGGGATGAAGGCAAAAGTAGAGTCCAAACTGAACTTGCAGAATCGAACCGATCTTCAATCGGTGATACCGCTTGCTACGCCGTATCTGCTCTATGTCGACCCCTCAAGCGCCTGCAACTTCCAGTGCCGTTTCTGTCCGACCGGCCATAAGGATATTATCAACGGTGCTGGCTATCGCCGTGGTGTGCTGGATATGCAGCTATTCAGAAAACTACTCGATGATCTGGGCCAGTTCGAGCAACCACTGCGCGTGATGCGCATGAACAAGATCGGCGAACCACTGCTGAACAAGCAACTGCCGGAGATGATCGCACTGGCCAAGGCGAGCGGACGGGTGAACTACATAGATCTGGCGACCAATGCCTCGCTCTTTTCCGAAACCTTGCTGAGTGAACTGGTGGCGGCAGGGCTGGATCGCATCAATATCTCACTGGAGGGGATGAGTGCCGAGCAGTACAAGAAGACGGCGCTGGTCGATTTCGATTTCGATCACTTGGTGGCAATGGTGCGTTGGCTTTATGCTCACCGCGGCGATTGCGAGGTGACGGTGAAGATTCCATCTTCCTGTATCGAAGAGGATCAGAAGCAAACCTTCTTCGATACCTTCGGTGATCATTGCGACAGGATCTTTATCGAAGACCTGTCGCCGATCTGGCCAAACTTCGACGTCGAGGAGCATGCCGGTGTCGAATTCAACGAAGAAGTCGGCCAGTACAGTCAGCAGTTGAAAGTGAAGGATGTCTGCAGCTACATCTTCTATTCAGCGGTGATCAATTCCGACGGCACGGTGAGCGCCTGCTGCCCTGACTGGAGTCAGGGGCTGGTAATCGGCGACCTGGGCACAGAGTCGTTGAAGGAGATATGGAATTCAGAAGCCTTTTACGAGCTGAGAAAACAGCATCTGCAGCGCAAACGCATGGAGAATTCAATCTGCAGCGGATGCGGCCATATCAAATATGCACAGGTAGACGATATTGATCCTTACGCCGAGATGCTGCTGGAGCGCATCGAAGCTGAGCGGGGCGGAAAGTGATGACGCAGTCACGCATAAGTTGTCCCGCATGCGGTAAAGAAGCGGAACTGCTGTTGAAGTGGCCGTTCAGCGGTCTCGACAATTCTGTGTTCAACTACACCGCCGAGTTTGCCGCCTGCCCGCACTGCGGCCTGCTGCATATTGCCAATATCAACGATACGCAGTTGGCACGATTCTATCGCGAGGAGTGCCTTTATAGCGAGAACCAGCATTTCGACATTCATTCGGAGAGCAATATTGCAAAGTATCGTCACTACCGGTCGGTGCTGGAGCGGGAGGGGCTGAAGGACGCGGCGATTGCCGATGTCGGCTGCGGTCGCGGCGGCTTTATGATCTGGATGAAGCAGCACGGCTGGCAGGGAGACTGCACGGGCGTGGATGTCGATGTGACAAGTATGGCGCTGCATGATTCGGAGCATGGAGGCGCGGCATTCTACGAGGGTAGTGCTGTATCGCTGCCGTTTACCGATGGTAGCCGCAGTTGCTTAAGCTACTTTCATGTGGTCGAACACATCCGCGATATCGATCGCCTGCTGGGTGAGGCAGCGCGGGTGCTGAATGACGATGGAGCGCTGATGATCGAGGTGCCCGATGCGACGCGGTATGCCGCATATCCGATGGGTACAGCTTTCTGGCTGGCGATTCGCGAGCATGTCTATCACTTTACCCCTCAGGCATTTCAGGCTGCACTTGCCCGTTTCGGCTTCGGCGTATCGCAGGTGGTTCAGAGCGAGCTCTCCACGCCTGAGTTCGATTATCCGTCGTTGATTGTTGTCGCCCGTAAAGGCCGGACTTCAGCTGTATCGGCAGGATTGCAGCCGCAAGCCGATACGGTTGCCGATTATGCATTGGATGCAAGGCGGCAGATGACTGCACTGACAGCCGATGTCGAAGCCTTTGCCAGCGATGGTGGAGCGATTACGTTTTGGGGTTGCTCGTCGGTGATGTACAGTCTGTTACCTTTGATGGATCGCCAGCGTATCCGTTTGTGCGATGCGAGCCCCAGCAAGCAGCGCAGCCTCTGGCAGGGGATTCCGATCCTTGCGCCGGAAGCGGCAGAGCCTGAAGGTCGGCTAGTGGTCAGCTCCTTCCTGCACCGCGAGGCTATTACGGAAGCGGCCCTGAGGCAGGGTTGGCCGGAGACGTCGATCATGGTATTGAAATAAGGGGATTGGGATGAGCGAAACGAACTACAGTGATGCGCAGGTCGAGGCGCTGGTTAAAGCGCTCCGGGCGCGCTCAGCAGTGATGGAGTCGCATTTTGTCTCCGGTGTTGCGATCTACGGGGCTGGTTTTCTCGGGGAGTGGGCAGCCCGTTTTCTGATCGAGGCCGGTGCCAATGTCACCTGCTTTATCGATCGCGATCCGGCCAAGGCCGGCACACACATTCACGGGATACCAGTTCGGCTGCCTGATGACTGTTCGCTGCAAGAGCAGCAGGCGATATTTATCGCGGCCCGCCATGTGATTCGCGATGTCGAAACATTGATCGACATGCAAAATCCCGATGCCTGCCATATCTCTTTCGACGGCTATTTCGTGATCCGCAACTACGAGCGCTTGTGTGCGGTGCGGAGTCGTTTCTTGGGCTGGGATGCGCGCTCGCTAGAGACATTCAACGCCCTACTGATCTCAATGCTCACCGGTTCCATTGAGAGCTGCCTGCGGGTGATGGAGAAGGATATGTATTTCGGCCTGCCCGAATTCAGCGGTAATTTCGACGAAATTTTCGTCGATGCTGGCGCGTTTGCTGGCGACAGCGTGGAGCGATTTATCTGGGAGAATCTTGGAACATTCCGGCACATCTATGCTTTTGAGCCGGGTGATCGGCAGTATCGGGCTATGACGAAACGGATGCAGCGCCTTGCCGATGAGTGGGCCTTTGATCCTGCCAGTGTATCGCTCGAGCGGGCGGGGCTGGCTGCCGAAAACGGCTCAATGGCCTGCACATTTACCGCCGATGCGCCGCTTCGACATGGCCTTACCGCTGAAGTGGAGCGCGGCGAGCAGCAGAGCGTGCCTGTCTATTCACTCGATGCTTACCTTGATGGGCGACCGGTTAGCTTTATCAAGGCTGATGTCGAAGGCTGGGAGGTTGATCTACTGAAAGGAGCGGAGCAGACAATCAGGCGCTGCAAGCCGAAAATGGCGCTCTGCGCCTACCACTATCCGAGCGATCTTTTCGAGATTGCTGAAATGGTGCATGCGATGGTGCCGGAGTACCGTTTCCAATTGCGCCAGCACGCGCCACTGTTCGGCGATTTCGTGCTCTATTGTTATACCAAGTAACCACATTACGGGAGAGGCAAATGAGTTTAACGCCATTGGAGCAGTATAAGCAGGAGATGAGGGAGCGTGTTGCCAATTACCCCGAACGCGATGGGCTGCAACACGCTTCACGCAATTTCTTTGATGAGATCGGCATAGGAAAGGCCGACTACGTATACAACTTTTTCTGGATGGGAGTGCCGCTGATCCAGATACCGCAGGATGTGCAGGCGATGCAGGAGATCATCTGGGAAGCCAAGCCAGACCTCATCATCGAAACCGGTATCGCATGGGGAGGTTCGTTAATGTTTTCGGCCTCAATGCTTGCGGTGCTGGAGTCGTGCGACCTGGTTGAGAAGCCACAGGTGCTGGGCATCGATATCGATATCCGTGAGCACAACAAGGCGAACATCCTTGCCCACCCGTTGAGTAAATATATCACCATGTTCGAGGGATCCAGCATTGCTGAGGAGATGGTTGAGCGGGTGCATGCCTTTGCCAAGGGTTATAAGCGGGTGATGTTGTTCCTCGATAGCAACCATACTCACGATCACGTGTTGGCTGAGCTTCGGGCTTATGCGCCGCTGGTCAGCGAAGGCAGCTACTGCATGGTGGGCGACACGGTCATTGAGGATGCGCCGGAATCGATGGTTTCAGCGCGCCCCTGGGGCAAGGGAAATAGTCCGAAGTCTGCTATCCGGGCTTATCTTTCCGAACTCGCCGAGGGTGATGTCAAAGGGGCCGATAGCAAACCGCTGAGGCTTGAGATTGACTCGCAGATCGAGCATAAAATTGCTGTCACAGGTTCGCCAGATGGCTATCTAAAGCGGGTTGTCGTCGGTTCTAGTTCAGAGTTTGAGCGATGAACAACATAAAGGATTTACGCGAGCTTTATCCGCAATATCTCTACGGCAAGGGTAGCTATAGCTTTGCCAAAGTGCGTGCGCGCGAAGATGGCGCGACGCTGAAAGTCGGCAACTTCACCTCGATTGCCACCGATGTACAGATTCTGCTGGGAGGTGAGCACCGGCCAGACTGGGTAACCACATCACCTTTGGGGAGCTTATGGCCGGATGTTCCCATGCATGGCCACCCTCGCAGCAAGGGTGATGTGGCTATCGGTAATGATGTCTGGATCGGTACCGGGGCGCTTATTCTCTCCGGAGTTACGATTGGCGATGGCGCAGTTGTGGGAGCCCGAGCGGTAATTGCTAAGGATGTGCCCCCCTATGCGATTGTGGCTGGTAACCCCCAGCAGTTAATCAAGTATCGTTTTGACCGCCGTACGATAGAGCGACTCCTCACCGTTCAATGGTGGAACTGGGGGGATGAAGATATCCGGGCCGCTGCTCCGATGCTCATGCACAATGATATCGAGCAATTCCTCCGCTACGCCGAAGCCAAAGAGGGCTAATCATGTTGGCCGCAACAGGCTTTATCCAAGCACCATGCCGCTTCTAAGGTGTTCTTTCAACTACCCAGACATGTACTAATGGTGTTTGAGTCTTTGGGCAGGCTAGACTGGAGAGTTGCTCACGACTTGCTAATCTGCTGAGCAAGCCAGTGTCGCCAATCCGGCGAGATGCCTTGTACGGCTTTGGCTGCATGTGCGGCGGTTTCAATGCCTGCCTGTGCGCAGTTGATAGCTATCATCATTGATTTGGGATTATATCCCTGTATCGGAGAGATATCGTCAGTGATTTTTTCCGGAACCTTGGAAAAATCGATATGCAGATTGTGCAGATTTGCCATCTCCTTCATCTCTTCGATGGTTTGTTCATAGCGATGAGGGTTGGTATTAATCCCCATGGCCATGGAAGACAATATGTTGTTGGGCTGTACCTTTAGATCATTATCATCTGGAAAAAAGATCTCTTTATTCACCAGAAACTCCTTTGCCAAAGCCATCGCAAAAGTTTCGGATTTTGTGATCTCCTCATGTTCATAGTTGTTGTAATCAATGATTCGCTTGTGACCGTCACGCGTAAATTCTATCTGTAAGACATATTCGGACGCATATTGCGCTTGTTTTTCCTTATGGGATTCATCCATCAAGTGCGAATACATATAAGCGCACCCGCCACTGTTTCCCGAGTTTCCTGATAGAGACAGGCCTCTACTGGTGTGGAGGTAGTGGTTTGAAAAATATGCATTAAGAATCGATGAGGACACGTCCGGAACCAGAGTCATAAAGTAGCGGCCATGAATCGACTTGATCTTATCGATTATACCCCTGTGCACAAATGAGTTGTAGACGCCTGGCAACTCGTCATAAGAAATTTCGGAGGCACAGAACTTCTTCAGCATCTCCCTCGAGTTCCTTATGTGAACGGCTTTATCACCGAGTGAGGCGTAAAGCTTGCCTCTCTGGTAAGGGACAATGGAGTTGGACCACCAATAGGTCGGCTTCTGCCATGCAAGAAGATCACATTTATGCTTTCTGATAAGCGAATCTGCAATAGCAAGGGCATCGGGCATGATGGCATCATCGTCGCCGAGGAAGAATATGTACTCACCCTGGCTGTAGCCTAATGCGAGCTCCCAGTTGTCATGCATAGGCAATCTTTTCGTGGATCTGAAGTATTTGATTCTATCGTCATTGAAAGATGCAACGACGCTATAGGTCTCTTCTGAACTAAAGTTATCCATGACAACGACTTCGTAATCATCGAACCCCTGTTGATTCAGAGCACTTTCAATCGCTGATGGCAATGTGTCATGACGCTCCCTAGTCGGAATGATAATGGAAAATCTCGGTGCTCTCAGAGTCTCAAAGCTTTTGAACTCACCCGCGTTCTTGGCGGCCAGAAGTTTCTCTCTATATTTCAACTCTTCGTTCGGGCACCCTAGATTGGAAAGCTCAGTATTGAGCTGAATCAGGTGTTCGAGATTCGAAGAGAACGATGTTGGGTTTATTAACAACTCTGCTTGCACGAGTGCTTGGGCGAGCATCCACTCGGCAAGCTTGTTTTGCGCAGCCTCATTGTCGTGCCTCTTCGATATTGGCAGAAAAGGCTCATTGGTCGTGAACTCCTGAAGGGTTTTTATCCCTTCTACAACCATCTCAGATGCCTGCCTGGCGGCATCATAGTTTCCGAGTTCAGCTGCAATACGTGCAACGGTGGATAATCTGGCTGTGTTGGATAGAAGCTCTTCCGTATTCAAGAGTATATTCAGAGATGCTGAAAGAAATGCATAGCGTTGCTCTGGAGTGGTGTCGTTGTGGTTTGCCATGGCGTAAGCGCTTAATGCAGCTTGCACCAACTCCCACTCGTTAGAAACCTGTTGCGCCTTAACCTGCTCTATCCAGTGAGGCAACAGCTCTTCGGCAAAAGGGCGATGTTCGATGGCGTTGATCCAGTATGACGGGCTATCAGGCAACTCAATTGACTCCAGCTCCTGTTGGATCAGGAACCCTTTCGAGGCAAGCGCATCAGCTCTCTCCGGCTTGCAGAAAAACAGCTGTTGATGCCACGAAGCAGGTGAAAAATCCTCCGTTAAAGCTATTAGAGTGTTCAACTCTGGCAGCAGGCGATAGGGAATATACCCCAGCTGTTGCATATGCATGATAAGGGTGGTGTTAATGCCTCCCTTCTCTCTGCAATGGAGCATCACAACCGGAGAGCTGTCAGCCGGAATATCCAACTTGTCAGATATAGAATCAACTTCTCCTGATAAATGAATAATGATATCGATGCCGTCCTGCAAGAAAGCAGCCGTGTTGTTGTCACTTTCGATTTGCAGCCAATCAAATTCATTTAGACTGGCGCTCTCTTCCAGGAGTTTACGCTTGCTGGCGTCGCTCTGCAGCGCCAGTACTTTGCCTGTTTCTCCCACCTGTTTCGCCAGACTTAAGCAGAAACAGCCATACTCCGGACTTAAGTCCAGCACTCGCATACCCGGTCTGGTGATCAGGCGCAAAAAGCGCAATTCATCTTCATACCAATCACCCTGCTCAGATAGTACATACGTTGTTATCTCGTTAAGGTCCCGAGGCACCATGATGGAAATATCTTCGTTCATGGTGGCTGCTACCGCTTTCGTAAAGGCCGCCTCCCCCATTTTCTCCTGCCATGCCTGTAGAAAAAGGTCTTCCATCTGCCGGGTAAACTGATCTGGTTGATGAAGACTGGAGTGCTTGAACAGGGCAGGTAAAACTTTCCTCAGCATGGAAAGATTTTCCGGTTGCTCGGCTAACTGTACGGCCTTTTCAACATAGGCATCGACACTGTCGGTAATCGTCTCCTCATAGCCGATGTTTTTCAGAATAGAGTAGGAAACGCGCTGTGCATGTGTTTTGCCGACGATTGTTACAACAGGTGCGCCCATAATCAGGGAATCGCAGGTCGTAGTCGTGCCGTTGTAGGGGAAGGTATCAAGTACAATGTCGATCTCATTGTACTGTAGCATGTGTTCCTTGTGGCTATCCACATATGGAAGGAACAAAATGCGTTCCGCTTCAATGCCATGGCTCGAGAACTCACGCAAGATATTGTCCTGGATGATAGCACCTCCGGACTCGACACTTCTTGCTTTCATTACGAACTTTGAACCGGGAACACGGTTCATGATTCTACTCCAAGCCTCAATGGTCTGAGGTGTCAACTTTCTTAAATGATTTAGAGAACCGAAGGTAATAAAACCATTGCGTTCAACAGGGGCACCATTGGCTGGTGGTGGAGCCAGTTGTGCGCTGTAGCAGAGAAAGCTTTGTGGCATGTAGAGAAGTTTTTCCACATATCGGGTTCCCTCATCACACTCTGCAAATCTGTCTGTAATACGATAGTCAACTGTCGGCAGGCCAGTTGTATTTGGATAACCAAGATAGGAGATCTGTACCGGGGCCGGTTTGTAAGCCAGGGCACCCACCCTCGAGTTGCTCGTGAACCCACCTAGATCAATAAGAATATGGACTCCGTCAGTATGAATATGCTTTGCCAATTGCCCATTGTTTAGGTCTGTGATATCGATGAAATGCTCAGCATGTTCACGGAAATATCTAGTCATTGAATCTTCTTTTTCTATATGGGCGTAGCAATAGACCTCAAACTTTGTTTTGTCGTGCAGGCGAATGAGCTGATGCATAAACATGCCAACAGGATGTGCATTAAAATCAGCTGATACGTATGCAATTTTTAAGCGTTCGTTGACTGAAGGTGCAGGGGTGTTAGAGGTGTAGAACGGCTGCACGCTTCCAACCAGGTTGTCTCCCCAGTTCCTATGGATATTATATACTATTTCTGACGATAGACTTGGGATAGTGCATAATTCAATGAACACGGCTGAAGCTAGCGTGGGGGTCATTTTACCATGATGAAGAAGCTCGATGACCTGAGCTTGTATTTTTTCCGCACGCTTCCAATCTAAGACAGCAAGATAGCTCCTGAAAGCCAGAAGCAGCTCATCGGCACTCAGGGGAGCACGGGCAAACTCATGGGCAAGTGTTAGCATCTGATCGAAATCCTCTGCATCTCTATAGACGCCCCACAATGTCAGGCGCGCACTAGGATCCCGAGGCCGCACTTGTAGCACTTTTCTGAGAGCCTCTGCAGCATCGCTATAACGCTTGCGAACATAGTACACGTATCCAACTTGGAATAGAAAGTCAGGGTCTTCTTTGTTTTTGGGGAGTGCATTATCACAGGCCAGTTCTGCTTTGTTGATGTCACCACTCTCCATGTACTTGCGAATTTTTTTCGTCAACTTGAGCACGGACAATGAGTTGGCTTTGGTCATGTGTATATCTCCCACAGGTGGCAGTCAGCCCAATCCCTTAGGCACTGTTGCGAAAACACAAAGCAAGAGAAGGGCCACCCTTTGTGGCATTGGCTACTGAAGCCCGAGTGCCCTTACCGATCAGTGGCTACCATTTGAATGTGCAACTAAAACACCAGGCTGTCCTCATAGCTCTATCAATAAGCATCACGATACAAGTTGCCACAGGAATCCATAAAAAATTAAAGTTAAAAATTTCTCTGGCGATAGATATTTGTGCCGGGAGAAAGAACCTTCCCGGAAGAGCCAAGGCTCGTACGTAACAGGGCATGATGTCGTTACGAAAAATATATAAGAAACACTAAGGAGAGAATATTATGGCAATGTCCGTACAAACCAACATGGGTTCAATCTCAGCCCTGAAGAACATGAACATCAACTCGTCAAACATGAACAAGTCACTGGAGCGCTTGTCTTCGGGCTTCCGGATTAACTCTGCATCAGACGATGCAGCAGGTTATGCGATTTCAGCTAAGCTTCAGGGCGAAAAAGGCAAGCTGGAAGCAGCTTCTCAGAATTCACTTCAGGCAACCGCCATGGTGAAAACTGCTGAATCTGGTGTAAATGAGATTGAGAACATGGTTCGTCGTTTGCAGGTTCTGGCAACTCAGGCTTCAAGTGCGAACAACGGTTCAAATGAGCGCACCAAGCTGGCTGGCGAGGCTGCTAACCTTCTTGGTCAGATCGACAAAATCGCCAACGGTGTTAACTACAACGGCACCAAGCTGCTCGACGGTAGCGGAGCTTCCACTACCACCTTCCAGGTTGGCGCTGCAAACAGTGCTAATGACCAGGTGGCGGTTGATTTCAGTGCAGACTTCACTACAGCTTCAACTGGCTTGGGCATTACTGCCATTGACCTTGCTTCTGCCTCTGGCGCTGCTGCAGCTATTGACACCCTCAATACTGCACTGGACGGCCTGACCACAGACCGTGCTGCATTCGGTGCTGCTGTGAACCAGCTGAGCTACGTAAGTGCTAATCTGGCGACTCAGATGGAGCAGGTAAGTGCCTCGATCTCAACCATCAAGGATGCCGACATGGCGAAAGAGATGGCTGACTTCACGAAGTCTCAGGTACTGGTGCAGGCTGGCACATCAATGCTGGCTCAGGCCAACCAGTCTTCGCAGAACGTTCTTTCACTGTTCCGTTAATCGAAACAGATATAGAACAGCTTAAACCGCAGTAAAAAGAAAGAAGCCGGCCAGGGGACAACCTCTGGCCGGCTTTTTTTGTGCCGCAACCGGGGTAGTTAGCCTCTTCCGCCCACAGCCCAATCACGACTGCCTCTTCAGCAGCCAGAAATATCTGAAAAAAATTAAAGTTGGAGATCTCTCTGTCGATAGATATATGTGCCGGGAGAAAGAACCTTACCGGAAGAGCCCAGAGGCTCGAACGTAACAGGGCATGATGTCGTTTACGTAACCTATTTAACATACTAAGGAGAGATTATTATGCCAATGTCCGTACAAACCAACATGGGTTCCATTTCAGCCCTGAAGAACATGAACATCAACTCAAACAACATGAACAAGTCACTGGAGCGCCTGTCTTCGGGCTTCCGGATTAACTCTGCATCAGACGATGCGGCAGGTTATGCGATTTCAGCCAAGCTTCAGGGCGAAAAAGGCAAGCTGGAAGCAGCTTCTCAGAATTCACTTCAGGCAACCGCCATGGTGAAAACTGCTGAATCTGGTGTAAATGAGATTGAGAACATGGTTCGTCGTTTGCAGGTTCTGGCAACTCAGGCTTCAAGTGCGAACAACGGTGCAAATGAGCGCACCAAACTGGCTGGCGAGGCTGCTAACCTTCTTGGTCAGATCGACAAAATCGCCAACGGTGTTAACTACAACGGCACCAAGCTGCTCGACGGTAGCGGAGCTTCCACTACCACCTTCCAGGTTGGCGCTGCAAACAGTGCTAATGACCAGGTGGCGGTTGATTTCAGTGCAGACTTCACTACAGCTTCAACTGGCTTGGGCATTACTGCCATTGACCTTGCTTCTGCCTCTGGCGCTGCTGCAGCTATTGACACCCTCAATACTGCACTGGACGGCCTGACCACAGACCGTGCTGCATTCGGTGCTGCTGTGAACCAGCTGAGCTACGTAAGTGCTAACCTGGCGACTCAGATGGAGCAGGTAAGTGCCTCGATCTCAACCATCAAGGATGCTGACATGGCGAAAGAGATGGCTGACTTCACGAAGTCTCAGGTACTGGTACAGGCTGGCACATCAATGCTGGCTCAGGCCAACCAGTCTTCGCAGAACGTTCTTTCACTGTTCCGTTAATCGAAACAGATATAGAACAGCTTAAGCCATGAGTAGAAAGAGGGGCCGGTTGAGGCAATACCTTTGCCGGCTTCTCTCATCTCAATAAATTAAAAGGAGGTAAATTGTTATGAATGCGATCAATATTAATAGTATTGCTTCATCAACAGCTACTTCTAGTGCCGCAACGCAACCAAAGATTCAGCAACAAAAACAACCAGTTTCAACTGAAGAAAAAGCAGTCAATTCGCTACAGCAGCAAGAAAAACCTGTTGATAGCGAGACCGTTAAGAAGCTCGTCGCGCAGGCGAACACCCAGCTGACAGCAGCATCCAACCAGCATCTGAGCTTTGGTTATGAAGAGCGATTGAATCGGCTCTATGTACAGATCAAGGATAACGCAACAGGCGAAGTCGTGCGGGAAATTCCGCCCAAGAAGCTGATTGAGCAGCAGGCCGCCATGAGTGAAATGATTGGCATCATCCTTGACAGGAGTGCGTAGCAGCATTCGTCTTGATTAGCTCCACCTGTGTATCAGGCTTGGCAGCAGTTTCATGGTCAGGTCAAAAATCAACTCAGCGCCTTTATCAGGGATAATAGGAGATTAGCATGACAGGATATCAGAAGTATCGCGGTGTACAGGTAGAAGGGGCTAACCCATTGGAACTTATCCTTTTGACCTATGATGTTTTGATCAAATCCCTGAGCCTGGCCAAGCTTGCAGGGGAAGAGAACAACCATGCAGCCGAAGCGGATCAACTTTCACGAGCAATTGCAGCGCTGGTTGAGCTTGTTACCAGCCTCGACATGGAGAATGGTGGTGCAATAGCCGCCAGCTTAGGCAACCTCTACACCTATATGAGTCGCAGAATCATGGAGGGTAGCGCCGGCGACACAACTGCTGCCATTGATGAGGTGCTATCACTAGCAAATACCCTGCGGGAAGGGTGGCAGGGCTTGGCCGACGCTAACTCAGCCCCCCAAGCAAGACAGGTTAATGGTTATTAATGATAATCAACACCATTCACTGTTCCGTTAATCGAAACAGATATAGAACAGCTTAAACAGCAATAAAAAGAAAGAAGCCGGCCAGGGGGCAACCTCTGGCCGGCTTCTTTTGTGCCGCAACCGGGGTAGTTAGCCTCTTCCGCCCACAGCCCAATCGCGACTGCCTCTTCAGCAGCCAGAAATATCTGAAAAAAAATTAAAGTTGGAGATCTCTCTGTCGATAGATATATGTGCCGGGAGAAAGAACCTTACCGG
Source organism: Mariprofundus aestuarium (assembly GCF_002795805.1). Lineage (NCBI taxonomy): Bacteria > Pseudomonadati > Pseudomonadota > Candidatius Mariprofundia > Mariprofundales > Mariprofundaceae > Mariprofundus > Mariprofundus aestuarium. Next base: position 159,667 of record NZ_CP018799.1, on the reverse strand, counting down.
AAGAGCCCAGAGGCTCGAACGTAACAGGGCATGATGTCGTTTACGTAACCTATTTAACATACTAAGGAGAGAATATTATGGCAATGTCCGTACAAACCAACATGGGTTCAATCTCAGCCCTGAAGAACATGAACATCAACTCGTCAAACATGAACAAGTCACTGGAGCGCTTGTCTTCGGGCTTCCGGATTAACTCTGCATCAGACGATGCAGCAGGTTATGCGATTTCAGCTAAGCTTCAGGGCGAAAAAGGCAAGCTGGAAGCAGCTTCTCAGAATTCACTTCAGGCAACCGCCATGGTGAAAACTGCTGAATCTGGTGTAAATGAGATTGAGAACATGGTTCGTCGTTTGCAGGTTCTGGCAACTCAGGCTTCAAGTGCGAACAACGGTTCAAATGAGCGCACCAAGCTGGCTGGCGAGGCTGCTAACCTTCTTGGTCAGATCGACAAAATCGCCAACGGTGTTAACTACAACGGCACCAAGCTGCTCGACGGTAGCGGAGCTTCCACTACCACCTTCCAGGTTGGCGCTGCAAACAGTGCTAATGACCAGGTGGCGGTTGATTTCAGTGCAGACTTCACTACAGCTTCAACTGGCTTGGGCATTACTGCCATTGACCTTGCTTCTGCCTCTGGCGCTGCTGCAGCTATTGACACCCTCAATACTGCACTGGACGGCCTGACCACAGACCGTGCTGCATTCGGTGCTGCTGTGAACCAGCTGAGCTACGTAAGTGCTAATCTGGCGACTCAGATGGAGCAGGTAAGTGCCTCGATCTCAACCATCAAGGATGCCGACATGGCGAAAGAGATGGCTGACTTCACGAAGTCTCAGGTTCTGGTGCAGGCTGGCACATCAATGCTGGCTCAGGCCAACCAGTCTTCGCAGAACGTTCTTTCACTGTTCCGTTAATCGAAACAGATATAGAACACTTAATCCATGAGTAGAAAGAGGGGCCGGTTGAGGCAATACCTTTGCCGGCTTCTCTCATCTCAATAAATTAAAAGGAGGTAAATTGTTATGAATGAAATAAGTGCAATTTCATCTTCATCAGCAACTACTTCTAGTGCCATAGGAACAGCGGCGCAGCAAAAGCCCCTTGTTGTAAGCAACTCGAAAGATTTAGATAAAACACTACAGAAGCAAGACACACCTATTGACAATGAAGCTATTAAGAAAGCCGTTGATCAAGCGAATGCCCGATTGACAGCAGCTTCAAGTGAACGATTGAGCTTTGGTTATGAAGAGCGTTTGAACCGGCTCTATGTGCAGATCAAGGATAACGCAACAGGCGAAGTCGTGCGGGAAATTCCGCCCAAGAAGCTGATTGAGCAGCAGGCCGCCATGAGTGAGATGATTGGCATGATCCTTGATAGGAATGCCTAGGAGCGTTCAAAATGGTGAGTAGCATATCAGGATTGTCGTCAGGCATTGATTCGGCAAACATTGTCGATCAGCTAATGAAGATTGAGGGTAGAAAGGTAACCCTCTTGCAAGATAAGCAGGCTGATGAGTTGATCAAGCAGAGGCTCATTAGTCAACTGGACTCATCACTCTCATCACTGCGTTCCAAGTTTCTCGAACTGGCCAATCAAGCTAACTTCCTGGTAAATCAGTCAACGCTTGGAAGCAACACCGCTACGAGTGCAGATTCACTACTGACTGTAACACCATCATCAAGCGCTGCAACGGGCAGCCACACCATTAAGGTAAATCAGCTGGCTGCGGCTGAGAAACTGGGCTCAAGTTCAGCCGTCAAAGATTCAACAGGCACCGCCATCACTAGTGATACGGCTGGCTTAGGCTACACAGCTGGAACTTTTACCATTCAGGGTAAATCCGCGAGCGCAAAAACTATCGATGTGGCAAGCACGGACTCACTTCGAGACATAAGGGATAAAATCAACCAGTTGAATACGGGAAGTGATGCCACTGGCGTGAGCGCAAGCATTCTCAAGGTTGGAACCAGTGATTTCCGCTTGGTTCTGGCCGCCGATGATACCGGCTTGACCAATGGTGTGGTAAATCTTGCCGGTACAGACCTGGATGCGGCTGGAGGTCTTGCCAACCTACAGCTTGGTGCTACTGCCCAGGGTAATGCAAGGCAAACCCTGCAGGCCGCGGCTGATGCCTCTATCGATGTGGACAACATTACAATTAGCCGTGAAAGCAACTCGATCAGCGATGCCCTTGCCGGCTATACGCTTGATTTGAAAAGTGCCGATCCAGCTACAACCATCACAGTGAATACGTCTATTGATGCGACGGCTGTAAAGGGGAAGGTCCAAGCGGTTGTAGATAGCTACAACGAGGTAATGGACTTCATCAATGCGCAAATGACTTTCAATCCTGATACCAAGACAAGTGGCCCTCTTGCCAATGAGTCTTTATTACGTCAGGTCAAGTCTCAGCTAGCTGGAAGCCTGCTTACCACTGTTTCGGGCTTGGCCAGCGACAGAAACAGCTTGGCCATGATCGGCGTAGAGCCGGACAGTAAAGGACATCTTGGCATCAACTCATCCAGACTGGACAACCTGCTGACCACTGACCCTAACTCCGTACGGGATCTTTTCGCTGCAAGTGGCACGAGCGACAATTCTGCCTTGGAATTCCTAACATATGGAGCGAACACAGTAGCTGGCAGCTATGCAGTGAATATTACAGCTGCTGCCCTGCAGGCTACAGCAACTGGCGCAACAGACCTTTCGGCCGGACTTGCCGGAGCCGAGCAGGTGACCATTACAGATGGATCAGCTCGCCAGGCTGTAGTAAACCTTACCAATGGCCAGAGTTTGAGTAGTATTGCTTCTGCTCTTAATGCTGAGTTTGCTGCAACCTATACAGAGCAGCGCCAGATGAGCACGGCTCTGGTCACCGGGCTTGGTACGCCTGCCACCAGCGCATCGCTGTTGCAGGATTTGACCGATGGCGCCGGTGGCAGCCTTGGAATTGTGGCGGGCGATACCATTACTATTGGCGGCACAAGCCGATTCGGCTCTGCAGTTAACTATGCCTTTACTGTTTCGGACCCGGCAACTGACACTATTGCGGATCTTTTGGCCTCCATTCAGGTGGAATTTGGGCAGAATATTACGGCCAGTTTGAATGCATCAGGACAGGTCACCATTACCGACAACCAGACAGGGGATAGCAACCTTACACTCTCTATGACCGCTAACAATGAGGGCGGCGGATCCCTTGCATTCGGAGCTGATACGGTTGTTCAGGAGGGGCGTCATGCCATGCAACTTACAGCCGCCGCTTCTGGAAACTTCCTGCAACTGCAGAGCAATGATTATGGATCCGCGGAGAGTTTCACGGTTGCACAGTCCGCCAATAACCTAGGCATTATAGACCAGACATATGCTGGTCAGGATGTAGCTGGAACAATTGGAGGAATTGCTGCCACCGGAAATGGACAAGTACTTACCGGAAGCAGCGGCAATATTGATGGCTTATTGTTGGCCTACTCCGGAACAGCCACTGGCGCTATTGGTACTATGTCCGTGAACCTTGGGCTTGCAGCCCAAATGAGCAGCACTCTAGAGGCTTATACGTTTCCTGTTACCGGTCTAACTCAGATGAGTATTGATTCATCGGTTAGTACATATGACAGCCTACAGTCACAGATTGACAGCCTGACCTTACAACTAGGTAAGGAGCGGGAGCGTCTTATGAGCCAGTTCTTGGCGATGGAACGATTTATGTCTCAATCCAATGCTACAGGTGCATGGCTGGGCCAGCAGATCAATGCAATGAGTTCGAACCAGAGATAGAGGAGAATTCGATGACAGGATATCAAAAATATCGCGGCGTTCAGGTAGAGGGTGCCAACCCGCTTGAGTTGGTGCTTTTGACTTATGATGTTTTGATTAAGTCATTGAACCTTGCCAAGTTCGCAGGTGAGGAGAAAAACTATGCCGCGGAGGCACAAAACCTTTCTCGCGCAATAGAAGCACTTGTCGAGCTTGTTACAAGTCTGGATTCAGAAAATGGAGGAACAATCGCTAGCAGCCTAGGCAGCCTTTATGCCTATATGAACCGAAGGCTCATAGAAGCTAATGCTGGCGGTGACATTGCAGAAGCTATTGATGAGGTGTTGGCACTTGCAAACACCCTTCGCGAAGGGTGGCAGGGGCTTGCTGACGGCAATTCACCCTCCCAGTCAAGACAGGTCAATGGTTATTAATGATTGACCACCATATTTCACATTGTCTGCGCCTAATAGAGAGCATGCTGCGCTTTATACGGGCAGACAAGTGGCAGAAACTCTCAACGTTTGAGTCTGAATATGAGCAAACCTTCATGCGGCTGAAAGCGGAGGTCACTGCAGGCGATATGGATAATGCTGCCCTGCAGGCCATGGTACACCTTGATCAGCAGCATCGTCGACTGCAGAGGCTTGTCTCACAGAAGTTAAAAGAAACAGCTGATAAACTTTCTGCTGTTGAAGGCGCCAGCAAAAGACTAAACAGCTCCAGTCAGGTGGCCTCTACCCTGAGTTGACAGATATAGGGGCACATGCGCAGTTTAATTCACACTTTCAGACTACTTATCATTAAAAAAATCGAACCACATAGGGTTTAGACTCCTCAATGGTGAGGGCTTTCATCCCCTTAGAATCAGACGCTGGTTTTTATCCGAAGAGAATCAGGAGCATAGGCCTGTGTCGCCTGCCCAATGGTTGGTGATATTTTGTCAGGGGATATTGCTTCTTGCCCCACCTGTCGCGAACGCTGCTCCGCAGCAGGAGTCATTTCACCTGTAGCCACGGTATATTTCACCTCTGTCGGAATCAAGGCCAGTACCTTTGCAATGTAGTTTGATGTCTCTGCAGGCAGCCTGCCGGGGTGACGTTCAAGGTTCCCCATTCCCCAGTTATAAGCGGCAAGAGCAAGGCGCAGGTCACCATCGTAGCGCTCAACAAGCCCCTTCAGGTAGCGACTGGCACCCATGATGTTCTGCTCTGGATCAAAAGGGTTTGTGACGCCGAGTTCCGCTGCCGTAGCTGGCATCAACTGCATCAGCCCCTGAGCTCCGGCGTGTGATACGGCATTTTTGTCAAAATTACTTTCGGTATGGATAACAGCAGCAATCAGGTCTGGATTCAGCTTATAGTGTTGAGCCGCCTGATGAATAATGCCATCCACACCACTTCGCTTCGCTTTGTATTGAACCGCATCCAACCGGAACGTTTGTTCTGGCCTGATTTGGACAGCAGCTGACATTTCAGCCAACAGGGTACTGGTGGGTGTCCGCTCTGTTGCGACACCCAGAGATGCTGCTGCGGAGACCTTTGCAACAAACCTTTCAACCTCCAGCGGTGGTGGATTCGGATTCCTATCCACATTCCCCATACCCCATGTATAAGCTCTAAGGGCACGGCCCATATCACCATCGTAGCGATCAACGAGGCTTTTCAGGTAGCGGCTGGCACCCATGACATTCTGTTCCGGATCAAATGCATCAGTGATGCCGAGCTCGGCAGCTGTTTCCGGCATCAGCTGCATTAAACCCTGCGCTCCTGCCGGAGAAATAGCTTTGGGATCACAATTGCTCTGCGCCTGAATCACAGCCCTTATCAAGCCCGGATCAAGACCGTTGGATTGCGCTGCCTTGTGAATGATTCGCTTCAGGTTCGCTTCGTCGGCTTTGTGGTTGTTGACATGGGTTCTCAGTGATTGACGAAATGCATCCGCCTGGCCATTTGCAACCGGGCGCATACGGTTGTTTGTGCGCAGATGCGTTTCTTGAATAATCGGTTGGGCTATGGTTGGCGGACTCATCATTTATTACTAAGCATTGACCATGCCAAACTTGATGGGCTAGATCGGTTCTGAACCCTGTTTAGATAAAGCAGGCGTCTCAATAGCGGGTAAGTCATCCGACACCTCTGTTTTTTCCTGATTGATTATCTCTTCACGTTTAACGGGGATACTTCTGGGAGCATTGATGCCAATGCGTACCTGGCCGTTCTTACTTGAGAGCACCTGAATGCGGATGTCGTTGCCGATCATGATCGTTTCACCAGCCATGCGAGAGAGGATGAGCATAAATAAATTATCGCCCCTGAGTTAATAGTATTGCCGACTGCATCAGGCCGCTTTCTTGTCATCAGCCTTAGATGGCTGTGGCATCCATTGGTAGCGAAGCTCAAGCTTTGGATTCGCCTGAATGCATTGCATACCAATCCCGCGATCCAGGTTCATCGCTACAGGAGCTTTCAGATTGGCCAGTACCCAGTCCTTATCAGCAAACGGATTGAGCACCAAGAACCAGAGCAACTGAGAGTCGTCACTATGCTTTAGCGTTGCCTTTTGGTCCGGGGTCAGGGGTGGTGGTGAACCTAATCGCTCATTATCCCAGAGGGTCATCAGGAAAGATGCTTCGGGTCGTTTAGTGGACTGGAGGCAAACGATGTCGCCAGTGCCAGAGTTCAGAACAACGAACTCTCTATCTTCAGAGAATCCAACCATACCATGAGGAAAACTTAGAAGCTTTGCATCATCGACTTCAATTTTTGCTTTCCAGCCTGCGCTTTTACCCTTCATTTGATATCCCCTTGAGCCAATCCAAAATGTTGCCGTTGATAGCTGCGAAGTTTTCGGCCTGAATCTTCTCGTAAATTTCCAGGCGATGAATACTGACTGCATCTGGTGCTTCTATGCCCAGATGAACTCGACCATTTTTTTCGGTTTCAGTAACAACAATCCGGATATCATCGCCTATATGAATTGCCTGCCCAAGCGTCCTGCGCAGGACTATCATCTCAGGAAGTTTACCAGGCTCAGTTTGTTGAAGTTGGATACTTGAACATAAGCTGCCTGCAGAGATGACTCCGACTGCTTCAGATTTGTGGCCACTGCTGCTAAATCTACGCCTTCGTGTTGGTTAAGCTTAATCAGCATCTGTGTCTTCATATTCAGCAGCGTCTCTTCGCGTAAATTAATAGAGTTCAGTTTACCACCGACCTCGGCGTCAAGGCCTACCATTGCACTGGAAGCGCTGGATAGCAGGTCGATAGAGGCCTGAATGCCAGGCACATTATTGCCACTAAGTGAGTCTTTCAACGACTTGATGGATGAAAAGACCTGTGTGAATGCTGTGTGGTCTCCTCGCACATTACTGACCATACTTTCTGTCGGAGTAATGGCTACGGTTCTATCCTGGGTATTACCCTGATAGACAGCATTTCCAAGAGCATCTATCTGAATGGGTTGTACGTCCGTAGCTGTGCCGGCAAACAAGGACTTGCCTTCAAAGGCAGTGTTTGCCAGAGAAATCAGCTGGTTTTCCAGTGCCGCGACCTCTACAGCAGCAGTCTGGCGCTCGCTGGCAGTAAGCCCTGAGTTCGCTTGCTGAACGGCAAGAACTTGGGCTCTCTGCATGATTGGAATGAATTGCGCCAGAGCATTTTCACTGACGCCCAGCCGCAACTTTGCCACACCGATAGCGCTAAGGCTTGAATCAATACCGCTCTGGACATGGCGGATATCCAGTGATGTTTTATAGGCAACGCCATCCTGGCTCGGACTGGAGAAGCGCCTGCCACTACTGACCTGATCCGCCCCATCACGCTGCACCTGCATCTGATTGCGAATGCCGGCCAGTAGCGAATCATAGATGCTTTGTGATGTGATTCTCATCGCAGTATCCCCATCAAAGTAGTAAGCATTTGGTTCGCTGTCTGGATAACCTTGGCAGAAGCCTCATAGCTACGTTGAAAGACCATCATATTAATCATCTCCTCATCCAGGTTTACTCCGGAAACAGACTCACGCTGGACTGAAAGGGCGGCCGCCTGAGCTGTGCGAAATACGCTTTCCTGAGTGGCGGTGGCAACATCCAGGCCAAACTGGCCAGCCATATTGGCAGCGCGCTGAATCAGGGTTGAAGGTGTGCCTCCATCCACATTCATAGCTTGATCGCGCAGAGCAAGGATATTCATGGCAGCGCTGTTATCCATGATTGCCACGGCAGAGGTAGTGGCGTCTGCGGTGGCGGTAGCAATACGCCCAGGGTCACCCACGATTGCTGCATCAACACTGATGTCTGAAGCTCCGCCGCCATGGAAGAATGTATTGATCTCATAGGCAGCTAAAAAATTACTGCTGTCATTAGAGAAAGCAACGCGGTTTGCTCCGCCATTGATGACCAAAGCGCCTGATGCATCGACAGTAGCCGTAACACCTGCAACGGCTGATATGTCGGCAGCAATCTGGTTGAGACTAGTTGTGCCCGCCGTGATATTGATGGCTGTACCACCTGGATTGGTTGCCGGAGGGCCATCCAGAACATGTATGGTGAAGGAGCCATTTACTATTTTGGAAGCAAAGGGAATAGCAGCATCACCGCTTACTGGAGCTGCAGCATTGGCAGCAGGAAGTCCCGATGTGTAACTGGTTACGGCTGTTGTGCCCGTGCCACCCGCATGCATTTGGTTGACAGAGAAAATAATATTCTGAGCTAGGCTGTCGAGCGCATCAATATAGCTGGCCAGTTGGGAGTCCCTGATTGTTACAAGGCCGCCGATTTTCCCCCCGCTTTCAATGCCTGTCGCAGGCAGCCCACTATCAGCAAACTGAACCTGACTAAAAGAGGAACCCGCAACCGGCCCCATTTGCAGGTGACGCACTAATCCATCCTGAACAAGCAAGTCTCCTCCGGGCGTTTGTAACATAAGACCACCGTTTTGTGTGGTCACCCGCTGAATAGGGATAATTGCTGCCAACTCCATGATGGCGAGGTCTCGCTGGTCTCTCAGGTCGTTAGCTGCACCAGAAACCTGACCTCCGGTTTCATTGCGAACAATCTGCTTGTTCAGCTCAGCAATTTTATCAAGCACTATATTGACATTATCGACCTGTACACCGACTTCCACGTCGGCGCTTTGCTGCCTTGAAACCAGCTGCTGCTGCATACTGGTAGTCAGGTTTGTAAAGTCGTTCGCTTTGGCCACCATATCTGTTCGGGTAATCGGGTCACCAGGTGAGTTGGTAAGCTGCTGCTGAGCGGTGAAGAATGCATCCAGTGTGGAGGTTAGCCCCGGAGCCCCAAGACTGCCGAAGGTGGCTTCAACACTAGTCAACCCATCCCTCATCGTATTGGCAAAGGATGACAGGGAGTTATTAGAGACCTGGGCGTTGGCCACCAAAGGGTCCATGGAGCGAGTAATACTTGCCAGTTCGACACCATTTCCGAAGTTCATTACCCCGATCCTGTCTGGCCTGGAGGTGGTGAGATTAGCCGTCTGGCGTGAATAACCCGGTGTATTTACGTTGGCAATATTCTGCGAAACTGTATCCATGGCCTGCTGCTGAGTTGTCAGGCTTTTGGATGCGACTTGAAGGGTCCGGACAATCACAGCGTGCCATCCTGACCGTAAGTAGCATTGGTTTTCATCAGTCCGAGACCTTGCAGGGTACTGGCAACAGTATCTCCAGCGGCCTTGAGGCGAATGGCATTGAATTCATTCTCCCGGCTGATGGTTATAATCCGTTCATTGAGCTCCTGCCGCTGCCTGTGAAGGTCTTCAGCATCTTCTGCCAGATAGGCGTCAATAAACTGACTGAGGCCGCTCTCCTGCGGCATATCATGCTGCTGAAACAGCAGCTGGCACTGAGATTTACTGCCCTTAAGTTCCTGCCAGAGCAGCTTTCTCTTTTCTGTCAGTCTAAGAATTTCCTTAGCGTCAAGTTGACCTATGGCTGCCTGCTCCAGCGGAATGATTTCTTCGATTGCAGCGATAGAGGAGTCCATCTCCTTGAGAAGGGATTGCAGGTTTTCAGCTGCCTGGGAGTGCATTACCATGGTTTTTCTCCCAAGGCGTTGGTTACAATCTGCACTGCAACATCCTGTTCATTGACCTGATAGCTGCCATCCTCCAGTGCATTGCGAATCTCTTCGATTCGCTCCATACGCACGTCGGATATGTCGGATAACATAACCTTTGCTTTCTCACGCAGAGCTGATGCATCGCCAACATGAATCTGTCCGCCTTTAGCTGTTGAACCGCCCTTGTTGGTCTCACGCTTTTTCTTTGCTGACCCCATGGCAGCCGGAGCATTAATACCTGTCGATTTGTCAATTCGTACCATATCCGCTTACTCCTCTGGCCTGGTAGAAGGGTTATCTCTATTTATATCGGCAGATATTGGATTTTCCTTAATCGGATGGTTGGCACTCATCTGGCGATAGATGTTTTCCGCTATACCAAGGCTCCCACTTTTACTGCTGGTTTCTGCAATAGCTTGGTCAAACATGGATGAATACATGTCATTGGCAAACCCTGAAGACATCAGCCCATCCTGCGGCACTGTCTTACGCATCGCTGACATCATCTGCTGCATCAGCATGGCCTCGAACTTCAAGCTTACGTCCCACAGGGCAGGGTCTTTTGTATGAGCATCCTGCTGAACCGATGATTTGGCATTGCCGGCTTCCTGTGCCCGTGCCTGCGTACTGCCCTGGGACATGGCCAATATTGCCGGAGTGAGATTCATCTCGCTCATATCACCCTCAGTTCAGCATGCAGTGCTCCGGCTGCCTTGATGGCCTGTAACACTGCAATCAGATCGCTTGGCGTTGCACCAACTGCATTCAAGGCGGTGACTAGTGTGCTCAGAGAGACCTGCCTCGGCAGCACAACGAGCTGGGCTGCCTCTTCCTCGATCTGGACATCAGTGCGGTCAACGGTCGTTGTTTCGCCGCCAGCAAACGCATTGGGTTGAGAGACCTGCGGTGATTCAGTCACCGTAACACTGATGCTGCCATGGGCTACCGCTACCGTGTCGATGCGCACTTCCTGACCCATAACGATGGTTCCAGTGCGTTCATCCATAACCACGACAGCGCGGTGGTCTGTGGTTAACTCAATCTGTTCCAGGCGCGCGATCAATTCAATCGCATCTGCCTCAGGATTCCAGACCTCGATGGTGCCTGCATCAACAGTTCTGGCCATGTCTGCGCCGAAATTGGCATTGATGGCATCGCGCATGCGTTTGATGGTGCTGAAGTCTGGGTTATTCAACTGCAGTGTCACTTTATCCTGGCCTGAGCGCATGCCTGTTGGGGCCGCCCTTTCGATATTGGCCCCGTTTGGTATACGTCCAACTGTCGGGTGCCCCACTGTTTTCGATGCGGCATTGCCGCCAGCGGTAAAGCCGCCCACCGATAGAGCACCCTGTGCAACCGCATAAACCTGATTATTGCCAGCCAATAGCGGCGTTAACAGAAGCGTGCCTCCACGCAGACTCTTTGAGTCACCCATGCTTGAGACGGTTACATCCAGCTTCTGCCCGGGCCTTGCAAACGGAGGCAGGGTTGCCGTAATCATAACTGCCGCAATATTTTTGGGCTTCATGGTAGCAATTTTTGAACGTACGTTGATACCAAACCGCTCCAGCATGGCATTGATACTGCTGATGGTATACGGGGAGGAGTTGGAGGAGTCGCCTGTACCATTCAAACCAACAACAAGGCCGTAGCCGATCAGCTCATTACTGCGGACGCCCTGTATGGTAGCCAGATCCTTGATGCGTTCTGCATACGCAGCTGAGGATGCAAAAAAGCCAACCAGAAGAAGTGAAGCCATGAACAGTGCCGTAAAGAGTTTGCCACCGAGTGCATTTGTTGCCTGATCGTCATATTCCGGATACATGCTCATACTCCTTTAGAATGGCCATACTTCATTAAGCGTGCGTGCCAGCCACCCCTGATGTGCTACCTCAGCAAGTTCGCCGCCACTGCCATAGCTGACCATGGCCTGTGCAACCTTGGCAGAGGCGATGGTATTGTCTGAACTGATGTCGCTGGGGCGAATAATTCCGGTAAAGACAAGGGCCTGCGGCTGGTGATTAATACTTACCTGCCTGCGCCCTGTAATCTCCAGATTACCATTCGGATAGACCTTGGTGACCACGGCAGTCACACTTGCTGTCAGTGTATCCGAATTGTTTGTAGAGCCGTTGCCATCGAAACTTGATGCATCATTGATATCCATGCCAATTCTTGGATCAAGAGGGGATATCTGCTTATTTTTGGCAATTACTGCATTAATGCCATCTAAAACACCGAAAGCAGCATTCAGCTCTGTTTTCCGGCTCGACTTCTTGCTCTTTTTTGTTCCGAGCTTGCGGGTTGCAGAGGCCTCCTCAAGAACCAACACGGTCACCAGATCACCGACATTGCGCGCCTTGGCATCGGTAAACAGCTGTGAGCTGTTCCCTGTCCACAGCGAACCGGTTTGTGAGGGGTCGGGCAGAGGAGCCTGCAGGGCAGCCTCAACCTTATCCTTGTTAACATCGGTGGAGACCGATTTTGCTGAAGGCATGCAGCCGGAAAGGAGAGTGATCAATCCAAGAATCCATATTAGTTTCATAGCGTTTCTCCGGTGAGAATGTGGACTGTGGATGCACTTGCAACTACACCCTGAACAACCTGTTTGCTTTTAAGGTTCCGCACAGACAGGCGATCACCAAGCCCTGCTGAACGAAGAGCCTTGCCGACCGCTGTCACCTTGAGACCGCCATAGCTGGCAATCATTGTGACCTGATCACCACGGCTGATCAATTTGGGCCGGTGTACATAGGATGCGAATATGGCATCCCCGGCTTTCAGTGGGCGGGTAAGGCGTGTACCCATCAGCCCTTCAGTTTTTCTCCACCAGGATCCCGAATGGCCGGCAACATTAATGCGGGCGATATTGAGCATCTCTGCCGTCAGATGAGAACGCACTGGCAGGTCTTTTCTGGCAACAACGGCTTTCGCCCACCAGTTCAGGCGCACAGGAACATACCAGCGCTTCAGTGACTGCCCCTGCCCCCTTTCCGCAATCAGGGAGAGCTGGCCGGGGTGGTTTTTAAGCTCAGGCATTCTCCAGCGCAGTTTTTCTGTCGCATCCGGCCAGCGCAAAACTTCAACAAGCTCCGCCCTTGCGCCATGCAAATAGACACCCTGAGCAAAAAACTGCTTGATGGAGTCCCGCATAGCACCCTCCGTTCCAGCACCTGCAACAGCAGGAAGCATGAACAGGAGCACAAGAGCGGACAGGAAGTTACGCAGCAGCATATTAAGCCCTGATGTTGTTGGCTGTCTGCAGCATCTCATCAGATGCCTTAATGGCCTTTGAGTTCATTTCGTAAGCACGCTGTCCGGCGATCAGATTCACCATCTCTTCTACGATATTGACGTTGGACATCTCCAGCATGTTCTGGCCAATACTACCAATTCCGTTACTGCCGGGTGTGCCCAGAATGGCCTCTCCGGATGCGTTGCTTGGCCTGAACAGGGAGCTTCCGAGAAGTTCAAGGCCGGCAGGATTGCTGAAATCAGCAAGCTGAATTTGACCGATAACCGAACTGGTGCCGCCCGGCTGCAGTACTGAAACAGTTCCATCCGCTCCCACTGAGACAGTGAGGGCATCGGCTGGGATATTGATCGCTGGCTGCAGGATGTTGCCATCAGACGTAACAATCTGACCCTGGCTGTCGAGGCTGAAAGAGCCAGACCGCGAATATGCAAGCTCGCCATCAGGCATCTGAATCTGGAAGAATCCACGTCCTTCAATGGCAAAATCCAGTGGGTTTCCGGTAGGCTTCAGGCTGCCTTCCAGGAAGATGTTCTCCACACCGGCAGCCTTGACACCAAGACCAACCTGAATACCGGTCGGAACCTGTGTGCCGGCCGAGCTTGCATCGGCACCTGGAGATTTAACCTGCTGGTACATCAGATCCTGGAAGTTTGCCCGACCGCGTTTGAATCCTGTTGTGTTAACGTTTGCAAGGTTGTTGGCGATCACATCTACGTTGAGGTTTTGTGCCGACATGCCTGTAGCTGCTGTCCATAAAGCGCGTATCATAATTTTCTCCTGTTAACCTTGGACCATTCCAACTCGGTCATTGAGCTGGCTTGCCTGTTGACTATATTGTTCAATTACTTTCATTGTTGCTTCAAAATTTCGTGTTGTAGAAACCATTTCCGTCATCTCCAGTATGGAGTTGACATTCGATCCCGCCACCGCGCCCTGACGAACAATCGCATCACTTTCTGCTGGGGCGGTATTGTCTAGGGGAGTAGCCATCAGCGCATTGCCAAGCCTGGTAAGTTGCGATGCATCCTTGATCGTTACCATGCCGAATGCAGTAACCGGAATGTTATTTACCGAAAGGGTACCATCCTGGCTGACGCTGACCTTGCCCTGTGGCAGCTGAATTTCAGACCCACCGGCATTCAGCACCGGATGGCCACCTCGGGTAAGCAAGCTGCCATTGGCACCCAGCATGAAGTTCCCAGCCCTTGTATACGCTTCCTGGCCATCGTCGAGGCGAACCTTGAAGAAGCCCCCCCCCTGAATAGCAAAGTCGAGATCATTGCCTGTCGGCTTGATAGCCCCCTCTTTCATGTCGACAAATGAATTTTCATAACTGGCATATGAAGCTGAGGCCGGATCTGTTTGGCCAGTCATCTGCTCAGCCAGCGTAGAAGAGAATGACGAACGGCTGGCCATAAAGCCGACAGTATTGACGTTGGCTAGATTATGGTTGATGTCGTTTAGTTTGTGCTGGGTCATCTGGCTGGCAACACCTGATAAATAAAAACCTGATTGCATCTTCTCTCCTTATCGTTGAGGGCTGTTAAACCTTACGCATCTATCATGCCAAACTCGAAGTTCCCTGAAGCGCACTGTTTAATGGTTTTTTTCATCTCCACTTTAGAACGAAGGTGGACAGACGGCATATTTTTCCTGCCTACCTGGAAATCTTTTCCTGCAGTGTTCGATCTGTCTGGTAAAGAAAGGCAAGAATTTCCGCCACCAGTTGATAAGCCGTTTCCGGAATTTCATAACCCACTGGAACCTGAGCCAGAACCTGGGCCAGGTTCTCATCCTGGTGGATATGGATGCCCTCCTTGCTTGCGATGGCCATAATCTGTCTGGCAATATGGCCATACCCGGCTGCCAGAACCTTGGGGGCATCACCAAGCTCGGAATCATAGCCCAAGGCAATGGCGACTTCTCGCTCACTCATGCCTTCGCCTCGCCTGCAAGTGCCGTCATACTCTCCGGCATGCCGTATAGCACCTCGCCATCCAGATTCTGATGTTTCTCCTGCTCCTCTTTCAACCATACATTGAAATGGGCTCGAAGGTAGGAGAGTAGCTGCGGGTTGGTGGAAAAAACCCTTAATGACCAATCGCAGTCATCACCACCGTGAAGGTTGAATGCCACCGGGCCAAGACGCTCAAGATCAACGCGTCCTACCAGGCAGAACTTATCGCCTTCAATGGTACTGCTCAGCAATACATCGCGATGACCGCTTTCGCGATCCTGAATTGTCAGGTGCTGCCCGTGGACTGCGACTTCGGCATTAAATGGTAGCGAAGCTGTATCCAGCTTGCCCCAGCCCTGCTCGGTGGTTTGTTTTGTTGTCTGGGACTCTGTTGAGTTGGCCGCTGATTTTTGCAGCATTTTGGCGAGCAATGTTTCGGCCTGAGCACTGCTAAGCAAACGGAACTGCGCGGGCATCTCACGATTGATCAGCTGCAGCCACATATCACCCATCGGTGTGGATGGTGGCACTTTAGCACTCAGGCGGTGGCCGCCGATAATCAACTGGACCACGCCTGCTGTCTCTGTTGGCGTTAATTTTGCAGCCATCAGGCTGCCGTTTGACCAGGGAAGTCGCTGTTGGCTTGCCTGCTGCTTAGGAGAACCAGCCTCTGGCAAACTAAGAAGATTTGGGATGATAATGGAGTACATCTGTTAACTGTCTCTTGTCGAATGCATTTTCAACATCAGGCGGACCTGATTGATCGGGATACTCAGACTATCTGCAATCTCTTCATCTGATTTCCCCTTACGCTGCAGGAGCAGCGTGCGTACGAGAACAGTATCATCTGAAAGGTTTTCGGCCGGGAGCGGGCGTTTTCCTGACGCGTTTTTTTTGCGAGGCCGCTCCTCAACGCACCTCTCTTTCTCAAATGCCCGAATGTGATCCATCGCCTGCTTTAACTGCACAGTTGCCTGATCCAACTGCTGGATGCTGCCGGCAAGAAGGCATTCGGTTTTTTTCAACCGGTTCAGGTTCCGCCACCAGGCCATCCATAAACCTGCAACCGCTACGATAATCAGCAGATCCAGCATGACGCCATAAGGGAGGGTTTCAGGCATAGCAGTCCAAGCCCCCCGGCTTCTTGTTATCGTCAGTGGCCTGGGGTTTCTCTTCAGACAACGGCTTGCCTTTTGATGAATCATCATTTTCATTGTCAGCTTGCTGCTGCCTGGGGTTTCGCGGGGTGACCGGCACGACGGCTGGAATGGCGGTAACAGGCGCGATACTGTCTGAACTACCCATTGGGGAAGTCCAGCCCAAGCCTGGTCCTGAGTCGCAATACCATCTGGCTGTGCAGCTGAGACACCCGTGATTCCGTTATATCCATAACCAGCGCGATCTCTTTCATATTCAGCTCTTCATAGTAATAGAGGGAAATAAGCACCTTTTCGCGTGTCGGCAGGCTCGTAATGGCTCTGGCTAGCATTTGAGTAAAATCAGACAACTCCAACTGAGAGTCGGGCATTTGGTCCGAATCCCCGGAAATGGAATCAATAACACTTGATACATCATCATCATTGCCAAATTGAGGCAGGTCATCGAAATAGATGATGGAAAGACTACGCACATGCATCAAGCGGTTCCGGTATTCATCCAAGCTGATGCCGAGGTGAACAGCAACATCCTCCTCCTCGACAGGACGGTCATACTGCTGCTCCAGAACAGACATCGCCTGCTGGAGCTCTTTCGAAGAGTCACGCAGGCTTCTCGGCATCCAGTCAAAAGCCCGCAGGTAGTCGATCATGGAGCCTCGTATACGATAGGAGATAAAGGTTTTGAACTGGGCATTCTTTGTCGGATCGAAACGACCGGCACCATCGAGAAGGCCGAGTACGCCAGCATCAATCAGGTCATCCATTTCAATGGAGTCGGGAACACGCCGGATCAGCTGGTTGGCATGGTAGCGAATCAGCGGCAGGTGCGTCTCGAGCAATTGATCGGGACTCTGGAACTGCGGGGATGCCTGTTTATCGTACGGTGTGGTCATGACTGTTAATTCTCAGTTTCGGCTGAATCTTGTTCTTCGCTTTTAGGAAGAAGATGGTCCAGCCAGCAGATGATAGCTCCCATCCATGCTCCGCATACGCTCAAGGCCAGAAGCCGGAAGGCGGCATCGCCAAGCGGCATGTCGTAAACGAGCGTGATCACAGTTCCAAGAAGAAAGCCTGCGATGCCACCGTAGGTGCTAATGTCACGTACTTTCATGGCTATATGACTTCGTCTTCGCGGACATTGCCGGCATACAGGCCTTCAGCCAGCGTGCTTTGCCAGGAAAACTGCAGGCCGCCGCCCGAGCCTCGCCTTGGACGAGCCAGTACGGTGTCGGCCAGCCTGTTCAGGTTGTCGATATCTTTCTGGCTGCCACATGAGTATAGCAACTTTTGTGACTGGATAGCTTTTCTGACCGATGGGCATTCGGACATCTGCCCCACATAATCAAGGACTACATCCAGATAGCGATCCGATACAGAGAGCAGGCGGCGGAATACCGTTTGTGCTGCCACTTCATCAGCCTGATTTACAGCAACCATGAAACGGGTTGTGTTGTGCTGGGTTGAAAGCACCTTGATAAGCGCATAGGCATCTGTCAGCGATGTGGGATCAGGCGTCAAAACGATCAGGACGGTTTCGGAGCTGGAGGCGTAGAACATCACGTTCTCCCCTATCCCTGCACCTGTATCAACCAGTACAAGATCATAATTCTGGGTTAGATTATCCAGCGCATCGAGCAGGATGTGCTGGTGGGCAGCCGATAGATGCGACAGTTCATGCAGGCCGCTGCCGCCCGGCAGCACATCAAGGCGCTCGCCACCTTGCACCAGGATATCATTAAGTTCTGACTGACCTTCAATGACCTGTAGAACGGAGCCTTTGGCTGTCAGGCCAAGCATGATATCCACATTGGCCATCCCCAGATCCGCATCAATCAGCAGCACACGTTTACCCTGCTGTGCAGCCCGTGCGGCCAGATGAACAGATATAAATGTTTTGCCAACACCACCCTTGCCACTGGAGACAGCAATAACTTGCGGTGAGCGGCGGGAGGTAATCTCGTCAGGACGATTGTTCATGATGACTCCTTGGTTTTTGTATGACTGTCGAGCAGTGCTGTTATCGCCTTGGCTGAAAGCCATCCCATCTGATCCGGAATCTCCGGGCCAAAACTGCAGTATGAAATGGCAAGCCCCGTTGCAGCCCAGTTGATCAGCTTTCCGGGATAGGATGTTTCATCCAGCTTGCTGAATGCCATTTCATTGACACCCATCTCCTGCGCCTTAAGAAGCGTCTCCATGCCATCGGCTTCATCCATATTGGCTGGAAGCACAATAAACCTCCGGCTGCATGGGATCCCGTTCCACAATGCGAACTGCTTCTGCAGTTTGACAGGCTGGTTCCTTGAGCAACTCTCAGTATCTACTAGCACTAACTGTGCCGATTTAACCTTACGTAGCGCTGGCTCAATATCTGACTCCCTTGCAACAGGGATAAGGGGAACACCAAGACTGGTGGCGTAGGTCTGAAGACCATTCAGGCCGCCGATCCGTTCGGTATCAGTGCTAAGAAACGCTACACTGATGTCATTGAGCAAAAAATGTGCGGCAAGCTTGGCTGCCAGCGTGGTCTTGCCGCAACCGCTTGGGCCGGTCAGAAGAATGATTTCCCGCTTTTTCTTCGGGTTTAATATCGAGCCCCATGTCAGCAGCTCTTCAGCCACCGGCGCATTATTGACAAAATCTTCAGCTATATCTGATGCAAAATGCGGAGCTACACCCAGCTTAATCAAGGCATCAAAACCCTGTTGGGTTCTTGGATTTGGCAGCGAAGCACGCAGCCCCTCAAGCTCTTGCCTGCCCAGTCCATCGACGATGCGCTCTAACTGGCTCATGGCAGTCAGCAGCTTTTTATGTGCATCCTCGGGGGGACAACAGGCCGCTTCTCTACAGGTGCCGTGGTCGCCTGCATGCTGCTGCCAACGTCACGCGCCGCATGCACGTGCCAAACGGGATCCCCATTCTCATCAACGCTTTTGTGGCGATCCATAATGATCGCATCCGGGCCATATCCCTGACGCACCTTGGCCAGTGCTTCATGCAGTTTGGGAGCTGAAAATATCTTAATTTGCATCTTGTAGTCCAATACTTCCCAAGGTTTGAACCCTTATATAGGAAGGTATTTCGGCGATGGAAAGTACCGCAATACGAGCCATGGCCTTACTAAGGGAGGCTGACAGTGGTGCCCTTAATTCTGGTGTAGTCAGGATAATGGTGGTGCTCAGATCATGTTCTGAAACAGCATCATTCAAACGCATCAGGAAGCTCTGCCAACGGTTGATATTCAGAGGCAGTGCCCACTCCGTATACTCTCCAAGCCTCTCCAGCATCTCCTGTTCGATGTCAGACTTAATGGTAAACACGCCTAACTCACCTGTTGGGTTAAGATGCTGCTGAACAATATTCCGCCCCAGTCGAACCCGAACCCTTGCCGTCAATTCAGCGACACTAAGGTTCTGCCCGCTGTTGTCGGCAAGTGATTCAACGATCATGAGCAGGTCGCGGATCGGCACCCACTCGGCAAGCAGCTGATGCAATACATTCTGCAGCAGACCTATAGAGACCTGTGCGGGGATAATCTCATCGATGATTTTGCCATGCTGCTCAGAGAGTGTGTCTACCATCTTACGCACTTGGGCTCGGTCGAGTATTTCATGTGAATATTTACGCAGAATTTCGGTCACATGTGTCGCGATTACAGTTGCCGGCTCTACCACCGTATAACCTGATAGCTCTGCCTTCTGGCGCTGCTCATTGGAAATCCAGATTGCAGGAAGACCGAAAGCAGGCTCAAGCGTTGGTTCGCCTTGGATACTGGGGCCTGTAACCTGGCTTTCAAGTGCCAGCAGACTGCGGGGCTTCATCTCTCCGCGACCAACCTCTGCACCACGGATCAATACTTTATACTCACCCACCCCGAGCTGAAGGTTATCCTTGATATGGACGAATGGCAGGATGAAACCAATTTCCTGTGCGATTTGCTTACGCACGCTTTTCAGGCGATCCAGAAGATTGCCATCATTGCTCGATTCAACCAGGTCAATCAGCCCGTAACCCACTTCCAATCTGATAGGATCCACCACCAGCAAGTCAGTCAGAGGCGCTTCCTGCTGCTCCCCTGCTTCCTGCTGTGCTGGTTGAATCGCTTCGGCCTGCATAGCACGGCTTTCAGCCTCCGTTTTAAGGTACCACCAGACTATAGCCGCTCCGGCAGATAATACGGCAAACGGAATAAAGGGAAGGCCTGGCATAAAGCCGAGCATTAACATTGCGCCGGAACCCACGATAAACAGACGAGGGAACTGGGTGAACTGGTCAGTAAGCTCTACCGAAAGGGATTTGTCGCCTCCCGCTCGGGTGATAATAATACCTGCTGCTGTTGAAATAACGAGCGCAGGGATTTGCGACACAAGCCCGTCTCCAACCGTCAGAATACTGTATATCGACATGGCTTCTGCCAGCGGCATTCCCTGCTGCATTGTGCCGATAATAAGGCCAGCAAAAATATTGATGGCGGTAATAATCAAGCCTGCGACAGCATCTCCTCGAACAAACTTCGAAGCGCCGTCCATGGAGCCATAAAATTCCGCTTCACGGGCAACGGATTCGCGTCGCTGCCTGGCTTGGTTATCATCAATCAGACCTGCATTCAGATCGGCATCAATGGCCATCTGTTTACCGGGCATGGCATCAAGTGTGAAGCGGGCAGAGACTTCAGCAATACGGGTGGAGCCCTTGGTGATAACGATAAAGTTAATCAGCACGAGAATAAGGAAGATAATTAAGCCAACGACGGTGTTGCCGCCGACCACAAACTCGCCGAAACCTTCGATGACATGCCCGGCAGCAGAAGGCCCCTCCTGCCCATTGAGCAGGATCAGGCGGGTAGTGGCCACATTCAGCGCCAGGCGGAACAGGGTGGTCAGCAGCAGCAGGGAGGGGAAAATGGAAAAATCAAGCGGCTTGAGTACGTAAAGGGACGTCAGCAATATCAATATGCCTACAGATATATTTATAGCCAGGAACATATCCATAAGCACAGTCGGCAAAGGCACGACCATGATCATCAGGACAGCAAGGACACCGACTGCCAGCATGACATCAGAGTTACCGCCCATGCTTTTGAAGGCCCTAGAGGCTATTGCCTGCATGTTACAGCCCCCCCATAGCTTTCTGATCATCTACGGAACGGTGATAGAATGGCGCAGACATGAACAAACCTTCCGTTTGCTGAAGCGCCATAGGCGACAGTACAGAGAAGCTTGTATTTTGCCTGTTATCCCTAAGCTCTGGCATTACCTTCCGCCTTGATTCTATAAATTTCTGCAATGATAACGGCGACCGCCTCATACAGATGTTCGGGAATTTCATCTCCGATCTTTACGCTCTTAAACAAGGATCGCGCCAAAGGTTTGTTTTCCCTGATGGGAATCTCATTTTCCCGGGCAATTTCCCTTATTTTTTCAGCAACCTTGCCCCTGCCTTTTGCCAGAACCTTGGGGGCGCCTGCGCTGCCAAGAGGGTAGGATAGGGCAATGGCGATGTGGGTAGGGTTGGTAATGATGACATCTGCCTTGGGAACATCTGACATCATACGGTTTCTGGACTGCTCCATCTGAATTTGCCTTATTTTTCCTTTAAGGTGCGGGTCGCCTTCTGACTCCTTGTGCTCGTCGCGAATCTCTTTTTGCGCCATACGTTGTGATTTGGCATGCTCCCACCGCTGGTAGATCACATCCATCAAGGCTATAAAGAAAAAGATAAACGCCACCAGGCCGACCAACGTCAAACTCCCCTCCACTGCAATCCTGGCAATGGAGAGTGCATCTTGCCTCACTGAGGCAATTGCTAGGGGCAGAAGGTCAACTATGCTAAACCAGCACGCCAAACTAATGACACTTAACTTGACCAAAGATTTGACGAATTCTGACAATGCGCGGGTCGAAAATAGCCGCTTGATTCCTTTCATCGGGCTTATTTTTTCAAACTTGGGCTTGAGTGTCTCAAAGGAGAATACCGGGCCGGTAACCATTACCGTAGCAAGCACGCCTATAAGCAAAATAGGAATAGCGATGGGAAGGACAATGGCAGCAACATCAGAGAATATTTTTATTATCAGGTCTTGCATGCCGCCCGGACTGAGATCGACAACCAAGCGCCCTGAAAAGCAGTCGCGCATCAGTGCGGCGAAACGCTCAATCATAAACTCGCCCGCGCCAGTAAAACCAATCGATGCCAACACCAGAAAAGCAAATGCTGTTGAGGGCTCTTTACTCGATGGGACCTGACCTTTTTTTCGGGAATCTTCTAGCCGCTTGGGGGTGGCTTCTTCCGTTTTTTGGCTCTGATCTTCCGCCATTAGCTAAACCAGCCTGGTTTCATAGCTTATTATACACCGGCCAGGGATTGCAACAGCGAGGGGAGGCTCTTTGAGATCCCGGAATAGCTGTCATACATCAGCGAAACGATACCGGGCAGGGCAAGCGCAAAGGCCAAGAACCCGAGCCCAATGCCCAGCGGCTGGCTGACAAAAAACACCTGAATCTGAGGCACTGCGCGGGCAACCAAACCTAATGCGACATAAAGGAAAAATAGCAGCAAAAGCATGGGTGCAACTAGGCGGAGGCCAAGGGCAAACATATTGCTTGCCATATCATTGAGTGCCATAAACCCGGAGAGATCCAGAGGCTGACCAATGGGCAATACATGGAATGAATCTGTCAGCGCAAATAAAAAGGCGTTATGGGCACCTACTGAGACCCAGACCAGCATGGACAACACACTTGCAAATTGACCAACTACGGAAATCGACGAGCTGGTAGTAGGGTCAAATACATTAGCAATAGCCAGACCCATCTGGTAACCCATAAGCTGCCCGGCAAGCTGAGCAGCAGCGAATATAAGCTGTGCTACCATGGCTAGCATGGCGGCAATCAATATCTCCTGAATGGCTATGAGCATCAGAGCCACTGGAGATGCAGGCATCTGAGGCAGTGAAGTTGCCACGACTGGGTACAGAAGAATGGCAAGCAGGGCGCTCAACCCGATTTTAACCTGACTAGGAACCAGACGGTGTCCGATTACGGGCAGTAGTATTAGCAGAGCGCTTACCCGCAACAGCACCAGCATAGCACCGACGACTTCTTCAATATTCAGCAGAGGAAGTTCCATGCTAATTGGTAATGGTTGGAATCAATTCAAAAATATGCCTGGTATAATCCACCAAAACTTCAACCAGCCAGGGGGAGATCAGGGCGAGACAGAGAAAGACGGCAACAATCTTTGGAACAAAGGTAAGTGTCATTTCCTGTATTTGTGTAACCGCCTGAAACAAGGAAATAGCCACACCCACGATCAGAGCGACAGCTAGTGTCGGTAGAGAAAGCTTGAGTACCATGTAGAGGGCTTCAGTGCCCAGATTTATAACGCCGTCAATGCCCATGCGACCAATGAGCAAATTAGAGGCCATATTCATTCATGTGCCTGCATTAACAGCTGCAGGCTTTCGTCAGACAGATGGACAACAGCCTTGATTTTGACGTTTCCACCAGCATCTGTTTATTTATATGCTTGCCTTTTGAATTTCATGCGTCATTATTTTGACTGGCATAAGAGATGCCTAGACTGCAGAGGAGTCCCGAATGGAACAGTCCGCGTTTATTTTACTGGTTGAAGACAATGATGAGTTCCGTCAAATCCTGAAAGAGTTGCTGGAAACATCAGGATATCATGTCACTGCTGCGCCCAATGCTACCAGAGCTCGTGAAGCACTCGACCTGGGAAAGTTTGATATGTGCATACTTGATGTGCGCCTGCCAGATGGCAATGGCATAGAGCTGATGCGTGAATTCCGTAAGGGTGATCCGGACATGGGCATCATTATCATGACTGGCTATGCAGAAATAGACACCGCCATCGACGCTGTACGTTTAGGTGCCAACGACTTCCTGAAGAAGCCGTTTGCTCTTGATGAAATGCTGGTACGCGTTACCGAATTGATGAAAACGCGGCAGCTGCGTAAGGACAATACCTCACTACGGGAGCAGGTTCGTTCAACAGAAAACCTGACTGGGTTCACTGGTCAATGTGCCGCGATGCGCCATCTGCAGGAGACGGTGAATCTTCTTGGCAGCTCTGACAGCACCATTTTGATCTCTGGCGAATCCGGCAGTGGCAAGGAGGTGCTGGCCAAGGCGCTGCACCGCACAGGCAGCCGCTCAAACAAACCTTTGGTTTCAATTAATTGCGGCGCGATTCCGGAGGAGCTACTGGAATCGGAGCTGTTTGGCCACGTCAAAGGAGCCTTTACCGGCGCCATCAAGTCGCGTCCTGGACGCTTTGAACTGGCCAATGGGGGCGCCATATTCCTTGATGAAATCGGAGATATGAGCCCAAAACTTCAGGTGAAACTCCTGCGCGTTTTGCAGGAGAGAAGTTTTGAACCAGTCGGCAGCCAGCAGAGTATTGAGGTGGATGTGCGCGTCATAGCAGCAACGCACCGGGATTTGGAAGAGGAGGTTGCAGCTGGACGCTTCCGGGAAGATCTCTACTATCGGCTTAATGTGATTCCACTGCATCTGCCTCCGCTGCGGGAGCGAGGTGACGATATCCTGCTGCTGGTTAACCACTTCCTGAACTATTTCAATTCCGAAAAAGGTTCAAATATCACAGGACTCTCCAATGATGCCAAACAGGCACTACTCTCCTATGAGTGGCCGGGCAATGTCCGCGAATTACGCAACCTGGTGGAGAGGGTCTGCACACTGAAGCGCGAGGGCGTAGTCGAAACAAGTGACCTGCCATCACGCATGATTAGTGAGCAGGCTCGTATGGCTCAGAATTTCCAGATCGATATCAATGAGGTGGATCATATCGATCTAAAAGCCACTGTGGATGAGTTTGAGAACCACCTTATTCAATCTGCGCTGGAGCGCTTCAACTGGAACAAAAATCGTGCGGCTAACTTTCTCTCCATGAACCGGACAACACTGGTTGAGAAAATCAAAAAGAAAGGCATCTCCCAGCCTTCAGAGTAATACGCATGTCGCGCCTGCCCGCCTATCTGTGCGTTAGCGTTGATGCAGCAGTTCTGAGCCCATTTCAACAATAAATTCAACGCGGCGATTTTTCGCTCTGCCCTCAGGGGTGGCATTGGAGGTGATCGGTCGCGTATCGGCATAACCTGTTGCATGCAGCCTGTCGGGGGAGATGCCGACTTCAATCAGTGACTCAACCACTGAAGCGGCCCTCGCTGAAGAGAGCTCCCAGTTAGAGCGGTAGCGCCCTCCGGAGATAGGGATGTTATCACTATGGCCAGCGACCTCGACCCTGCCGGGGTAACCCTGTAAGAGCTTTGCCAGATCCTTTAGCGGGGTGCCGGCTGATTCGTTGAGAGTAGCCTCACCAGCCCCGAAAAGCATGCTGGCATGCATCTGCAGGCGTATCTGACCGGGGGAAACCTTGACGTCCATGACCCCGCCCAGTGAGTTGCTGCCGATGATACGGTTGAGTTCCTCCTCCAGCCCCTGGCGCTGGCCCTGCCGTTTGATCGTCGCATCCATTGTGACTGGTGTCTTCTGATTCTCTGCTTTCATTCCATCAGAGGTCTCCTGCACTTGTACGCCGGCTTTTGGTGCATTAAGTGTCCCCATGACAATAAAAAGGCTCAACAGCAGGGTCACCAAATCCAGATAGGAGACCATCCAGGTATCTTGCGTTATCTCAGGTGAGTCATCGATGGGTTCCGGCTCATCCAACCCATGTGTGCGAAGCAATGAAAGGGCTGCAGGGCTATCACCTGACTGTTCTTTGTTCACTGTCTCCAGCATTAGAAATTATCATCCGGGCTGGCGCGCAGGGAACGCTTTCCGGATGATGTGCGCAGCTCATCGTCGTGTGAATCACTACTGCCCCGCAGTTCATCCTCATATTGTGCTGAAAATGATTTCAATGTTTCCCGGATAAATATAGGGCCTCGGTCACTCGCAAGCATAATCGCACCCTCGACAATCATACGCATGATCATGGTGCGTTTCTCAGTGCGCCGTTCAAGTTTGATCGCAACGGGCTTAAAAATAAGATTGGCCAGCAATACGCCGTAGAGCGTTGTCATCAGCGCCACCGCCATATTATGACCCATATTCAATGCGTCAGGACCATTCACGCCATAGAGCATATTGACCATGCCTACGAGCGTGCCGAACATGCCAAAGGCAGGTGCATAAGCGGCCATGGTGTGAAATATCTGTGCCTCTGCCCGCTCCTTTTCCCTCAAGCGTTTAATGCGCCATTGCAGCATATTTACAATCTCATCGGCTGGCGTGTTGTCGACCACCAGTTGGATGGAGGTGCGCAGAAATGGATTTTCAATTTTTGCGAGCCGCTCTTCTATTCCCGCCAGGTTTCCATGCCTGCGAAAGCGAGCAGCTTGGGCGATCTCATAAATGTCATCACGGATAGAATATTCGGTGCGATGGAAAACATTAGCTAGGGCTCTACTGATTTTCTTCAGCTCGTGGGTTGGATAGCTGACCAGTGTCGCGGCCATAGTGCCGCCAATTACAATAATCAAACCTGTCAGGTTGACGTATATCCCCGGCTCTACAGCTGAGAGGAAAATGGAGAGCACGATCAGCCCGAATCCTGCCAAAATGCCGGCAATGGTTGAAAAATCCATTTAACCCTCTCCTTGTTTTATAACGGTCATGTTGAATTGAATAAAGCGTTTGCGGAGAGGTTGAGCAATTTTACTGCCAACCCCCTCGAGCTGGCTGATATTTTGCTTATGCTGATTCACTGATTTGCAAACACAGCGGCTCAGTTGCTTGAAATGTACAAGGGAGATCGGATGTCTTTACGTTGGTCCTGGAGTTTATTTTCAGTTTTGCTGACGCTCGTCAGCTCTGCTGTCATAGCGCTTAGCATGATTACTGTTGAGCGTGATGCGCTGCGAGCCGGGCAGGAAAATCAGCTTCGATTAACAGCCTCCATACTGTCAGAAGCCCTGAGCATGCCGATGATGGCCGACAGCAGGGCTGAAGTTGACCGGCTGCTGGAGAAGTTTATTGAAACCTCACCTGGCGCGATGATTTATCTTCGCTGGGCCAATGGCGAAAGCGAAACGTTTGGTGAAGGGAGGATCCCCAGCGACGTAACCTCCTCCCTTCATGTGAAAGGGGCGTCTGTTGAAAGGCAGGAGCGCTGGTATGCCCAGGGCATTGATTTCAACAACTCAAATCTGGGGACAATTGCACTGCATCTCCCGGCTCCGGAAGATGATATTTATAGCGGCGAAATGAAACTGTTTCTCGCCATGCTAGCGCTGCTGCTTGCCATGCTGGCTGGTGCTCTGGCCTATCGTTTCTCTGCTGCTATCACGCAATTGATGCACAGGCTTTCAGCGGCATCAAGGAAGGTTGGGACAGGCGACTTCTCCGTTCACATTCCCGGTTATGGCAGCGGTGAGATGGGGAAGAGTGTGGGTGATTTTAATCAAATGGTTTCTCAGCTCTCCAGTCGGCAGATGACCCTTGGACTGTTCGGCCGCTATCAAAACCCCCAACAGGTCTCTGACAGCTTCGACAGAACATTGGTCAATTCAGACCAGCCGGCTAGAACGGTTGCCGTCATGGCCGTCGAAATGGTCGATTTCGGAGCCTATTCCTCCTCAATTCGTGAGTCCGGAGGGCTCTCTGGGCTTAACCGGTTTTTCAGCGTATTGGACAACATCGTTTCGGCCAATGGAGGCCATGTCGATTCGATTTCAGGCAGCCGCATGGTTGCCGTATTTAATCACCCATTAAACCTGAAGAACTATCAGGAGCGGGCAGCAATGGCCTCCCTGGAAATCATTGAGGCCTCTAAAAATCTATCGCTGCAGCAATCCGACGGAACCGCTGTTGCCTTCAACGTCGGCCTTGCTCAGGGCGAGGTGCTTACCGGCTACCTGGGGAGTGGCAAACATAGGGAGTTCAGGGCTGTTGGCGCACCGGTATCACTGGCAGAGCATCTGGCCTTGCTGGGGAGTGGCGATGAAATCATTGCCGGCGGCGAGATTCTGCATCAACTCGGATATGGTTTCGAACAGAGCAGCCTGGGAACCCAGACACTTGCTGGCGGCGAAAGTTTACAGGTCGCAAACATCACCCCTAATACAGAGCGCCTGATTGAAGCAGTGCAACAAGGTGTCTCTGCAGCAATCAGCAATATGGAGCCTGATGGCCTGGCTGCACCTTCCATCTGAACGATTAAAGGCATCAGGTGCTCCTCCCCTAAAGGAGCAGTCGTTCATTGAACTAAACTATAACGCTTTTCTTTTGAACTTAAATACATCCACCATACGCTTAAAGGGACTAATGATCGGAGGGGGTATTTCTGCACACCAAGGTACATCCGATGCCTGGATATCCAAGTTCTTGGCGGCATGTCCCATGTCATTAAAAATCGCAATCTTGCCGTGAGACTTTTTGGCCAGAAGGATGAAGGTTCTAGTCAGGCCGAAAACCAAAGCGCTTTTGACAATAACAGCTCGTTTGGAATTTCCTCCCCAAGGCTCAATGAGCATTATTTCTTTCATCTGCTTATAATAATAGTTAGTCGATGTTACTCCAGACAGATCGTAAACTCCCTTACCATCAGGATGGAAGTCTGGGTCATCCCGTAGCGTTTCAGTAACATCGAAGACCTCTTCGACAGACACATGCCCCCATGCGCGCAAGAAGACCGTATTTAGTCGACTATTGATGCAATACTCAATCGGCATGATCTCCTCCTTTAATTTTAAATTAATAGCACACCCCCATAAAACTGCCAGCTGAGGTATCATTAATTTTGAATGTCCGGGCTTGGCCGGAAGTAGCTATTTAATCGAGTGCGGCATGGGTTTTGCTTATACCCACTATTATGCATTCTGCCTCAGTTCTTATTACGACTATTTTGACGATCCTGATCCTCAACACGGGCATCTGCCATGCGGCGGATCAGAGTGACGTTAATAATGTGCGCTCTTTCGTGATGCAGGGCGAAACACATCGCGCCATCAGCCTGGCCCGCACGCTTCTGGCCGACACCAGCCTGAGTAACAACCAGCGTTATGAACTGCTGCTTTTGCTGGCTGAGTCGGAGGAAAAACTCACAACAGCGAGGAATTATGACGGTGCAGAACTGAGCATCCGGGCATATCAGGATTTGCATAAAGAGTATCCGCAGCGATTCGAAGCTGTGAAAATGCACTGGAAAGTGGCATGGCTAAGCTGGAACCAGCGCAAGTATGATCAAGCGGATTCTGCCCTGCAGGCTATTTTACAGGAGTATCCTCACGCTCCAGAGGCGAAAAAAGCGGCCCTGCTACATGCGCGCTACCTCATTCAGCGGAGCAAGTTCCAAAACGCTCGGGGAGTCCTGTTCAGGTATTTCGGCCTGGGTACGGATGTCTCTGATCTGGAGGAGGCAGAGGGGTTTGTCTGGCTGGCCATTATCGATGATGCTGATGGCAACAGTAAACAGGCCTTCAGGAATATGGCCGATGCCTACAACCATCACCCAGGGGTCATTGAGAAGGATCCGTTTCTTTATGCTGCATACATCCGCCTTTTATCCCAGTACGAAACCCGCCAGGTTCAATCTGCTCATATCGTTCGTTTTCTGAAGAAATATGCTGCTAAACCAGAGGCTTTGGATGTACGTCTGCTGCAAGCTGATATTCTGGCTGAGCAGGGGGATATCCGCGGCGCAGATACCATTTACGGCATTTTGGCAAGCCGCTACAGGGAGTCGGCGGTCGGCAAACGAGCCTATATACGCCACCTGATGCAGCAGAACAGGGATCTCACCGACACTGAAAAGCTGAAGGAGCTGCTGGATAAGCTCTCGCGGATAGTGGCGAACAACCAGCTTTCTGAAATTGAAATCGAGGCAACGCTATATCAGGCGCGCACTCTGGTACGCCTTGGTGCCAATGACCCCGCATACCTCTCCAGGGCCACCGCATCCTATGCCATTGCGGCATCCTCGGAATCCCCCTCCAGATTTGTTGATGCTGCCCGTAGCGAGGGAAAGGAGCTGCTGGGCAGGCATATCCAGAGCACGCTTGAGCAGAAACAGTGGCTTCAGGCTGTTGTGCTGTGGAAACGATACCCACAGATCAGGCCTGAAAAGTCGCAAAAACTGGCTTTCGGGATTGCACAGGCCTACATCCGTTTACTGGACTTCGTACACGCCGAGGAGATGCTGGAGCGTTTATATACTGAGGCTGCCAATTCAGTCTGGTCGCAGCGCATTATGCTTGAAAAAGCCCGCCTCTGGGCCGACCGCAATGATCCCGATGGTGTCATTAAAATCATGCAATGGCTGGCCAAGCATGAGAAGACACTTTATCGCCAGGACTTTCTGCTGATCGCAGCGAGCATACAGAACAGCCAGGAAGATGCTTCGGCAGCCAGCCAGACCTTGGCAAATATCAATGCGGGTGATTTGACGCCCGAGCTGCGTAAAACATACTGGCTCACCAAAGCTCGCATCAACCTGAACTTGAAACGCTGGCACACCGCTGCTGAAGCATGGAAACAGCTGGCTGATGCAAGCGAGGGCGATAACAGATGGCAGTATCTCCTGGAGCAGGCCGATGCCCTGATCCAGAGCAAGGGATACATAGAGGCAGAGACAGCTTTACTGCAACTGCCGGAATCTGAGCAGAAAGCAGCATGGCACTATGCGATGGCACTATGCGCTCTTAATACAGGGCGCTGGAGCAAGGCCAGGGAACATCTCATTCCATTAAGTACGTCTGATTCTGACCCGGACTATCAGTTAAGGGCACGCCTGCTGCTAGCTCAGGAGCAGGCAGACCAGGCGAAGAGGAAATATCAATGAAGAAGATATATTTATTGGGCTTTCCAGAGGCTATTTCACCAGAGTTGTGTGTTCAGCTTGGGCGCGTAGCGCCGGACCTTCCTGTTGAAGCACAGGAACAGTTTCAGGCCGACTGTTTGCAGGCGGATTCCGAGACGCTGTTTTTCCTGATGGACTCACACCTTGCCAATATGCAGGCGAAACAGATTTTTCAACATGCGCCGATGGCCACCCTGGTTGTGCTGGCGGATCAGATGAATGCTGATCGCGCCTCGCAGCTCATGATTGCCGGAGCTACAGACTACCGTGCACTGCCGTGCGCTGATGAGATTCTCAGTATCTATATCCGTAAGGCACAACATCAGGCGGACCTCTCATCACAGGCCAACAAGCAACGTAAAGGCACCAACATATTTGTCACCAGGGACATTGAAACCAGGCGTTTGCTGGACCAGGTAGCCCTAGTTGCGCCCAGTCGCGCCTCCATTCTTGTGCTTGGCGAATCAGGAACGGGCAAGGAGCGTCTTTCCCAGTATGTTCACCAGTGTTCGAATCGACATGACTGCACCTTTGTTGCCGTCAACTGTGCGGCTATTCCCGAAGGGATGATTGAGGCTGAACTGTTCGGTTATGAAAAGGGGGCATTTACCGGCGCCACAGGCTCCCGGCCGGGCAAGTTCGAGCTTGCGCATGGCGGCACGCTGCTGCTCGATGAGATCACCGAGATGCCGATGCATATGCAGGCGAAATTGCTCCGCGTGATTCAGGAGGGGGAGGTTGACCGCCTGGGTGGAAGAAGCCCCATCAAGGTGGATGTGCGCATTATTGCCACCAGCAACCGGAATATCGAGGAAGCCATCAGTGAAGGCGTGTTTCGCCAGGATCTCTATTACCGCCTGAATGTGGTGACGGTGTCACTGCCTCCCCTGCGCAACCGTCCCGATGACATCATACCGCTGGCCGAGCACTTCCTCGGGCGTTTCAGTGAAATGTATGGCAAACCCGCACCACGCATCAGCGAGGCCTGCATGGATTATTTGCAGCAGTACAACTGGCCTGGCAATGCGCGTGAAATTGAAAACTGCATGCACCGTGCATTTCTGACCTGTGCGGGAGATCAGCTCCAGGTTGAATACTTGAGTCTCGACGGGGCTTCGAAGCCACCTGTCGCCGGGGAGGGTGAAATCAAGGCTGGTATCAGTATCCGGGATATGGAGCAGGCTCTGATAAAGCAGACGATCAAGCATGTGAAAGGAAACCGTACTGAGGCAGCAAAACTGCTCGGCATCAGCATCCGTACATTAAGGAACAAGTTGAAGGAGATGGATGCTGGCATGGTACTTGCTGAAAACATGGTGTCATCTGCCTGACGCTTTTTTACGGCAGATGAACGCCGTTAAAGAGGGGTATGTCATGAGTGGATTATTCAGCAGTGGATTTCTCAACCTTGAGACTGCATTGGTTGCACGCGAGAAGCTGCAAACCACCCATGCATCCAATATCGCCAATGCCGATACCCCCCACTATAAAGCTGACACGCGCACCTTTGCCGACATGTTTGCGACTGAGCAGGCCAGACGGAGCCGGTTAGAGAGCGGTCATTTTTCTGAATCCAACAGCACTATCATGAAGGATTCCCGTCTTGATTCTGCAAGTTCCACCCATCGCCTGGATGGGAACACTGTAGACACACAAAAAGAGATGGCCCGAATGGCTGAAAACCAGCTGATGCATGAACTTACGATGCGTATGGTTAAGGGCAAGATCAGCAGCCTGAGAAATGCCATCAAGGAAGGTAGGTAATGTCTGATTCGCTTGTAGGCTCGATGCACATTAGTGCGGCAGGTATGTCCGCGCAGAGATCGCGCATGGATATTGTGGCAGAGAATATTGCCAATGCAGAGTCCACCCGCACAGACGATGGCGGCCCGTATCAGCGTCGCCAGGTTATTTTCGAAACCATTTCACCACAGAACAGCTTTTCCAGTGTGTTTTCATCATCGCTGCAAGGGCAGAACTCCCAAACTGTGAAAGTGGCGGAGGTAATCAAGGACAGCCGGCCACCACAGGAGCTGTATGACCCGTCTCACCCCGATGCTGATAGCACAGGCATGGTTAAGTTCCCCAATGTAAATACGGTTGAAGAGATGGTGGATTTGAACTCTGCATCCAGAGGGTTTGAATCAAATGTCACAGTGATGCAGGCATCCAAGCGGATGTTCCTGAAAACACTCGAACTGTTGAGATAGCGATTGCTGGTATCCCTGCCGGATATCACAACCGTCAATTTTCCAACATAATGATAACAATATTTGCAGATCAAGAGGTCAACGATGAACATTAACTCAGTAAGCAGTATCAACGCACAGATTCCGTCATCACAGCCTGTAGCTAAAAAGCCGGATAATTTTGCTGCACTTATGCAGCATTATGTGCAGCAGGCAAATCAGGATACCAAGAGTGCAAATGCGGCGGGCGTGGAGCTTGCTATGGGTAAAAGTAACAATGTTTCTGAAACCCTGCTGGCCATGCAGAAAGCCAGCCTCTCGTTCGACTTGATGGTGGGTGTCAGAAATAAACTGGTCGACGCATACCGGGAAGTCATGCGCATGCAGGTTTAGTAAATATATAACAGTTCATTGTGGCCTTTGAGGGTTATCGCTCGTCAGGGCCGGAACAGCATCAATGGAGACCCGAATGTTTTTGCAACAACGATTTACAATAATAAAAAGCTCCCGCTAAGGAATTGAACCATGGCCAATGAAATCGCACCTTCACAGACGCAAGCCGTTGCCGCCAATTCATCAGCGACTGGTTCTTTTTCGCAAAATGAACAGTCACTGCAGGCTGGCGTCTCCAATATTCAGGGCTTGCTGTTAAAGAACCGTCGCCTGCTGCTGGTCATTGCCAGCGTGCTGATGCTGGCTGGCTTTATCAGTCTTCTTTTCTGGTCAGCAGATGCGCCATACAGGCCTCTGTTTGCGAACATCGATGAAAAAGAAGCAGCTTCAATTATTGAATTGCTTCAGAAAGAGAAGGTGCCTTACCGCCTTGAGGGAAGAGGCACTGTAATGGTCCCATCGGATCAGGTTTATGCATTGAGACTGAAGCTTGCAGGGCAGGATATGCTGCCGGGGAACAAAACAGGCTATGAGTTATTTGATAGCGAAAACCAGCTCGGCATCAGCGATTTTGTCCAGAATATTAATCTTCAGCGGGCTCTGCAGGGCGAGCTGGCCCGGACGATTGAGATTCTGCCTCAGGTATCTTCTGCCAGAGTTCATCTTGTTCTACCGAAAGAGTCCGCCTTTATTAATCGCAAGCGAGATGCATCCGCATCAGTCATGCTGCAGCTGGCCGGCTCAAGCCGGCTCTCCAAGCAGTCCATACTGGCAATTCAAAACCTGATTGCTGCCGGCGTACCAGAACTGGATCGGGAAGATGTCACAGTGGTTGATTCAGCAGGCAACCTGCTAACTTCAAAAGGTGAATCCAGCTCGACGACAAGTGCCGTGCAGACACATCAGGAATATCAGGTGAATTTTGAAAGAAGGCTGGAAGAGCGCCTGACGATGATGCTGGAGCAAATTGTTGGCGCCGGACAGGCTGTCGTCAGGGTTACGGCGCAGATCAACCGCGAACACGTGGAGCAGAACAACCAGAGATTCAACCCTGATGAAGCAGTGCTGCGCAGTGAGCGTGTCATCGAGGAGAATAGAAAGGCATCGGACAGCAGGGCTATGGGTGTGCCTGGCGTTTCCTCCAACAGCCCTGACAAGAGCGGCAATATGCAGGCAGGCTCAGCACAGCCAAGGGAAGAGGCAGGGCGCAAGGAGCATATCAGCAGCTTTGAAATAAGCTCCACGAATGAAAAACGTATTATCCCCTTCGGTGAGCTGGAGAAACTCTCCGTCGCAGTTCTGATTGGAGGCAGCGTCAGTAAAGAAAACGACATCTCCACCTTTGTTCCCAGAACAGCGGAGGAGCTGAAATCAATACGCGGGCTGGTTGAGCGAGCCATGGGTTTTAATGAAGACCGTGGCGACTCTCTGGAAGTGCAGAGCATGCCGCTTTTGGATATTTCCAGCACCGAAGATGCTGCAGCAATGCAAGAGGTAGAAGCAAAGGCCTACTACTTGGAGTTGGCCCGTTACGGCGTTGCCGGACTCGCTCTGATACTGCTCGCCTGGTTTGTCCTGCGTCCACTGGGTAAGCGCTTTGTTTCTCAGGAATCAGAGGCGACTGGAAAAGAGAGTGCCGGAAAAAAAGATCTGGCCATCCAGGACTCGTCGGCAACAGGTGCCGTTGAGGCAGCCCTGGAATCCATGAATTTACAGTCCATTGGCGCAGATAATTTGGAACAGCAGGCCCTGCAAGGTGCTGCAAAAGATATGATCAGCAAGGACGCCAAGATGGCGGCCCGCATCATTCAGCAATGGACACAACAGTCATGAATAAAGGTAACGCGAACAAAACTCTAACAGGGCTCGACAGGGCCGCCATTTTTTTACTTTCAGTAGGCCCTGAGGTCGCTTCACAAGTATTGGGGCTTCTGGACGATCAGGGATTGGTAAATCTTGCCAAGCGCATGCCGCAAATAAAGGAAGTTAGTCCAAAAGACATAGAGGGGATCTATACGGAATTTATTCAAATGCACCGCTCAGGGGATGCATTTGTTCCATCCTCTGCAATCGAGATCCATGAGTTGCTAAGGGATGTAGTAGAGCCAGATAGGCTGCAGAGGATTTTGGAGAGCCTTGAGGATGGTGGCCCCATCCGTATGCCGGTTTGGGATAAGCTCGCGCGCATGGGGCCAACGTCGATTTTCAACCTGATCAAGGACGAAAACGCCCAAACTACGGCGGTGATTCTCGGTCGCCTTGAGCCTGAACTGGCCAGCACAGTGATTGCGCTATTTCCGAAAGAGAAGCAGATGGCCGTGGTCGTGCGCATGGCCAGAATTGAAAGCATCAAGAGTGATGTAACCAAGGATATCGAAGAGGCGCTGGAGCAGCAGGTCAACCGCCTTCAAGGCGGCGGGTCCGGACTCGCCATGAACGGCATGGATCACGTCGTGGAAATCCTGAAAACCCTAGACAGCAAAAGTTCCAAAAACATCCTCGATTACCTTAAAGAGCATGACCAAGGCCTGTATGAACAGGTGGACAGCCAGCTGCTTGTATTTGAAGACTTTACCGAACTTAGCGGTCGCGATATTCAGGCGGTATTAAAGAACGTTCAGACTGAGGACTTGATGCGTGCACTTAAGGGCTCGTCTGATGAGCTTCGCGAGCATTTCTTCGACAATATGTCCAAGCGTGCTGCTGATATTATGCGAGAGGATATTGATGCGATGGGCGGGCTGAAGCTTTCGGATGTAGAGAAGTCACAGCGTGCCATACTGGAAGTGGCCAGAACGCTTGATAGCGAGGGTGTAATCAGCCTCGGGACTCAGGAAGATATGGTTTATTAGAGGTGTTTAATAACTCACTTGACCCCCTGGCGTTAAAACAGGTTTCCAGAAAAGAGGAGAAATCACCTTTTCCTTACAAGGACTTCTCCCCCTCCAAGCCGCAAGAGATCATCGAAAGAGCGCCTGAAATCTCCGCTGAGAGTAGGATTAAGCAGCTTGAAGCCATGCTGACGGAAAAGCACTCCTTTGATGCAAATCTGGAGCGTGAATCCTACGACAAAGCCTACCTCTCGGGAGAGAAGGCGGGGCTGGCTCTGGGACAAAAGCGTGCTGAGCAGATCCTGGAAAAGATGCAGCAGCTCCAGGAGCAAACGCAGCAGCAGCTTGATGAGATAAGAAACACCATGAGTGAGGCGGTTATCGACATCGGTGGCATGCTTGCTGAATGGCTGGTTGGAGAGATTACTGCCGATGACCGGGCACGCTTGCTGACCATAGCGAAAAAGGCTGCGCGGAGTTTCCCTGAAACAGACAGAATGGTTCTGGTTGTACATCAGGATGACTTTTCCCAGTTTGAAAGGCTACTCACCGACTCCGATTTCAAGATCCATTTATTGACTGACAATTCAGTCAAGCCGGGCTGCATGCGTGTTGCCAGCGAAGCACAGGATATTTTAATTGACCCCCGCGCTCCCATTGCGGAGGCCGTGGCACAACTGAAGCAAGAGCTCCTCTCTGGAGAGAGCGTTGCCATCTCCTAAATTATGTCATAAAAAATCCAGGCAGCAGGTCCTCTCAAAGGTTGTAAGAGAGGTCGCATTTCCGCCCAGGGGATTGGTACAAAAAGTCGTGGGGCCGATGCTGGAAGCCAGCGGCATTAAGGCGGAGGTTGGCCGGGCATGTTATCTGCATACTGCCGCAAACGTGCGCCTGGAGGCTGAAATCGTCGGCTTTCGCAACGGTCGCAGCCTGATCATGCCCGTTGGCTCCACGCGGGGCATTGCCCCTGGCAGTGTAGTGCAGCCTTTGTCCACACCTCCTACCATCCCTGTTTCTGAGGCTCTGCTTGGGCGCGTTCTGGATTCACGAGCCCAGCCGCTGGACGGTCAGCCGCTGGCGGAAATCAAGACCGTCTTCCCCATCCATCGCAGGCCGCCAAACCCCATGCTCCGTCATGTTATTGACACTCCGATGCAACTCGGCGTGCGTGTTATTGATGCCTGTACGACCATGGGGTGGGGACAACGTATGGGGCTATTCGCCGGAGCGGGTGTCGGCAAAAGCACCTTGCTTGGCATGCTGGCCAAAGATTCAGATGCGGATGTTATTGTAATCGCTCTGGTTGGAGAGCGTGGCAGGGAACTGCGAGAGTTCCTCGATGATGCACTGGGCCCGGAGGCACTGTCGAAGTGTGTTGTTGTGGTTGAAACATCGGATGCTCCTCCCCTTCTACGGGTACGTGCAGCCCTGACAGCCACAACAATTGCCGAGGTATTCAGGGATCAGGGCAAGCGAGTTTTATTGCTTGCGGACAGCCTGACCCGCTTTCTACAGGCACAGAGGGAAATCGGCTTAATGCTGGGAGAGCCGCCAACCAGCAAAGGCTACACACCCTCCTGCTTCTCCATGCTCGCCGAACTGCTTGAAAGAGCCGGCCCTGGCACCAGTGGTCAGGGAAGCATCAGTGCTCTGTATACCGTACTGGTCGAAGGAGACGACCTATCCGATCCAGTTGCTGATGCAGCCATATCCATGCTCGATGGTCACATTCTGCTGGACAGGAAACTTGCCGAGAAAGGGCTCTTTCCTGCCATCAACATTCTGGGCAGCGTCAGTCGCCTTGCCAATAAATTGACTACCCCCTCCGTACAGAATGCGGCACGTTCCTTGCGTGAAGATCTTGCATTGTTCGAACGTATGGAGGACATGGTGAATATGGGTGCATATGAAAAGGGCAGCAACCCGAACCTCGACAGGGTCATCAAGCGCATGCCAGAGATCGAAAGGTTCCGCCGGCAGCATGTGGATATCTCAGACTCGCTGCAAGAATCACAGGATGCCCTGATGGAGCTGGTGAACTCATGAGCAATGCGCTGCAGCCTCAAAAGGTTTTATCACAGCTTGAGGATCACAAGTGCAATGAGTTAACGCTCAAGCTGGCAGCCCTGCACAGCAGGCGCGATATGCTTAACCGGGAGATTGAGGCGGTGGATTTACAGTTGGCCGACATCGGAAAACAGCGCGAAACTTCAAGTCTGAATATGACAACAGCACTGCAGCTCTCCATGCTAGAGGCCGTACGCCAGGAGGAACTGGGTCGAAAAAACAGGTTAATGGCGGAACTGGAGTCCCTCTCTGCTGAGGAAAAAGCGATAAGGGTGGATATCTTTACCTCCATGAACAAGTCAAAGGCCTATACAAAACTGATGGAAAATGAAGAAAAGCTACAGCAGAAACATGCTTCGCGTGTTGAGCAGCAATCTATTGATGACCTGATGGCGCACCGCCGCACACGGGGGGAATAAAATGAAACGCTACAATATAATAAGTTTTCTCGTGATCTTGAGTGCTTTTTCACTGTTTAATATCGGTATGACATGGTGGCCGGATAGTGAGGATTATTCGACTGCTATCAGCGAGATCTCATCGACACCCGTGGCACAGGCGGGAGAGATCGCTAAAACCCGGTCTCAGGCCAGCCCGGGTGAAATGGCTGAAGCCGAGCGCGATGCCTCTGTCATCATCCCTGCTGCTGAGGCGTCTGTATTTTCCGGCTCAATGGCCGGCAATGTCAGCCAGGAAGAGGCAGAAGTACTGCTTAATCTGCGCACCACCAAGGAGAATCTGGACTTGCGTTCCAAAGCACTGGATGAACGTCAGAGTTCGATTGAGAAAGCAGAGGAGGGGATGGCAGCCCGGATTAAGGAGCTGGAGAGCCTGGTAGCCAAGATGCAGGATCAGTTACAGCAGGAACAGAACTTCAAGAGCAAGAAAATAAAAAAACTTGCTGCAGTTTACTCAAGCATGAAACCGGAAAAAGCAGCACTGGTCGTCACCAGAATGGAACTTGAGACTGTCGTTAAGATGTTTGCCCGCATGGATGATAAGAAGGTAGGTAAAATCCTCTCCTATTTATCGCCGGAAAAAGCAGTTGGCATCACCCAGGCTTTGACTCGGCAGTCAAATGATCTCTAAAAACCAGGATTAGTGAAAAACGCGGCTCTATGCCCCTAAAGTTTTAATAGGTACTGCCGATACACTATCTATTAACGTCCAAAAATAGCAGGGAATATTAGATAGGCCCGTTGGTTCAAGGTGGCCGCAAGAAAAATAACGGTGATGAACTGGCACCCGCTCATGGATTGCTTCAGACTGAGAGAGAGGAATTTGTATGGCTTTTTTTGATAACCTATTGAAAGGTGGCAACAACCTTTCCATCAGAACGAAGATCAACGCGACTATTGCCATTATTATTCTTATAAATATTAGCGTGGAGATCAGCCTCACCATTTCGGGTGAGAAAGAGCAGGCCATTGCCCAGGTTGAGGAAAATGTCACAAACATGGCTGCCTCTTATTTTGACAGTATTAATATGTTGATGTTGACCGGCGGCATGGATGAACGTGGAACTCTGCAAGAAAAAGTGCGCAACATGCCCCATGTGCTGGATGCCCAGGTGATTCGTGGAGAGGCAATCAATAAACAATACGGGGATGGTCTGGATGCTGAGAAGGCTCATGATGATCTGGATCGCCAGGCCCTAAAGGGAGATACTGTCTCACAGATAGAGGAGGGAGATGAGGGTCGCGTTATAACGGTCATCTCACCTTTTATCGCCACCGACAATACACGGGGGGTGAATTGCCTGAGCTGCCATGAGGTACCTTCCGGCACTACGATCGGCGCTGTTCGAATCTCCTACTCTCTGGCAGAAACCGACAGCCACATAGAGAACAGCATGTGGAAAGCGCTTGGCACTAGCCTAAGTCTATTGGTCATAGGCCTGATCCTTATTAACCTGATATTGAATCGTATCATAATTGCTCCTATCAAAAGGTTTAAGGACAGTTTGAGTTGTATTGCCGAAGGCGATCTGACTCAGCGCGTGGAGGTGACCAGTCAAGATGAAATCGGCCAGCTTGGACTTTCACTCAATGCCTTCGCAGAAGGAATTAATGACTCCATCAGAACTATATCCGGCAACTCCCAGACCTTGAGTGGCGCAGCTGAAGAGCTGACATCGGTGAGCCAGCAGATGGGAGCCAATGCAGAGGAGACATCCGCTCAGGCGGGCGTGGTTGCCGGAGCTTCTGAGACCATCAGCAGCAATGTTCAGACCGTGGCCAGTGGCATTGAGGAGTTGAGTGCGACAACGCGAGAGATTGCCAGCAATGCCTCAGAGGCTGCACAGATTGCACTCTCTGCTGTGGAGACAGCAGATTCAGCCAATGCGACCGTGAGCAAACTCAATGTAAGCAGCAGTGAAATTGGTGAAATCATCAATGCAATCAACTCTATTGCACAACAGACGAAGCTGCTGGCACTCAATGCTACCATTGAGGCAGCGCGCGCCGGAGAGGCAGGCAAGGGCTTCGCCGTGGTAGCCAACGAGGTGAAGGACTTAGCCATGGAGACAGGCAAGGCCTCCGATGACATCGCCAAGAAGATCGAGGTGATCCAGTCTGATACCACAGAGGCTGTGGAGGCGATCAGCAAGATCAATGAGGTCATTGCACAGATCAACGAATTCCAGAGCACCATTGCCAGCGCAGTGGAAGAGCAGAGTGCGACAGCCGGGGAGATCTCCAGAAACGTGGCCGATGTAGCTCAGGGAAGCGGCCAGATCACCCAGAACATCGCCGGCGTGGCAGAGGCCGCACAGAGCACTTCAACAGGTGCCAATGATACTTTGCAGGCGTCCGCTGAGCTCTCCCGCATGGCTGCTGAGCTACAGATGCATGTGGCCAAGTTTAAGTTTGAATAAGTTGTGTTGATAAGGAGTGACAGGCTTCCTGGCTTTTCCTTGTAGAGGTCAGGATCACCCTGATACAAGGTGCACCTTCTATTGTGCCCTTTGTGCAAAAATCTGCTTATCAGAAGTCACACTTTAGAGTTTTATGATATTGACCCTAAAGTATATTGATCTGCTGCCGATAGTTTATATTCCAAGAGGTTTTTTGTTTAAGGAGGTTAAAAATGGCTATCAACTTTCACCCAGCAGACGCGCTGATTCATCGGTTGTTACAGCAGCAGGGAAGCTCCTTAAGCCAAAAAGCTAGCCCGCAACAGAGAGAGGGTTCCGGCCCATCGGAAAAAGTTTCTATATCTGAGCAGGCCAGAAACGCAGCTGCCGGTGAAGCAGCCGGCGAATCCTCATCCAAACATGAACCAGATCTGATTAAATTATATGGTCCTCGTGGTGGCTAACAGCAGCCAAAATAAATGTCGGCTGTTGATCGTTGAAGATGATACAGCCTTGGCTGCCTTGCTCGAAGAGTACTTAAGCGCATCCAATTACGACATACAGGTAGTCAATGACGGGAGTTCAGCCATCGAGCTCCTGGATCGTCAACACTTTGACGTGGTGTTAAGCGACATCATGCTGCCCGGAGCTAGCGGGATTGAGGTTTTGAAGAAAGCGGGAGGCGACTTTGCCCGCATTATTGTTGTTTTGATGACTGGCTATTCAGGCATTGAAGATGCCTTGTCAGCCGTCAAACAGGGCGCATATGATTTTGTTAGCAAGCCTTTCCAGTTGCCTGAAATGAGGGTTCGGCTGGATAACGCAGCCGCGTACCAGAGGCTGCTGCGACAAACGCAGGGAACAAGCCCTTCTGATCGATCCGATCACCCCGACAATAAAGCTGAACAAGCCAAAGCAGTGAAGATATACAGTTCACTGCAGGCCAGTGGCCGGTAGGGGGCGAGATGCAGAATATTATCTTACTTGAAGACCAGGCCATGGTTCGCAACGTAATAGTTGAAACCATCGATGATTTCTCGGACCGGATCCACATTACATGTGCTGACAGCGTCAAGGCTGGTCGCGAGCTTTTTGAGAGCCAACCCTGGGATGGAATGATTGCAGACCTTACGCTTGGTGATGGAGAGTCTCTGGAGCTGATCTCAGAACTGCGGGAACGAAACATCGACATTCCAATCATCCTGGCCAGCGGCTTTCTCTCGCCTGAGAAACTGCAGGAGGCAGAAAAACTTGGGATTGGGCACATATTGCACAAACCCTTCCATCCGGCTGCACTGCTGGATTGTGTTGAAAAGGCCTTTCTAAGTTCGGGTGCTGTTCCACATGTGCCCCAGCCTAAATCGCCAACTCAAGAAGAAACAGTAGAAGCGCCGCATCCTATGCATGGCCACCTGCTACCTGAGCTGTTTGCGATGGACAGGCACCTGGGACTGCTGTTCCGCTTGTTAAATGATATCCCCAAGCATAAAGAGGTAGCCAAGATTTGCAGTAGTTCGCTGACTCTGGCTATGGATATAGTGCGTGCACATAGCGGCTTCCTGGCGTTATATCAGCGGGACGCGAAAAAACTTGTTCTGGCCACACACAACGGACTGGAAGAAGCGGGCATGCCGTGGAACATCGCTGTGAACTGCAAGCTGGACAGTACTCCATTTGAACCACTGCTGGAGGGGCGTGAAGACTACATCCAGTCGGTTGTGGACTCAGGGCTTTCTTACAGCTGCTGGCCGGGCGTAGATGCTCATAGTTACATCGCCATTCCGATTCGACTTGAGCAAAGGGCAATGGGCGTTATTTGCCTGATGGATTATCGTGAAGCCTCATTAAGTGAACAGCATAAAAATACGCTGGGGCTACTTGTGGCTCACCTGGACACACTGCTGGATAACCGGGCAGTACATGCCGCCCTGCAAGACAGCATGAAGGAGACCCTGATCACGTTGGCTAGCCTGCTGGAAGCCCGGGATCGCTACACCAAAGACCACTCATCCAGAGTGAGTAAAATGAGTGTCATATTTGCCGCGAAACTGGGGCTGGACCAGGAGGCTATTGACCTCATCCAGACAGGCGGCTTGCTGCACGACCTTGGAAAGGTAGGGATTCCCGATAGCATCCTGCTGAAAGAAGGTAGGTTTACCGATCAGGAATTTGCCCGCATGAAAGCGCATCCGGCGATTGGTGATACGATTTTGAAAAACCTGGATGGCCTGGGACGGGAGCGTCAAATGGTCCGCCATCACCATGAACGCATGGATGGCTCCGGGTATCCGGACAAGCTCAAGGGCGAAGAGATTCCACTTGCCGCAAGAATAGTCTGCGTAGCAGACGCTATTGATGCTATGACATCGCATCGGGTATACCGAACAGCACAGCCTCTTTCATTCTGTATTGAACAACTTCGCCTCAACTCTGGCACACAATTTGATAGTGCAGTAGTAGAGGTCGCGATTGAAGCCATTGAAGAGGGCCTGATTGAAACTCAGGCCACATCTCAGATGGAACAGATTAGCAAATAAACCAGCTTTTCCGCCACCCCATTAATGCCTGTTGCAAAGGAGAATCGCATGTCCAAAAATGGGAGGCGTAACCACCGAGAGACATTCCGTCAGGATGAAGTGCTCGCCATTAAGGAGGAGCTTCTAACCCCTGAGCAGTTCAGCCTGGAAATGAACAAAGTCGGAACTGTTTCGCAAAATAGCAGGTTGGCACAAGAGCTTTTAAACCACGATAGTCAGGAGAATCTTTCCCCTGAAGTGGCTGGAGCACTGGAGGCTCTGGACCTGAAGTTAAACTTCCTCATCAGCCTGCAAATGGAGAAGAGTGATGATGCCGAGCACGACCAGCGACTCGTTAGCTTGAGCTCAACCGGCATTGGCTTTTCGACACAGGAACGCTTCAAAAAAGGGGATCATCTGAAGATCAAGATGAACCTACCCATGTTTCCACCGGTCAAGCTGGAGTTGATTGGCGAGGTCGTTGCCATTTCATCCAGAGGGAAAAGTAGAAGCGAAACCTGGATCGGCGTTTCATTCCTGCACCGCTGTAAAGAGGACGAGGAAATCATTGTGAAGTACCTTTTCAAACGGCAGCGGGAAAAGCTTCGTGCCAAAGACGCGCGCAAAGCGCTATCCGGGAATAATAGCAAACAAGAGATGGGATCCGGAATTTAGGGTCGAACAGGGGATAGGTCTCTTCCTTCCCGTTTAACCACCCAGAAAGTCTAAGTCTGAGAATAAATTCAGGGACAGCCACCGGTCAGCCCCCCAACCTCTTTCTGTGAGCTACGAGGGGGTTAGCGGAGT
Organism: Mariprofundus aestuarium; assembly: GCF_002795805.1. NCBI lineage: Bacteria > Pseudomonadati > Pseudomonadota > Candidatius Mariprofundia > Mariprofundales > Mariprofundaceae > Mariprofundus > Mariprofundus aestuarium. Next base: position 114,957 of record NZ_CP018799.1, on the reverse strand, counting down.
TTTCTTCATGCCAACCTATGGCATCTGTTTAATCCTCTACTTAGCCTTGTCCGTTTTGCTGCTTAAGCCTGCTGCGGGCAGTTTCAGCTTCTGAACTGGCAGGATGCTGCCTGATTAACTGACTGTAGAGGGATATTGCTGCATCTTGCTGCTGCTGCTTTTCATGTATAAACCCGGCTTTCAGCATGGCTGCCGCATGCCTTGGCGTGAATGACTTCCCATTTATGATATCCTGGAACACCAGCAATGCCTTGCCGGCTTCACCTTGTGCCAGCAGTGATTCTCCATACCAATATTTTGCCTCACCAGCCAGTTTATCCCCGGGAAAGTCTCGAAGGAAATTTCTAAAGGCGAGGCTGGACTCAAAATAATCCCCATTCTTTAGTGCGAAGTAGGCATCATAATATGCCCTTTTGGCTCTTTCGCTTTGCCCTTGGTTATCCTGCTTTGCAATGGGCTTTGGCGCGCTGTTCTCGATGCTTGCGGCATCGGCTGCTTTCTCTACAGCTTTATTCTTCGCTTTCTTGACTGCTTTGCCTTTCGGCTTTGAACGTCTTGACTTCAGGCTTTCCAGCTCCTGCTTGAGGGTCTCCAGCTGGCTGTTCATGGCAGCAAGTTCATTTTGCGCATGCGTAAACTCCCTCTTATTTTCCGCTTCAAGGAGGGATACCCTTGCTCGAAGTTTGGCCAGTTCTTCATTTTTATCTGCCACTGAGTCCAGTCGTTGTTCTACCTGCTCTTTCCAGAGAAGTTCTTCATTTGCACTATCCTGTGATGCCTGCAAGCTGGCGCATGCGTTCAGCAACAAAGGCAGGCTGCATAAGAGTAATAGTCTTATTCTGCTATCCATAATATCTCCTGAAAGTAAGCGGGTTCTTCAATAATCATGTCATGTACATCCAGGTTATAGGCAGCAAGAAACAAGCCACCGCCTGGTGCAAATCGTTGGGCTATCCGGTGAACAGCTGCCAATAAATCAACCTGAAGCGTCTGGCCTGTGCAGGAACAATTGATTAAGGGCTGGAGGCACTTAACCGGAAAGCTTGAAGCTTTGCAGTAGTGAGGCTGTGATCAGGTGCCAGCCATCTACAAGCACAAAGAGGATGATTTTAAGGGGCAGTGAGATCATCACCGGAGGCAGCATCATCATACCCATACTCATCAACACAGAGGCCACGACCAGATCAAGGACAACGAAGGGGATATAGATCAAAAATCCGATCTGGAAAGCAGTTCGCAACTCGCTGATAACAAAGGCTGGAATCAGTGCATGCATCGGTGTGGCTTCAGGAGAGTCCGGACTCTCCACCTTGGCTGCCTCCAGAAAAAGGATCAGATCCTCTTCACGGGTTTGCGCCAGCATAAAACTGCGAAGAGGAGCTTTGGCTTTTTCAAATGCGTCGGCTTGGGAAAGCTCCTCATTCAGATAGGGAGTCAGAGCCTGAGTGTCAATTTTCTGCCAGACGGGCATCATGATAAAAACGGTCATAAACAAAGCCAAACCGATCAGGATTTGATTTGGCGGTGCTTGCTGTGTACCCATAGCCTGCCGCAGAAAGCCGAACACGATAAGAATTCGGGTAAATGATGTCATCATCACCAGTATTGAAGGGGCAAGGGCAAGAACCGTTAACCCCGCAATGATCTTTAGGCCGGTAAACCAGTCGTCCGGCTCACCGGAGTTTCCCAGGCTCATTGATAGGGTAGGAATATCTGCAGCTTCGGAGAGAGAAGGGAACAGCACCACTCCCATGAGAAGGAAATATGTCAGACGTGATGGCATCATTTATCCTCGGGTTCGCCTGAGTCGATCCCTGCTTCCTTAATATGTTGAGAGATTGATGTCATCCCGGCCGGCGACAGGCCGATCAAGTAATGTCTGCCGTCATAGGCGACTTCCACAAGGCTGTGTTTAGTATCCAAAGGCAAACGCCTGACCACCTTCATATGCTCCCCGTGTCGGCTTTGCGTGGATGTCTGAAGGCGGCGCAACAGCCATACCACACCCGCAAAGACTGCAAGCACAACGGCCAGCGCAGCCACAGACTGCACAATCGCCATTAGAAAGGGCTCACTCATCTCATCAGTGCCGGAAAATGGTTCATTGGCTGCATGGAAATCATGAGAGGGCGCGTATGCGCTCTTCAGGTGTTACGATATTAGTAATCCGTACGCCAAGTTTCCCGTTTGCCTTGACCACTTCACCGCGCGCAAAAATGCTTCCATTGGCCATAATATCCACCTGTGAATCTGCCTCCTTCCCCATCTGGAGTACTGTTCCCCGGCCTATGCGAACGACCGAGTGCAGAGGCAACTTCACACGCGCCAGCTCTACGCTTACCTCCAACGGAATGTGCATCAGGGATTCCAGGTTTGATGGACTATGTTCCTTGGTGCTGATCTCCTGCTCTATGGCCTGCTGTTCAACCTCTTGAGTTTGCTCAGTCATAATTGTTCTCCGGTTCAAGTTTTAAAATTTCTATTATTTCAGCTGCTAGCATCCCATCCTGCTGTCCCGGGATGGCGAGGTAAGATTGATATTTATCGATCCACAGCTTGGCAGGGTCACGTTCCAGAATTGTTAAGGGTAGAAAATCACCGGTTTTGTAATTAAGGAAATCCTGGATTCGGATATTACAGCGGCCAAGTTCAAGCCTTAATTCAATCGGAGAGTGCAGGATGCTGCTTTTCAACTGGCTGTTCCACTCTTCATCAATGCTTTCCGTCTGTTCGCGTGCCTGAGAGCGCATGGTAATCAGCATCGGTTCGAGAAAGGAGAATGGGTAGCAGATGGTTATCTCTCCGCGCACCTCTTCCCCAAGCACGATCACATTGGTAACCGAAAAACACAACTCATCCTCGGCTGTCATCAACAGGCTCATGGGATCCAGGTCGATTTGTTTCAATTCGAAATCCAGCTTGATGATGGGGCTCCATAAATCAGCCAACATGGACCCAGTTGAGCTGGCGATTCTTGCCGCCAGCTTAAGCTCCAGTGGCGTCAATCCTGTATCTTCATCAGGAATCACTTCACCACTGCCAGAGAGCAGGGCATCTATATAGGAAACAACCAGTGCCTTATCAAGCACCACAAGAATGTGGCCTGAACCTGGGGACTCCAAAGTAAAATAGACGCGGGGCTCATCACTATCCAGCGCTTCGAAATAACTACTTTCAACCGTTTCCTTGAAGAACACAGAAATCGTATTAGTGAAATTCATTCTCCAGTTTGCCAGCAGAGCTTCGGTAAATCTGTCATGCATCTGGGAAAATCGGGGATAATCATTGAGGCCGCTCTTCTCTTCCTCACGGAATTCAAAGCTGTCGACACTCTCAGGCTGAGGCATCATGGGGAAGCTCGCTATAAGCGCATCGGCTTCCTCCTCTGGCGCAATCGCGCCCAGCAGCGCCTCGATCTCGCCTTTATTCAGTACTGGCTCACTCATTATTGGGCCACAAAGTCAGAGAAAAACATATTTTTCACAGATTCCCCACCGACAAGCGCGTTAATGCGATATACCAGCTCAAGCTTGAGGTCATACTTCCCTTGCGGAGAACGAATATCGTCAAATCTTTTACTGGAAAGAATCGTGATAATGAGGTCTTTTATCTGTGCGTTGTAGGTGTCGATCTTTAACTTGGACTCTTCATCTTTTACTTCCAGTTTTATTTTTGCGCGTAGAAAGCGGCTCTCATCTTCGTCAGAGAGATTGACTGTGATATTTTCCAGATCGATTAGAATAGCCGGCCCGGCTTCCGGCAGCTCTTCCTCTGCCAGTTGCTGTTCATTCTGAGCCACAGGGATTTCCAGGTTCATCAGCTTCCAGGAAATAAAACCGCCCACCCCCAGGACTGCCACCAAAAGTACGATAATGATAATTTGGACGAGCGTTATGGAAGATTTCTTTTTCTCTTCCTGCTGTTGTCCATCATCATTCTCAATTTCTTTATCCGCCATGTAGAGTCTCCTTCTCAGCTGCTAATCGTATCATCACCAATCACTGTTATAGCCGTGGTTGTTTCTTTGCACGTTTCTTTGCCTGCGGTTCGTAAAGCACAATATCGACACGCCGGTTCTTGGCGCGACTGAACACACTGTTTAACGCGGAAACCGGCTTTGACGGGCCATATCCAACAAGTGACAGTCTGGCGTGGCTAACACCTTCTGCTTCCAGCACATGCAAGACTGATGCCGCCCGTGCCAGGGAGAGGCTCCATGCATCCGGATAAGTGCTACCTGAAGGGAGTGCATCAGAGCTGGTGTGTCCCTCAACGCGTATGTGACCCGGGGTGGAGGCAAGCAGTCGTGCCAGTCGCCTCAGAATAACAATGTCCTGTTCTTTCAGGTTAGCTCCACCTTCACTGAACAACACTGAACTGGGCAGGCTGAACATAAACTTATCCTTGACCACGCGCGCATTCACTTTGCTTTTCCATTCACTATTGGAGAGCATCCGATTGGCCTTTTGGCGTGCTGCCAACAGCATCTCCTGCATGCTTATTTCTTGGTTGTTATCCACGATCGGTGTTATATCCAGATCGGTACTACTTCCCCGGTCAAACACTGATATGCCGACCGCCGCCTGGTCGCTGATCTCCTTGAGTGTCAAATTATCCATTGTAGACATGGAGACGATCAGAACGAAGAAAGTAAGCATTAAGCTTATCAGGTCTCCAAAGGTCATCACCCAGCCTTCAGTATCAACCTTTTCTGGCGTTTTCTTTTCCCTTTTGCGCGCCATCTTCTCAATCTCCCCTGGCCGGAGCAGCTACAGCTGGCGTGTTGCTATCTATAGTCGTTAATTGAGATTCCTGAGTGGTTGTAGGACGGAAGCGAATAATCAATTCCACACGCCTGTTCAGCGCTTCGTTACCGCCTGTTTCTGATGCACTCAGCGGCTGGGTGTCTCCCATACCGGCGACAAACATCTTACTTTTGGAGAGGTTATATTTTGCCAGCTCATGAAAGACCTGCATGCCCCTGGCTGCAGAAAGCTCCCAGTTACCCATAGCGCCTTTGCCTCGCATAGGCGTTCTATCAGTGTGTCCTTCAATGGTAATATCCTGAATTTCAGGCTGTATCAGGATTTCCGCTATCGAAGCGATAAAAGTGCGGATACTGGCGTTCAGTGCAACTTGCCCCGGCTTGAACAGGATCTGCTCCTGCATGCGGACCCGCACGGTACTTTTATCGAGAGGAAGCACGTGAACAGCGCTGCCTACCCCCAATAGTTTGGCAACATTCGTCAGTTTTTTGGCGGTTCTTTTTGTGGCCGTATTGGCGGCGCCAAGCTCCTTGCTGGGCATGGATGCATCGTGACTCTGACTGAGGTTTGCACCTGCCGGCAGCAGGTTAAAGGCTCCTGCGATAGAGTTCAGTGCTTTCAGCCTTTTTTCATCAACAATAACTGACAGTGCGGAGAGCAGGATGAAGAAAGCCATCATGATCATCATGAGTTGCAGGAAAAGCATATCGAAGTTCGACTTCGGATCCTCGTTTACTTTTTTGCTTTTGCGCGCTGCCATAGCTTTCTAATCGAAGCTGGTTGTGCGATCTTTGGGTGACAAATAACCCATCAGTCTGCGTTCCATGATGCGCGGATTCTCTCCTGCCGCCAGAGACTGGATACCTGCCATGATGATCTCGTTTACCAGCACTTCCTTCTTACTCAGGGTTTTCAGCTTTCCAGCCATAGGCAGGAAGAAAATATTGGCCATCAAAGCGCCATAAAATGTCGTCAATAGCGCCACGGACATGGATGGGCCGATGGTGGCGGGATCTTCCATATTCTGAAGCATGAGTACCAGACCGACCAGTGTTCCTATCATACCGAACGCAGGGGCAAAGCCGGCCAGAGCCATGAATATTTCCGCGCCCAGAGCGTGGCGATCAGATATTTTTTCCGTCTCACCATACAGGATGTCATCAACCACACTTGGTTCCTGGCCATCCAGAGTCATCTGCACGGCCTTTTTCAAGAATTCGTTGTCCATGCTATCAACTTGCGCTTCCATGCCGAGCAGTCCGTCCTTACGTACAATCTGGGAAAGCTCGATTAGCTCATTAATGGTGGCCTTGGGATCATGTACTTTTGATATGAATGTCTTTAGACCGATGGCTATGGTTCCAATCACCTCTTTTAATGGGTAGTTGATCAGCGTGGCTCCTATGGTGCCACCCACAACGATCAACATTGAAACCACATCGATAAACGATTCCAGAGAACCACCCATCTGGATGGCTGTAATAACCAGGCCAATAGCTGTAACCAGGCCAATAATAGTTGCGATATCCATTTCCGCTCCTTACAGGGAAGAGATTGTCCGATTCATACGCATGTTACATCCCTAGCAAGAAGCGTGCACACTTAAAATAGCAAAAGCGGAGTGAGGCCTGTGCCTCACTCCGCCAATGATTCAGCTAGCCGTCAGTTAACGTTTCAGCGTCATCAATGAGCTAAGCATCTGGTCTGTGGTAAGGATGGTTTTTGAGTTTGCCTCATAGCCACGCTGGATAACGATGAGCTTCACAAACTCGTTACCCAGATCCACATTAGACTGCTCAAGTGCGAAGGGTGAAATACTACCCATGCCGCCATTGCCGGGCCTCTCCAGCACAGGCGTTCCCGAAGCGATGGTTGCTCCCATCATATTGCTACCCAGCTTGCTCAATACAGCCTCGTTGGGGAATTTTGCCAGAGCCACCTGAAAGAGAGGGCGGCGCTGTCCGTTGGTGAAGATACCGTTGATGCGGCCGGTACTGTCTGTTTCCATGTGGTCAAGGAAGCCTGCGCCATAACCGTCGGCATTCATGAAGCGGGTAGCTCCGGAACCTGCCAGTTGAATTGCACCATCCAGACCCGTTCCGGTAATGCCCGAGGCATCTGTACCTACAGCACTACCGAAGTTGAAGGCAAGTGCACCTGCTGAAGCCGATTTCCAGTTAGCAGTAAGTGCGGGAGCGAACTCATTGACCAACGCACCATTCGCGGGATCAAATACCAGCCCTTGGGTACCAGCAGCTGCGGTAGCTGGTGGTCCGGCAGTAATAGTAGAAATTGCACCGGCTCCGCCGCCAAGTTCAAACGGAACTCCCGCAGTACCTCCGGTGACATCACCGCCATCGACAGTCGCATGCCAATCCCAGACAGCATTACCGGTAACAGCTTCGGTACCAGTTTTCACAAAAAAGAGGCTGACATTGTGAAGGCTGCCGAGTGAATCATATACGGCCACATCGGCCTTGGATGTATATGTTGATGGGATGGTAGGGTCAAATGCCCCAGGGGTGATGACAGGAGCCGTGGCATTCAGATTGACACCCACATCGACTTTTGTTGTTGGGCTTGCATTCGCGGAGACATTTGCAGCGGTAATGCCTTGAACGCTACCCTGAGGGTTACCTGCAGAGTCCAGTGCCCAACCTTGCACCTGAAAACCCTGACCGTTAATGAGGTTCATGGAGGAGTCGATCAGGAATGCACCGGCACGGGTATACTGTGTCTGACCACTAGCCGGATCCTTGAGCACAAACATGCCTGAGCCATTGATGGCCATGTCCGTTGCATTGGTCGTGCTCTGCACGCTGCCCTGTGCCTGGTCCCGAGTAATGGCGCCGATGCGCACACCGTTACCAACCTGGTTAGCGATGTTGGAGCGCGATACGTTTACTGTTTGTCCAAGTACATCGGCAAAGTTTACGTTCTGTGACTTAAAGCCGAGTGTGTTCACATTAGCAATATTATCGCCGATAACACGGACGCCTTCGCCAAATGCTGTAAGTCCGCTTGCTCCTGTGAAAAGTGCATTATAAATACCCATGTTATTTCTCCTGTATTATTTATTTTTAAGTTTATTTATTTAATTTCTTTGATACTGGCCATGCTGACAGGGGTGTTGCCGATCATGACATTCACACCCTCTTGTGTAAGACGAACTGCTGTAACGAGTCCGTTAATGCTGGTGGGTGCAGAAACGGGCTGACCTGTATTGTCCGTCGCTGCGATTTTGATGATGTAATTATCTGCTCTGGCGACGGTGCCGGCATCTGTCTTGCCATCCCAGCTCAGGTTATTGATTCCAGTCGGCAATGAACCGCTGTTTATGGTACGCACTGTTTTGCCGAAGCTGTCGACAATCTGTACGTCAGCTGCGGATGCGGCGCCTTGCAGATCAGCAGTGAACTGAACTGGTGTGGCACCATCAAATGTAAATGAGCTCGAGTCAGCTAAGACCTGATGCCCCAGATAGGAAGAGGCGGTTGCCATCTCCGAGTTGCCTGACTGTGAATTGGCGAGCATGGATGTTAGCAGCTCGTTGGTACTAATCTGCTGCTCAACCATGTTGAACTGCGCCAACTGAGTAGACTGCTGCGCCGCATCCTGTGGCTTCAACGGATCTTGATTCTGCATCTGGGCGACAAGGATTTTTAGGAATATATCTTTTTGCCCCAAATCATTCCTTGACGATTTTTCTGGTGCTGCCTGACTGCTTTGTACTGCGCCTACCTGCATCATACTCTCCTTACTATCCTAAATCCGAATGCTCAGCCGACTGCTTGCGCTTGCCGGTGATTCGGGCCGGTTATCACTGCTGCCGGACTGACCTGTTGAAAGGGTTCCCGGAACTGATGGCCCCCGGTTTTGTTCACTCTGCTGGTTATCTTTATGCTGCTCGGAAGATTCCATCGAGAAGCTGTCCATATTCAGTCCCTGGTCTGCCAATGCCTGACGCAACGTAGGCAGATGCTGTTCTATGGACTGTCTGGATGTGGACTGATCAATAACGAAGTGGACCTGAATCTGCTTGTTCACGTCACTCTCCAGAAAGACCTGAACCTTTCCGAGGTGCTTGGGGGTTAATGTGAGTTCCATCTGGAATTTCCCCTGACCTGCCGCTTGACCAACCTGCTGCATCGCTGCTGCAACTGACCATGGCCCGGAACTCAACATCGATTGACTTGGCTGATAAACAGATCGCATGAGTGTGGATGTGGCATCCTGACCGCCAATCTGGAGCATCTGCCCGCTTGCAGGGTCAAATGAGTGCTGGGCAGGCCTAGAAAAGGAGTCAGTCTGACCCATCATATCTTTCACGCTGTTGGTGAAGGATGCGGATGGGGGCATGGAAGGCTGTCTGTTTTGGCCGGCATTAGCCTGCACAGGTGATCCTTTTGCTCTGGAGGCATGCTCCAGGTTGACTTTGCGACTCTTCACAAAGTTATTTGTAGAGATGCGTTGTTGCTCAGGCAGGCTTGCTAGAGCTACTGCTTCTGCTTGAGCGGACACAGATTTTTCCGGCTGAATGCTGTTCGCTGTAGCCTGTTGCGTTGCCACTTTGTTGTTCGCAACCCGTTGCTCATTGGCATGCTGCTCGATTTTTGTTGCAGCGCCGGGATTTACAATTTTTACTGAGCTTTCCTGCTTGTCTGCATCAGGCACTGCTGCGACATGTGCTGCCTCACTCCTGCTCTTGGCAGGCCGACTGGTTTCCACCTTGATGCTGGAGGCAACGGCTTCTTTTTCTTCGATATGTGTTGAAGAAGCAACTGCAGCCTCGCTATTAACAGCAAGCCTTGCAGGCGGGTTCACTTCCACTTTGGCTGTAGTGGCCTCTTTTGCCACATCTGCAGCCGGTGCTGCTGAAGTTGCTGCCGCTTTAGCAGTGGTGTTGCTCTTTGCCTGCTGATTCACATCTGCTTTTTCTGTGGTCGCAGCTTTTGCCACATCTGCAGCCGGTGCTGCTGAAGTTGCTGCCGCTTTAGCAGTGATGTTGCTCTTTGCCTGCTGATTCACATCTGCTTTTTCTGTGGTCGCAGCTTTTGCCACATCTGCAGCCAGTGCTGCTGAAGTTGCTGCCGCTTTAGCAGTGGTGTTGCTCTTTGCCTGCTGATTCACATCTGCTTTTTCTGTGGTCGCAGCTTTTGCCACATCTGCAGCCGGTGCTGCTGAAGTTGCTGCCGCTTTAGCAGTGATGTTGCTCTTTGCCTGCTGATTCACATCTGCTTTTTCTGTGGTCGCAGCTTTTGCCACATCTGCAGCCAGTGCTGCTGAAGTTGCTGCCGCTTTAGCAGTGATGTTGCTCTTTGCCTGCTGATTCACATCTGCTTTTTCTGTGGTCGCAGCTTTTGCCACATCTGCAGCCGGCGCTGTTGAAATTGCTGTCGGCTTAGCAGTGATGCTGCTCTTTGCCTGCTGATTCACGTCTGCTTTTTCTGTGGTCGCAGCTTTTGCCACATCTGCAGCCAGTGCTGCTGAAGTTGCTGCCGCTTTAGCAGTGATGTTGCTCTTTGCCTGCTGATTCACATCTGCTTTTTCTGTGGTCGCAGCTTTTGCCACATCTGCAGCCGGCGCTGTTGAAATTGCTGTCGGCTTAGCAGTGATGCTGCTCTTTGCCTGCTGATTCACGTCTGCTTTTTCTGTGGTCGCAGCTTTAGGCTGGCTGCTGCTTTGAAGATCAATATCGGCTTCTTTTATTACAATGTCTGAGGACTCTTTATGGCCCGGTTTAAGCTTCTCAGCTACCGGTTTCTCTGCAGACGCCTCAGGGCTGGTTGACGAGGTTTTAGCTGCCTGCTTGGAGAGCTTCTCGGAACCAGCTGCGCTGTCCGCATTTACTTTGCCTTCAATGATGGCAACCAGCTTGGCAAAGAAACCCTTCTCGGAAGACTTGCCATGACTATTGGCAACCTGAAGTGCTGCTGAAGCTGTTTGCGACGAGGCGCTCGAAGTGATTTTCTGATCCATGCCAACTTATGAGCATGCGCTGTGCCATTTGGTTTATCATTATAAAACAAGCACTTATGAAAACTATCGGCAATTCTTGCAGGCAATATATGCCTCTATACGGCAACTTTTTCCTTCTCTTGGCGTATCTGTACACTTTCTGCCGTTGGTATGACTGACATCAAACAATAAGCATAAGCCGCAGCTCTCGTGCACGCTTTTGCTTGCATAGTCCTGCTTCTTGATTATTGGTTAACGATGTATGGAAGGTGTACTGGGGGCTCTTCTGGCTGCATACAGCTGCCTACTGGGAAGAGCTTTTTTCAGACTTTATAACTGTTAGAAGAGAGGGGCGTTCTGGTTAGAGCTTCCAGGATTGCAGTCGGCTGGTTTCAACGGCGATAATGGCATCAGCAGCCCTCAAGCTTTCAGAGTCGGGAGCGCCATGCTTCAAGCGATCGCGAAGAAGACTTAGCGAATGCGTAACTTCCTCAGACGGCTCTCCATTCTTCTCAATCTGCTCCAGGGCCTGGTCAAGCATAAGGGTTGCATCTTCAATGATATCCAGTGTGCTACTGCTATTTTTAGACCCTTCGCCAGGATGATGGTTCTCTTGCTTGGGCTGGATTCCATCAAGCCTGGTATGCAATAGCTCCTGGAAGCTGCCGCCTTTCACCTCTGACTTTTTCACCTTAGTGGCATTGACCCTGGTCGGGTTAGTGCTGTGAATTTTCATGACAACTCCTTCTGGAATCCTGAGTTCCTTTTCTCGGAAAATGTAGCAGTGCGACTTCAGGCAACCACTGTTTTGGTACATACATAAGATTCACTGCACGCAATTATCAGGCCAAAGCAACATGGCAACTTTCCCTGTTGCTTTGACTGGTCTGATTTAACGGCAACCTGAGGTCACTGCGTGTGACTGATCCAGACATCCTTGTACCCCATACCAGTGATGACATTTTTAATATACGCATGAGCATCATCTTTCTGCGCAAACCAGCCCATCCGCAGTTGATAGTAGGTTTCGCCACGCACCTTCACCATATGCTTTTCAGCCTTATGCCCGCTTTTAAGTAAGGCTGCCAACTCTCGATCAGCCATCTCTTCACTCTTCAATGACATTAAGACAACACTCCATCCTTCTCCCTTTTCACGCGCGGCCGATTTGGCAGCTTCAGGTATAGGCTTTGCCGACTTTACAGCAGCTGCCTTCTTCAGTGGTTCAGCGACCTTCTTCACCTCTTTATCCGCTGTTCTGGCTTTCTCTTCTTCAGGTGCTGGCAAACTGGCAGTCGAACCTTCAGAGCTGCTTGCACCCATTGGCGCATCTGTAGTGCTTTGAACAGCGCTGTTCTTAACAGGCGGTTCTAGCGCTTTAATCGCCTCTCTGTTTTCCATGATCTGCGTCGCCAACTGCATGAGGATGGCTCCATTGTCCGGCCCTGAATCCGCAGTATACTGCGCTTGATCCCCCTGACCTGCATCTACACCCAGACCACTGTTCATTCTCGCTTCAATACTTTCGACCTGCAGCTGCAAGGCGGCTATTTTCTGGTTTGCCATCCAGCTTGATACACTGAAACCCGCTGCAGCAAGGGCTATTACAGCCATGACAATCCGGGAAATCCCCTTACTGCCTGTTTTATTACTATTGCTAGAAGAATCTGGAAGGGGTTTTGTTGCGAAATTCAAATCGTCCTCTTTTTTTGGAATAATTCTTGTCTCTTTGGCACGAACATCTTCTGTGGAAGCTTCATCGACCCACTCTGTTTGCTCCATATGTTCTGAATCCTGATCGATAAAATCATCATTTTCTTCCATCGACTTCAGGGGGTCAGTTGCGGCTTCGCTCTCATCATAGAGCTGTTCACTCAGAGCCTGTTTCAGCGCATCCTCATCAAAGGTGTGATTCTCTTTTCCACTGTCTGACATAAATCCTCCAAGCTTTTTATTCCTTCACTACAGCAATCCAATGATCTCACAGCCCTGTCTGGCATCTCTCGACTTTTACAGAGAAAGGGGGGGGGGGGGGGGGGTAGCATGCGGTTATTTTGTGTGGGTTTATATCATCTGTAGCGCAAGCGTGTGCCGCGCGTTACCGAAAGAAGAATCTCTTCCGGCATCAACTCATCTGGAAAGTATGTGCCTGCTATCTTCGCCCCATGCAGGCTGGCGCCTTCGAGCCTGCAGGAGCGCATATCCAGTCCTTTCAGGTTGGCAGAGCGAAGGTATGCATTTGAAAAATCTATCCCACCCACGTGCATCCCCTGCAAATTGGCAGAACGCAGGTTTGCAGCCGCCAGAGAAAAACCATCTATACCTGCCAGAATGGCGTTGACCTCTTCGACCCTGTCATCCTGCAACAGCCCGCATATTTTCTTTTTTAATGGGTTATGAGTGTTTTCTTCCATGATCCAACCTTATTTCATTCTGAGTATAGTGAATAAGGTTGAGCAAATATAATGCCATTGTTTCATCGGTTCTGCATAAGAGAGGGTCAGCGAGAAGGGGGTTGGACCGATAGAGGTATCGCCTCTATTAGAATAATGCAAAAGGGGGGGGCACTGGTGGCCATGAGCATAAAGGCTCTCTATGAAGGCCGGCCTCATCACCACGCCTGAAGAGCGTTAACTTTGCATGGCTACCGCATGCAGACTGAAAGAGTACTCTACTCTTCCGAGCCTGCATGCGGTCATTCATAGCCTGAGCTAAGTGGAGTTATATCGCCGAAGGTTTTTTCAGGCCCAAATGAGATTTTAGCTCACCCTCGACCTGAGATTCATTGCTGGCATTCAAGAGCACCAGATTGCGCAGATGCTCAAAGCTTTCCAGATCAATCTCCGAAATCTCGACACTGATGCCCTCCTCAGTCGAGCGTACAATCTTCCCTTTGGCCTTGATGCATGCCGGACTCTCCCTGGTTTCGCCAAGAAAACATTTCACCGTGCATTCAGCCTGTAGCGGCAGCATTTCATTACAGAATAGCCGCACACCACGCATGCTTACATCTGCAAGCCGACCGCAAACAATCTTATCCCCACAATCAACCTCAGCATCGATATGGGTCTCCACACGAGAAAAGTCGCGCTTGTTATCAGGATCAGCCATTCAGGGTCGGGCCTAATTCTGTCTGGAATGACTGGGCAGTAAACGGCTTGGTAATCAGGAAGTTAGCTCCTTCCTCCATGGCGGTCTCTTTCATTTTTGGAGAACCTTCCGTAGTCACAAAGCCAAACAGGCCGGAAAAGCCTTCTGCCTTCAGCGCCTGCAAAAATTCCAATCCGTTCATATTCGGCATGTTCCAGTCTGAAATAATTACGTCCGGTGCCCATTCATGGACAACATCCAGGCCCAGCTGGCCATCGGCCGCCTCTTTGGTCTCATGATCCCCATACCCGGCCTGACGCAGGGTGCGCAACACAATCATGCGCATAGCTTTACTGTCATCTACTACCAGAATTTTCATATCACTCTCCATCTGTCTCTTTTATTTATTGATGTAATCCTCTTCCCGGACTACTTAACCTCGTGCCACAACTGCCGCTATCATCGGCTCGCCCTCACATAAAAAGCCGAGTTCGCAGGTAACTTTTCCACCTGGAATCGTGATCTTGTAATCAATTCCTTCGGCGACAGAGGGCAAGGAGATACAGCACCCCTGCGGCAACAGGGTATTGATGTTGCCTGCTGTCATATTGGTGAGTTCGCCCAGTGCATCCTGCATTTCATCTTCCGACACTTCATCCTCGGTCATGCCAAACATTGAGGCTGTAGCCTTGCGTACCAGCGAATCAGGGCAGAACAGGGTAACCGCTCCCTGCCATTCGCCTGCAATCTGAATGCAGCCGACCATTGACCGCTCCCCCTTCGGAAGGGTAACGCCATCATGAACATATTCAATTTCCAGGTCCAATATGGTCGTCCAGATATCGGTGATAATTCGGTTTATATCTTCTTCATTAAAATGCATTACCCTCTCCTTTATGCACGCAACTGATAGCACACTGCGCGGCCAATTAATTTCCTCTCAAATGAATCATCCAGGTTAAAAGTAGTCTCTGCAGAACCAAGGAACAGATAACCTTCCGGGTTCAGTTGATTGCGCACCTTGTTCAGAATGCCTCTTTTCGTTTCCTGATCAAAATATATCAGCACATTGCGCAGAAATATTACATCCATCTTTGGCATCATCGGCCATGGACCTGACAGGTTCAGCTTACGAAAATCAAGCATGTTCCTGATATTGTCTTTGGCCTTCCATACCGAGCCATGGTTTTCAAAATACTTGACCATCATTGTCACCGGAAGCCCGCGGTTGATTTCAAGCTGTGTGTAGTGCCCTTTTTTTGTGTAACTCAACATCTCTTCTGAGATGTCAGTGGCTGTAATATTCACATTCCAGCCCGGTTGCGCGGCAAAATGATCATTAATCAGCATGGCCAGGGAGTAGGGCTCCTGCCCGCTTGAGCAGGCTGCAGACCAGATATTCAGACGCTTTCTGAGGGCCAGTTTTTCTGTCATTTCAGGCAGAACGTGTGCCTTCATGGCTTCAAACGGATGGGCATCACGAAAGAAGCTTGTTTCATTGGTGGTCATCGCTTCGATCACATCATAATGAAGAGGACCATACGGGGTCTGCTGAAGCTTTTTGACAAGCTCGGAAAGGGAGGAGAACCCCTTGGCCTTGGCTAGCGGATTAATTCGGGAATCCACTAGGTACTCCTTACCAGTTTCCAGCACAATTGCAGAGTTATCATACACAAGTTTGCGGATATAGGAAAAATCGTGTTCGTTGACCATAACCTTTTACACTCTCCCTATACGCGCGGTTTGAACCCTGCGTACGATTTCAGCACCGATACGATTCAGCGGTATCAACTCTTCAGCCAATCCCGCCTGAGCAACAGCACCCGGCATGCCCCAGACCACGCTGCTCTCTTTATCCTGCGCAATGATCTGGCCAGCGGCCTCCTTGACCTTATGACACCCAAGCATCCCATCCTGGCCCATTCCAGTCATGATAACCGCCAATGTATTGGCGCCATAAATATCAACAACTGAACGGAACAGAACATCCACCGCAGGACGACATGAATTTTCAGGCGCGTCCTTGTTCAGCGCTACTTCCACAGACGCGCCTTTACGCACCAGGGCCATGTGAAAACCACCCGGAGCAACCAACGCAAGACCAGGCTGCAATTTATCCCCGGCTGCCGCTTCCCTTACCTGTATGGCAGATTTCTGATCGAGCCGGTCAGCCAACAGCTTGGTAAACATCTCAGGCATATGCTGCACAATCACAATCGGCACCGGAAAGTCCTTTGGCAGCGTCGGTATCATCTCAATGAGTGCATTGGGGCCACCCGTTGAAATACCAATAGCCACAACATCTATGCGCTGGCGGGCAGTAGTAACAGGTCTGGGCGCTGGAGATGCAACCACCGGCTTTGCCGGAGATACCACAGGAGCCTTGGGAAGCTGCACTGGAGCACGATGGAAGAAACATTTGATTTTGGGTACAAGTTCATCACGAAGGCACTGCTGCGCTGCGGCCACACTGCCGACGTTGGCCGGTTTGGTAACATAATCATTGGCCCCAAGCGAAAGTGCATCAAGGCTTGCCCTGGCTCCTCGCTCGGTCAGCGTGCTGAACATAATGACTTTCAGGCGAGGATAGAGCTTCCTGAGTTCCTTCAGGGTCTGCAGCCCATCCATCACCGGCATTTCAATATCCAGGGTAATCAAATCAGGCTTGAGCTGAGCAATTTTATCAAGGGCAATGCTGCCATTGGCTGCAACACCGATAACCTCAATGGCCGGATCACTGGCCAGCACGTCACTCACCATCCTCCGGATGACTACCGAGTCATCGACAACAAGGACTCTGATCTTATCGGTCATCTTCAGTCCAGACCTAACATCTGCAGCTTCTCTTGGATCATCTCTTTGGTGAATGGTTTCATAATATACTCATTCGCCCCCGCCTCCAGCGCCTTGATCACCTGAGACATTTCAGCTTCAGTTGTCACCATCACAATCTTCATGTCGCTATAGACAGCATCGGCTCGAACAGCACAAATAAATTCATAACCATTCATTTCAGGCATATTCCAGTCAACCAGTGCAACATCAAACGGGCCACTGTCTTTCAGGCGTTCAAGGGCTTCAAGGCCATTGCAGCCCTCAGCCACCTCATAGCCCAGGCCTTTCACCGTTCGCCCGATAATCATTCTCATCGCTTTTGAGTCATCAACTACCAGAGCTCGCATAATTCCCTCACGTGACGTCGCGTCATATATTCTTGTTCGTTTTCCACAGAAGGCATTAACTTTCCCAATACCATCCACACTTTTGCTGTAAGCGGGAATTCACTCCGGCTTAAAGCATCACTCATGCCAACCTGAACTTGGCCACATGCTGTTGCAGCTCAGCTGCCATGCGGGAGAGCTCGGCAGATGCCTGCAGGGTGTCATTGGCACCTGTTGAGGTGCTCTGCGCAGCCTCTGCCACACCGGCAATATTATGGGTGATCTCGCCACTTCCCTGGGCCACATCGGCCACATTTCTGGAGATCTCCCCAGCTGTCGCACTCTGCTCTTCCACCGCACTGGCAATAGTACTCTGGTACTCATTGACCTGCGCAATTACCTCATTGATCTTGTTGATCGCCTCCACAGCCTCTGTGGTATCAGACTGGATCACCTCGATCTTCTTGGCGATATCATCAGAGGCTTTACCCGTCTCCATCGCCAGATCCTTCACCTCGTTGGCCACCACGGCGAAGCCTTTGCCTGCCTCTCCGGCGCGCGCTGCCTCAATGGTAGCATTGAGTGCCAGCAGTTTCGTCTGCTGCGCAATAGAGTTGATTGCATTGATGATTTCACCAATCTCGGTGCTGCTCACATTGAGTTTGCTCACGGTTGCATTGGCTGAATCAGCTGTCTCTACGGCAGAGAGCGCAACCTTGGCCGCCTCTGCTGCATTGCCGGCAATTTCACGGGTTGTCGCACTTAACTCCTCGATTCCGCTGGCCACAGTCTGAACATTGCTGCTGATGGTCTCGGAAGCCCCGGCAACCACACCGGCCTGAGCCGATGTCTCCTCTGCATTGGCTCCCATCTGCTGGCTCACCGATGTCAGCTCTTCAGCTGCACCACTCAAGGTCTGGGAGTTAGCGGATATCGCAGCGATGGTTGCCTGCAAGCCGTCAAGTGCATTGGAGAGGTATCCGTTCATCTGGCCTACTTCATCTTTTGACTGCTCTTTGACACGCTGCGTCAAATCACCCTCGGCCATGGCCTGCAGCACATTCATTGTCTCTCTGAGCGAGTGGATAATGCCTCGGGCGGTGGTCACTCCCTGCAGAAGGTTGAACACCATCAGGAGGGCAACGATGAAAACAATTTTCCATAACTGGTTTAAAGATTCTGACGCCATTGCCTCGGCTTCTTCTACAAGGTCATCACCAATATAGGACTCAGTCTTATGCAGGCCGGCAATCTTTTGGGTCATAACCTTGAACCACTGTTCCGGGTCCACGCCAAAGTCACCGTGCTTTCTGCGCGCCAACTCCTGCAGCCTCTCCACCTCAGCGAGCGCAGAAGTGACCGCTGGCTCCCTCATGCTGTTGTGGAAAACCTCAGCGAATGCATCTTCGCCAATCTCCGTAAATAACCTCTCATAAACATGCTGTTCACCGATTAAGGTCACCAGTTCGTCATGCTCTTTCTGCTCTATCACATCGGCAGAAAAAACTGAGGTTAAGGTATCCCTCTCGGTTGCCGCGAGCTCTTTCATTGACAGGAAGGTGAGGTAGCCTGCACTCATCAAGGAGAGGTCGGCGCTGACCGTCAGTTCCGGGTCATAAGCGGACTGTACGCCCATGGCAACGACATGTAGCCCATCGCCGTTGATCTTTTTATACCACGCTCTCTGCTCCTCTGCAGTAACATTTAAAGCATCCACCTGAGAACGTTTGCTGCTCAGGTTGCCTAGATTACTCTTATAGGCCTTGAGTGCTGCAACCCCCTCATCAGTCAGGGCAGCATAATCAAGGTTGTCTGCATACTCATTGAGCTCCTCAAGGGCTCGATCGGTCTCTGTACGCTGACTGCGTAAAATGCTACTGAACTTAGCACCTTTGGAAGCGAGGAAGCCTGCGCTGGCACTGCGTTCTTTCTGCATCTCGTGCATCAGGTTGCCAACTTTCACATTCAGAACAGACGAAGCTTCGAGAAGGTGCAGGCGATCTACCTCATCCCATTTCGAACTGGCCATCATGATTGCCAGTATCAGTATGCCTAGCATCGGTAGCCCCAGAAGCATGCTAAGCTTCGTATTAATACCCAGGTTGCCGATAAAAGTTGTGATGAATTTCATTTGCCTCTTTTCTCCTGCTAAGACTTGATTTCAATTTAATGTTTTCTTGTTCATTTCCCCAGAAGGCATATGGAGTACGCCAATGCCATCCGCATCCAATCAAGAAGCCGGAATAAATCCCGGCTTCTGAATCACTCACTTACTCAAACTTGAACTTGGCCACATGCTGCTGCAGTTCCGCGGCCATGCGGGAGAGTTCCGCTGAGGCCTGCAATGTGTCATTGGCACCTGTAGATGTACTCTGTGCGGCCTCTGCCACGCCGGCGATATTCTGGGTAATCTCGCCACTTCCTTGAGCCACATCGGCCACATTCCTGGAAATCTCCCCGGCTGTCGCACTCTGCTCTTCCACTGCGCTGGCAATGGTGCTCTGGAATTCGTTGATCTGTGCAATGACCTCATTGATCTTGCTGATTGCCGCCACAGCCTCTGTGGTATCAGACTGGATCACCTCGATCTTCTTGGCGATGTCATCGGAGGCCTTGCCTGTCTCCATGGCTAAGTCCTTCACCTCGTTGGCTACCACGGCGAAGCCTTTGCCTGCCTCTCCGGCGCGCGCTGCCTCAATGGTGGCATTGAGTGCCAGCAGCTTCGTCTGTTGTGCAATAGAGTTGATTGCATTGATGATTTCACCAATTTCACTGCTGCTTACATTGAGTTTGCTCACGGTCGCATTGGCTGAATCGGCTGTCTCCACAGCAGAGAGTGCAATCTTGGCTGCTTCTGCAGCATTACCGGCAATCTCTCGCGTTGTCGCACTCAACTCCTCAATGCCACTGGCCACAGTCTGAACATTGCTGCTGATGGTCTCAGAAGCTCCGGCAACCACGCCCGCCTGAGCGGATGTCTCCTCTGCATTGGCTCCCATCTGCTGGCTCACCGATGTCAGCTCTTCAGCTGCACCACTTAATGTCTGTGAATTGGCAGATATGGCCTTAATGGTCTCCTGAATCTTTGCAGTGAATGTGTTGAATGATATAGCAAGCTGGCCGATCTCGTCGCGGCCTGTGACCTCGACACGCTGTGTCAGATCCCCCTCGCCTTCAGAGATGTCCTTCAGGCGGTTGCTAAGATTAACGACTGGTTTGACCACGATATAGTTCAATATCACGTTTAAGCCGGTAAGCCCCAGCAGCAGAAGCCCAAGACTGATGGCAATACCCGTCCACATTGCCTGGTTCAATTCACTGTCTATCTCCTTCAGTGAATAGGAGATGCGAACTGCGCCGTTAATACTGCCGGAAGGTACGTTATGGCAGCTCAGGCAATCCACGCCCCGCGTATTTTCGCTAGCCGCAAACGGGGTGATGACCGTCAGGACACGCCCATCCTTACCCTCCTCAATGACCGAGATTTTTTCACCCTGCAGGGCGTCACGGTCCAGATCATCGTGTGCCTGCTCGTCAGCACCTCCCTGCCCATATTGCTGCTTCACCGGCTCGCCTCGCAATACCCGCGCTTCAATAATGCTTTCACTGCTATCAAGCACCTTTTTGCGCAACACTTCACGCTCTTCCATATCCCCGGCCAGCATCAACATGTTAAGGCTGTCAAAATAGTTATTGGATGTGCTCACAACGCCTTCTTCAGTCATGGCAATGACGCGCTGATCTTCCTCTATAAGCGAATAGGTTCTATCCACCCCCATAACCACCATAAAGATAACGGAAACCGCCACATTGAGCTTGATCTTCAAGGAAAGGTTTTCGCTTCCCATAAGTAATTTTTCTTTCATTTCACTCTCCCCATTGTTAATCAAGCTCCCCAGTTGTTAACCTAAAACAGCGGCATGAACACCTGACATCAGGCGGTCATCGCCACGGCCTTCTCGGCATCTAAAACAAGTAAAAGTCGGTCTGTGAGCTTGTAGGCTCCCTGAATCAACTCCCGGGCTATACCCTTGAGTGTTTCCGGGGGGTACTCAAAGCTGGACTCCTCCACCTCAAGAACATCTCCGATCTCATCCACCTGAAAGCTGACCGCGCCATCTTCATCCTGGATGATGATATTCATCGGCTCATCTGAAGATGAGAATCCGGTCAACCCAAGTAACAGGCGCAGGTCTACTGCCGTCACTATTTGGCCGCGCAGATTGATAAGGCCACGAACTTCCTTATTGGCCAGAGGGATTCTGGTCATCTCCTGATGGCGGATGACCTCCTGAACCTTTTCCACATTCACACCAAAGAAGTAATCCCCGAGCTTAAATGTACATAGTTGCATTGTTATCACCCCTCCGAGCCTGACCGTCTGGTTTTACCTTGCTCATGGCAATCACCTCATCAACGTCCAGGAACTCGGTCACTCGATCCTGAATCACGGCTGTGGCGGAAACCCCTTTGCGGCTGGACTCTCCCGAGATCTCAACAGCCTCCTCTGCAACATCAAGCACCTGATCCACTACAAGACCAATGGCTTTACCATCTTTTGTACATACAACAACCTGAACTACGCTGCTGCTTTCAGCGGGCTGGTATGCAACTACACTTTCCGCGTCTTTTTGTGCATCAGCTGTGATGCGCTCCGGGCTGCGCCGCTCAGGCAACAGGGAAAAGACATCTATAAGGGTCATAATCTGCCCTCGGTAACGAACAACCTGCTCGTTACCGACACGTTCAATAGATGTTCTCTGGATCTCCTCAAGGCGCGTCACTTCTGAAAGAGGCACTGTCATGCGACCACCATCAGGGTTGCGCAGCAGAACCAGAGAGACCTTCTCTGACTCTTCCGCGACTTCTTGTTCACCATGAACACCCTCACCCTGATGAGTAGCCTCAGAAAGCAGCTTGGCATTATCAGCCAGCCCGAACACATCCAAAATGATGGCCACGTGGCCATCACCCATAATAGTTGCACCTGCCAGACTGCTGATTCCCTTCAGCTGCTTGCCAAGCGGCTTAACAACAACCTCCTGCGTGTCATTGACCTCATCCACAACCAGTCCGAACTGCAGCTCTCCTGCTTTCAAAACAACAATATTGATATTGTTGTTAGCCTCCTCATCCTCTGCAGGCTCTTCATTCCACAATTCCTTGTTTAGATAGAGCAGCGGCAGGAGTTTGCCGCGCAGTCTGTAGACAGGTACGCCATGAAGATTCTCGATGCCGGATTTGGCGTCTTCACCTTCAAGCAGCAACAGCTCCATCAGATTGATCTGGGGGATGGCATAACGATCACCGGCACAGGAGATAGTAAGCGCCGGAATAATCGCCAGCGTCAGAGGAATCTTAATCCGCATGGTGGTGCCTTCGCCCAACCGGCTGGAGATATCAACAACACCACCGAGGTTTTCGATGTTGGTTTTGACCACATCCATGCCGACCCCGCGACCAGAGATGTTGGTGACTGCGGCTGCCGTTGAAAAACCGGCCTTGAAAATCAGATTCAGCGCCTCTTTTTCACCCATTCTCTCAGCCTGATCCTCGCTGATCAGACCCTTCTCCAGTGCTTTGTTTTTCAGTTTCTCAGGATCTATACCGGCACCATCGTCACAAATTTCAATATTGACCTGTCCACCTTCGTGATATGCACGCAGTGTTATCACACCTTCAGCCGGTTTACCGTTGGCACTGCGGACCTCCGGCATTTCAATGCCATGATCCACAGAGTTGCGCACAAGATGCGTTAGCGGATCCTTGATCGCTTCAATCAATGACTTATCGAGATCGGTCTCCTTACCTTCCATTTCAAGGCGAACCTGTTTTCCACATCCCTGCGACAGATCCCGGACCACGCGCGGGAATTTGCTCCAGACGCCACCAATAGGCTGCATCCGGGTCTGCATCACCTGCTCCTGCAGCTCCGAGGTCACCTGGCTCAAGTGCTGAGATGTTGTGGAAAATACCGGACTGTCGAATGTTTCGCCAAACTGCAGCACCTGATTGCGTATCAACACCAGTTCGCCGACCAGATTCATTAACTGATCCAGCAGGTTGACATCAACCCGAATGGAACCAGCGGAGGCAGCAGGCGCCCGAGACTTAGCCTCGCTCTGTTTATCTACCGCTTTGGCGACTGAGCCTTTATCAACCACACCCTGATTAACAAGAATTTCACCCACAGGGGCCTTAT
Source organism: Mariprofundus aestuarium (assembly GCF_002795805.1). Lineage (NCBI taxonomy): Bacteria > Pseudomonadati > Pseudomonadota > Candidatius Mariprofundia > Mariprofundales > Mariprofundaceae > Mariprofundus > Mariprofundus aestuarium. The sequence goes on along the minus strand of NZ_CP018799.1, from coordinate 91,780 downwards.
TTCCATCCAGCTGCTGCTTAATGGCATCTGCCACTTGAGCGGAGGTCGCAACGCCTGAGCTAACAAGCATCTCCCCAATTGGTTTGACCTTAACTTCCTCTTCAGGAAACTCGGCTTCTACGCTCGGGGCTGCGTCAGGGGGAGTATCGCCCTGCTCTGCTTCTGCATCATCGATCTGCAGTGCCGCCAGAATTTCTATCAACTCCAAGTACTCTTTCTCGCCGTCGCTTTTGGTCTCCTCAACGCAGACAAGCATCTGGCGAATTGCATCAACCATTTGTAGCAGTGCAGTCGTCCGTTTCTTGGTCAGTTGAAGCTCGCCCTCGCGCAACTTGCTCAGCAGGTTTTCCCCAACATGCGAAACCTTCTCCAGCTTTCCGAAACCCAGGAAACCGCAAGTTCCTTTGATTGTATGAATGGTGCGGAAGATACTACCCATGATTTCCGCATTTGATGGGTCCTCTTCGAGCGCCAGAAGATCATTATCCAAGTTATCCAGGTTCTCATTGCTCTCAACGATAAATTCCTGGATTACTTCATCCATTTCGTCCATTTCGTCCATTTCATTCACAATCAAGCTACCTCTCTGATCATTGGCTTACCTGGCTTCAGCTGCCTCAACAGCACTGAGTAGAGCAATTTTCATTCCAATCTTGAAAAGGGCAGGGCACCCACCTTCCGAAAAACCGTCACTTCTTTGGCGACAATATTATGGCGACACAGCCAATATTTTGATGCATCTCCCCCCGCAGGCTGCTAAACACATTTAAACCTATATCGGCGCAATGTTTTAATACTTTAATGCGGAATACGACATGGAGTGCAGGCTTGTTATACGATTGCAATGGACATCAGGCCCAAAGCAAGCAATGAAAACATTTGTTTTGTTATAATGTTTTTGAACTGAATATCTATATTGGGCATAGAAGCATTCTCCTATAATTGGTTCGAACCACCTTCTATCGGCAAGGGCCCTCTATAATTAACCCTAGATAAGATGCTGTTAATCCCCCTTGGATCTCTCCACTGGTGCCTTGTTCAAGCTCAGTGTCTCACTGGCAGTATCCATGACGTGACGGAGTCTGAAGCAGCCCTGCTTCACCACCTGCGACTGAATAACCCTAATTTGTACCATATTGATCCGGTTTATAAACCGGACTAGAATGGTCGCCTTTAAATTGGAGTGACCTGTTTACAGGTCCCCCTCAGAGGTGGCCATGCTCAGACTGACCAAATTGACGGACTACGGCATCCTGCTGATGACGCGCATGGTGTCGTCTGAGCAGGAGCGGTTTACCGCTGCCGAACTTGCGGAGATTACCCGCATTCCGTCACCAACCGTCAGTAAGATTCTGCAGATGTTGCTCCATGAAGGACTGCTGGACTCTACCCGTGGCGCCAAAGGCGGTTATCGCCTGACACGCCCATCTACCGAAATCAATGTGCGTGATATCATCAATGTATTCGAGGGTTCCATTGCCCTGACCGAGTGCAATCTCGATGACAGCTCCTGTGACCAGCACGATGTCTGCTCCACCAGCAACAACTGGAAGCGGATCAATGATGCTGTGCGTCAGGCACTGCAGGATATCTCGCTGGCCGACATGACCGAACAGAACTTTGTACCGATCTTCCGCCTGCAGCGCGGCATCGCTATCTCGAAGGTGCACTAATGAGTGACATAAAAAAACAATCTAAATCCGAATCCACGCCGGAAGAGATGGCATCCCGCGAATACGAGGCGGGTTTTGTTTCTGATATCGAAGCAGACACCCTGCCACCGGGGCTGAACGAGGATGTGGTTCGCCATATTTCAGCGATGAAGCAGGAGCCTGAGTGGCTGCTGAACTGGAGGCTGGAGGCATTCCGCCACTGGCAGACAATGACCGAACCGCATTGGGCGCATGTAAGTTATCCGCCGATTGATTATCAGGCGGTCTCCTACTACTCCGCACCGAAATCGATGAAAGACGGGCCTAAAAGCCTTGATGAGGTTGATCCGAAGCTGCTGGAAACCTATGCAAAACTGGGCATTCCACTGCGTGAGCAGGAGTTTCTGGCCGGTGTTGCCGTAGATGCGGTGTTTGATTCGGTCTCCGTGGCCACCACATTTAAAGGCAAGCTGAAGGATGCAGGTGTGATCTTCTGCCCGATCTCGGAGGCTGTGCGCGATTATCCTGAGCTTGTGCAGAAATATCTCGGCACCGTCGTGCCTGCTGGCGACAACTTCTATGCGGCGCTTAATTCAGCGGTCTTTACTGATGGCTCCTTTGTTTACATCCCCAAGGGCGTGCGCTGCCCGATGGAGCTATCCACCTATTTCCGCATCAATGCGATGAATACAGGTCAGTTCGAACGCACACTGATCATTGCCGAGGAGAGGGCCTACGTCTCTTACCTCGAGGGGTGCACGGCCCCGCAGCGCGATGAGAACCAGCTGCATGCAGCTGTCGTTGAGCTGGTGGCGATGGATGATGCGCAGATTAAGTATTCAACCGTTCAGAACTGGTACCCGGGTGATGAGAACGGGCTTGGTGGCATCTATAACTTCGTAACCAAGCGCGCTGAGTGCCGTGGTCATCGTGCCAAGGTCTCCTGGACTCAGGTAGAAACAGGCAGTGCGATTACATGGAAGTATCCGAGCTGCGTACTGCGTGGCGACCATTCAGTGGGCGAGTTCTACTCGGTGGCACTGACCAAGATGTGTCAGCAGGCTGATACCGGCACCAAGATGATTCATATTGGCAAGAACACGCGCAGTACGATTGTCTCCAAGGGCATCTCTGCAGGGCGCGGCAACCAGTCCTATCGTGGGCTGGTACGTATCGGAAAGGATGCCGAGAACGCGCGCAACTACACCCAGTGTGATTCATTGCTGATCGGTGATAAGTCCGGTGCACACACCTTCCCTTATGTGGAGGTGAAGAATGCGACGGCAACAATGGAGCACGAGGCAACCACCTCGAAGATTGGAGAAGACCAGCTCTTCTACTGTCAGAGCCGTGGCATCTCGGAAGAGGATGCAGTGAATATGATCGTTAACGGCTTCTGCAAAGATGTATTTAACGAACTGCCGATGGAATTTGCAGTTGAAGCGAACCGATTGATGGAAGTTAGCCTTGAAGGCGCAGTGGGATAATAAGGAATGACAATGATTAAGATAGAGAACTTACACGTCTCAGTAGGCGGCAAAGAGATCCTGAAGGGGATCAATCTGGAGATTGGTGCTGGTGAAGTGCACGCCATCATGGGGCCGAATGGTTCCGGCAAGTCTACACTCTCCAATGTGATTGCCGGCCGCGACGGCTATGAAGTCACCAAGGGAACGATTATCTATAAGGGTAAGGATCTGCTGGAGATGCGCCCGGAAGAGCGCGCCTGGGAAGGTGTATTTCTCGCATTCCAGTATCCGGTTGAGATTCCTGGTGTAAATAACACCTACCTGCTTAAAGCGGGTGTGAATGCCCGTCGTAAACATCAGGGCGAGCAGGAGCTTGATGCAATGGAGTTCATGCAGCTGGTGAAAGAGAAGGCAAAACTGGTGGAACTTGATCAGTCCTTTCTGTCACGCGGTGTGAATGAAGGCTTCTCCGGTGGTGAGAAAAAGCGTAACGAGATTTTTCAGATGGCAGTACTTGAGCCGTCACTGGCACTGCTTGATGAGACCGATTCAGGCTTGGATATCGATGCCCTGCGCATTGTCGCCAAAGGTGTGAATACCCTGCGAGCGCCTGACCGTTCGGTGGTCATGGTAACCCACTACCAGCGCCTGCTTGATTATATTAAACCCGATGTGGTGCATGTGCTGGTCAACGGACAGATCCTGAAAACTGGCGATGCATCCCTTGCCCTCGAGCTCGAAGAGCGTGGTTATGACTGGGTCAGAGAAGAGGCCGCTGCATGAGTACCACACTGCAAGCCGCTCGCGAAACGGCATGGCAGGCCTTCGAGGCGGCCGGACTGCCAAGTGCGCGTGATGAAGACTGGAAATACAGTGACCTGACCCGCATTACCGCTCTGCTCGGTGAGCAGTGGTGGGATGTTGTGGCTAAAGGCGAGGTCGATCGTGATACTTTTGCCATTGCCGGTCTCGATGCCTATACGGTTTTATTCGTGAATGGTCGTTTTGACGCTGAGGCTTCAGAGCTGCCGAAAACTGTCAACGTAACTTCACTGGCGTCCCTGATTCAGGATGAGCCTGAGAAGATGATTGAGTTAATGGAATATAAGGCCGATGCGCCGTTTGCCAGTGGTATGACGGCTGTGAATGCGGCGAAGGCAGTAGATGGCTGCTGCATCTGTGTGCCTGCAAATCTGAAACTGGATCGGCCTCTGCATATTTTGCATATCAACAGTGGTGGTGCTGTGCATCTGCGTACCGGCATTACAATCGGTGAGCACGCAGAGCTCGAAGTTATCGAACACTTTGCAGGTAATGCAGACGTGGCAGGAGTCACCAACAGCCTGACTGCTATTCGTTTAGAGGCCGGCGGTCGCTGTGAGCATTACCGCCTGCAGCTGGAGAGTGGAAAGCAGTGGCACCTTGGTCGTGTTGAGGTGAACCAGAAGGCGGACTCCTCCTATACCATGCATGCGGTGGAGCTGGGTTCTGCGCTCTCACGCGTTGATGTGGTGGATGACCTGAATGAATGCGGCGCTGAATCCGAGCTTAATGGACTTTTTGTTCTCTCAGGCCGCCAGCATGTTGATCATCATACCCGCGTAGCCCACGAGGCTCCGCATTGCAGAAGCCGTGAAAGCTACCGCACTGTACTCGATGGTCGTTCACATGCTGTTTTCAACGGTAAAGTGGTTGTGGCCAAGGGTGCGGTCAAAACTGATTCGGCGCAGTCCAATGCCAATCTTCTGCTCTCTGACCGCGCCGAGATTGATACCAAACCCGAGCTTGAGATCTATAACGATGATGTGAAGTGTGCGCACGGCGCAACCGTGGGTCAGCTGGATAAAAACCAGCTGTTCTACCTTAAGTCGCGCGGGCTTTCCGAAGAGGAAGCGAAACAGCTGCTTACCTTCGCCTTTGCCGATGAGCTGCTGGCCAAAATGAAGATCAAGCCGATACGCCGTTATATTGAGCGCGCCGCCTTTGCCAAGCTGCCCAACCTCTCCGGCCTTGAGGATATGCTGACATGAGTATGGACCTGAACGCTGTGCGCGCCGATTTTCCGATATTAAGCCAGCAGGTTTACGGTAAACCGCTGGTTTATCTCGATAATGCGGCAACCACACAGAAACCTCAGTCTGTTATTGATGCGATCACCCATTACTACGAACGCGACAACGCCAATGTTCATCGTGGTGTACATGCACTCTCTGAGCGCGCCACAGCAGCCTATGAAGGTGCACGCAAGACTATTGCCGAGTTCTTTAATACCCGCTCCGTACGCGAAGTGATCTTCACCCGAGGCACTACCGAAGCGATCAATCTGGTGGCCCACAGCTGGGGCGGTTACAACGTACGCGCTGGTGATGAGGTACTGATCACGCATATGGAGCATCACTCCAACATCGTGCCGTGGCAGATGCTCTGCGAGCATGTTGGCGCAACACTCAAGGTCATTCCGATCAACGAGAAGGGCGAGCTGATTATGGAATCGCTCGACGAGCTTTTGAGTGAGCGCACCAAGCTGGTTGGCGTGGTTCATATGTCCAATGCACTGGGCACCATTAACCCGGTTGCCGAAATCATTGAGCGAGCCCATGCCGTGGGTGCGAAAGTTCTGGTGGATGGCGCACAGGCGGCTGCACATCTGCCGGTTGATGTTCAGGCGCTTGATGCAGATTTCTACGTCACCAGTGCGCATAAGATGTACGGCCCGACCGGTATCGGTGTGCTGGTTGCCAAAGAGTCATTGCTGCAGGCCATGCCCCCTTATCAGAGCGGTGGTGACATGATCCGCATGGTGACATTCGAGAAGACCGAATATAACGACCTGCCCTACAAGTTCGAAGCGGGAACTCCGAACATCTCCGGCGCCATCGGTTTCGGCAGGGCGATCGAATACATTCAGGAAATTGGCTTTGATGCCATTCAGAAGCGTGAAAAGGAGCTGCTTGCCTACTCCACGGCAAAGGCGGAGGCCTTTGAGGGCTTACGCCAGATTGGTACAGCGAAAGAGAAGGCCTGTGTACTCTCATTTGTGCTCAACGGGGTGCATCCGCATGACCTTGGCACTATCCTTGATCGTGAAGGCGTGGCGATCCGTGCTGGCCACCACTGCGCGATGCCGGTGATGGACTTCTTCAAGGTGCCGGCTACCGCACGCGCTTCGTTCTCGATCTATAACACAGAGGCCGAAGTCGATGCGCTCTTCGCCGCGTTGAAAAAAGCACAGGAGATTTTCGGCTGATGTTCGATTTAAGAGATCTATACCAGCAGGTGATCGTTGATCACAACAAGAGTCCACGCAACTTCGGCAAGCTGGAGAAATTCAACCATGAAGCGGACGGTTATAACCCGCTATGTGGAGACCGGCTCCACGTTTACCTGAATGTAAACGATGCAGGCTTGATCGAGGAAGTCTCCTTTGAAGGTGAAGGGTGCGCCATTTCTGTTGCCTCAGCATCATTGATGACTGAAGCGGTGAAAGGTACGCCGCTCTCCGAATTCAGTGCGAAGTTCGATATGTTCCAGCATATGGTTACAGCCGATCTAAGTGAGGTTCCCGACGAAGAGGTGCTGGGCAAGCTGGCTGTACTCTCCGGTGTGCGCGAGTTTCCCAGTCGCATTAAATGCGCCGTACTCTGCTGGCATACTCTGAAGTCGGCCGTTACAGATTCCGACGAGGTGGCAAAGACAGAATGAATAGCGCTGGCGATACACTTACTACAACCCGCGATGTCGATGCGATTCTGATTCCGCTCGGCACACCGGTCACCATTCCTGCAGGTGCGATGGTGCTGATTACTCAGGAGCTTGGTGGCACCTACACCGTCAGTGTGGGAGGCAACCTGGCCCGTATTGAAGGCAAGGATGCCGATGCACTTGGCCTGGGTGAAAGCGACGAACAAGTCGCGGCTTCCAAAGCAAGCGAGGAAGAGAAGAAACCGGTGGATGGGCCGGTGGATGAACAGGATGTTTGGAATGCCCTGAGAACCTGCTACGACCCCGAAATTCCGGTGAATATCGTCGATCTGGGGCTGGTGTACGACGTGCATGTTGTAGAAGATGACGAGGGCGGCAACCATGTCGATATCGTCATGACGCTGACCGCGCCCGGTTGCGGTATGGGGCCATTCATTGTTGATGATGTGCGCCTCAAAACACTTTCGGTCGACAATGTCAGCGGTGTTGAGGTGGAACTGGTGTTCGACCCGGCCTGGGATCGCTCCATGATGTCCGATGAGGCACGCCTCCAGCTTGGCATGTTTTAAGGCATCAACGCGCTGTCTTTTACTCCCTGATGGCGAAGTTCAACAGGATAGAAAAACATGAAAATTGATATCCATGCAGCTCCTGAAAAACCTGCAGGCTGGGCGCCACTGGCATTGGGATTCCGCCCCTTCTTCCTGCTTGCGGCATGGTTCGCCATGCTGTTTATGGCCACCTCGCTTGGTGGTTTTGTAACCGGCATCTGGCACTACAACTATTTTGATCTCTCGCTCTGGCACGCGCATGAAATGCTCTTCGGATTCGCCGTGGCCGTGGTTGCAGGATTCCTGCTCACAGCGGTGCGCAACTGGACGGGCCTGCCAACACCGACCGGCTGGCCGCTGGCGCTGCTGGTCCTGCTCTGGTTAATCCCCCGCCTGGTCTCAGCCGTTCCGATGCCGCCGCTGCTGTTTGCCCTGTTTGATATGCTTTTTCTTCCCACGCTGGCAATCGTTCTTTTTCGCAACCTGCAAAAGGCAAAGCAGCCGCACAACTACAGCGTGCCGGCACTGCTCCTGCTGCTGGCGGCCAGCAATCTGGGCATTCACCTTGATCTTCTCGGCCAGCTTGAAGAGAGCACGGCACCTATGCTGCACCTGGGCGTGCTAACGCTGGTTGCTATCATCGTGCTGATGGCCGGGCGGGTATTGCCCTTTTTTATCGGCAAGACAACCGGCGCTCAGACAGGCTCAAGCAAGAGTATCGAAAAGCTGGCACTGCCTTCAATTTTGGCGTTTACTGCACTCAACCTGTTGTTGCCTCTGCCTGCCATCATTGCAATCGCTGCGATTACGGTTGCCCTCCTGCACGCGCTACGCATGCAGCACTGGTATACGGCTGCAATCTGGAAGGAGCCAATGTTATGGGTGCTGTATATCGGTTATGGCTGGATCATTGCCGGTTTTCTCTTTTATGCGGGCGCCTTGCTATTGGATCTTGGCGTTGTGCATGCCGTGCATGCATGGACGATCGGGGCAGTCAGCATGTTTACACTCGGCATGATGGCGCGGGTATCACTCGGCCACACTGGACGGCCCGTGCGGGCGCTTCCGTGGATGCCGGCTGCATTCGGATTGATGGTTGTAGCTGCCTGTGTACGGGTTATTGCACCACTGATGTACCCTGACTGGCTTGAGCGTGCGGTGGAGATCAGCGCAACGTGCTGGATCATCGCATTCCTGATATTTACCATCCGCTATTCGATGCTTCTGTTGCGACCGCGACTGGACGGGAAACCGGGTTAAGGAGAAAGAGATGTCTGAATGGATCGATGTAGTAGCGGAGAGCGCATTACCGGCGGGAAGTCGCAAGGTGGTGGTGACGCCTTATGCTGAGATCGCGGTGTTCAATCTCGATGGTGAGTTTTTCGCGATCGAGGATGTTTGCACCCATGATGGTGGCGAGCTGGCCAGCGGTGCCTGCGAAGGCGACCAGATTATCTGCCCTCGCCATGGGGCTCGCTTCTGTATCCGCGATGGCCGGTCGCTGACCCCGCCTGCATATGAAAATATCGATACCTTTCCAGTCCGTGTGGAGAACGGCATGGTGCAGGTTGATCTGGACGACTGATGGCTAGCCCGTCCGACACTACGAAAAAACCGCAGTGCCGAGGCTGCAGGCACTATTATATCACTTGGGATCAGAACAGACCGCACGGCTGCCGTGCATTCAAATTCAAATCGGGAATGCTTCCCTGTTTTGAAGTGCAGGTGGCCTCCAATATCAACTGCCTGAAATTCGAGCCCAGGCCAGAAAAGAAGTGAAATGGCACAGTTAAAGCTGTTAGCGTAGCCATATGGGGATCAAATGGCTTACATTCGTGAAGAGGCGCCTTCGCAGTCGCTCGGACTCAGAGCATGAGCAAGCCATTGTCCGCTCCATTCTTGTGGCGATTGTATTTACATGGTTTTTCTATTTTGATTTTTCGACCGCATATAAGGTAAGCGCTGCATATCTTCTTCTATCACTGTTTCTCTTTGTTTGGATCGTTGCTGCGCCAGACTCAAGTCATCCTCGAAGAGTCATCGGGGCTATTGGAGACATGTCTGCTATTTCGACAGGTCTTTTTCTTGCAGGCGAAACGGCAGCACCATTACTGGCTGTCTATTTATGGGTAATTACAGGCAATGGGTTCCGCTATGGCATTAAATACCTGTATATCTCCATGCTCCTGGCTTTAGCAGGATTCATAACTGCATGCATAGTAAATCCATTCTGGATACAACACATCTGGTTTAGTGGAACTATATTAATAGCGATTATTATTGTTCCTTTATACATGGCCAGCCTAATCACAAAACTGCATCGGGCAATTAGCGATGCAGAGGCAGCCAATCAGGCCAAATCTCAGTTTATAGCCAATATGAGCCATGAACTGCGAACGCCGCTGAATGGCATCATCGGAATGAATGACCTCTCTCTGAGTACCAAGCTGAATGCGGAACAGAAACGCTTTGCGTTTGTCATTAAGGAGTCGGCCTATCACCTGCTCGGATTGATCGAGCGCATTCTCGATATAGCTAAAATCGAAGCTGGAAAGCTTGAGCTGGAAAAATCGCCGTTTGATATGCATCAGCTTATGCATGGTGTTGTAGCTATGTTTGAAGGCCAAGCTGGAGCAAAGGGCATCACGGTTAGCCTGCATATTGATCCGCAAGTGCCGTTCGCGCTGGTTGGCGACCCCAAACACCTGAAGCAGATCCTGCTCAATATTATTGGAAATGCGGTAAAATTCACCGAACATGGAAGTGTCAATGTACGCCTCAGTCTGACCGAAAACAGTGAGGAGACACGACTGACTTTCAAGGTGATTGATACAGGAATCGGCATGTCCGAAGAGGCGCAGAAAAAGATATTCGAACGCTTCTCTCAGGCTGATACCACCATCACCAGGCGTTTTGGCGGCACGGGCCTTGGCACCACTATCGCAAAAAACTTGACGGAGATGATGGGGGGCTCCATTAGTTTGTTCAGCGCTGAGGGTGTAGGCAGCACCTTCACCATTGAGATTCCACTTGAACAACAGACAGAAACCGTCGCCTCGCAAGACTTGACCAAGGTCAATATTCTGGTGCTGGGGGAAAGGTATCCGGGCAACCCCCTGGAGAAGATGCTCAGTCGCTGGGGTACGAATTACGCTTTTATTGAGGACGAAAAATTTCTTTTATCCAATATCGTGGATGCCTGGTCGACAGGTCAGCCATACGATGTGGTCATGGTTAGTCGCGACGCATTGCAATGTAAACCTGAACTGATTGCCCATGCCCTCCGGGACAAAAGTGACCTGTCAAACCTTGACTTGATTCTGATTGAATCGGACAAAGAGCAGTCAGCAGATCCGGTCATGGTAGAGGCGGGCTTCTCTTCTGTACTTCACCTGCCTATACAGGAGTCGCTGCTGTTTAATGCCTTGCATGCATCCAGTGTCGTTCACCACTCCGCCGATGTTATCTCCATCAATGATGTAATGAAGCGGAAGATGAAACAGCGGCCGCTCAATATTCTTGTGGCCGAAGACAATCCGGTAAATCAGGAGGTGATTTATGAAATCCTTAATCGTGCTGGACACCACACTGAGCTCGTCGATGATGGTGAAGCTGCGCTCGATGCCCTGGCCGAAGAGAAGGAGTACGATCTCGTTATTCTTGATATGAACATGCCGAAGGTATGCGGCCTCGATGTCCTTAAACAGTTTCGATTTATGGACACCAGTGCATCCACGCCGGTACTGATGCTTAGTGCCGATGCTCTGCCGAATACGGTGCGCGAGTGCATGGAGGCTGGAGCCAATGATTACCTGACGAAGCCAGTCAGGGCCTCTGACCTGCTGGAAAAGATCTCTGAGCACTCAGGTCATCGTGAAGAAGAGCAGGAGAAGCAGAGCAGCGATGGGGCTTCACGATCCGGCAATGCTGGATGCCTGGATGAGGCGGTCATTAGTGAACTGTTCGGCCTTATCCGCTCAGATGAGAAACGGGAGCACCTGATTTGTTCACTCGAAAGCTCAGGCTTTGAACATCTTGTGCAGCTTAGCTTGTCGGCAGAACAGAATAATGGCCAAGAGTATCTATTAAGGATTCATGGATTAAAAGGCTCTGCAGCCACGCTCGGTGTGAAAGATGTTGTTATGCTATGCAATGAAATAGAAGAAATAGGCAGCACCATCGACCATTCTAAAATGGTCAATTATTGCAAACAGCTGGATAGTGCCCTCAGGCAGGGATGTGAGTCCCTACGCAATTACCTAGGGCAAGTCTGACCTGTTTCATCCAAATTCAGGGGCAATAACACTCCAAGGAGCCATGCTACGCTCCATTTATCCCGCCTTTTGAGTCTGTTTGTTTATTAGCCGTTCCATCATGCGCAGGTCTTTCGCGGTCAATTCAAGAGCCGCATCAACCCATACAGATGTAATCGATTCCAGTTCCTCATAGCTGACCGGGTTACAAAAACGTTTTGCCCGACGAAGTGCACGGAAGCCGTTTCTTGCCCTGCTTTCTCTCTTGAGATAATCATAAACTGCTTGTTTACCTTCTCCTTTTTCAACCAGCACGTCGACAATTCCCAATTCAAACATCTCTTGGGCAGAGTACACCTTTCCGCTCAATATCATTTTTTCCGCTTGGGCGAGGCCGACCTTTCTAGAAAGAAGGCTTAATGCTCCCATGCCAGGAAACAGGTTAAAGAGAATCTCGGGCATTCCCATTTTGGAGCCCTTCTCTGCGATCAACACCTCGCCGGCAATTGCCGTTTCAAAACCACCTCCCAGAGCATCTCCCTGCACCAACGAAATGGTCGTAATGTCTTTATCAAGCCCAGTATGAAACTGATAGACGGCTTTGATGCAAGCTGTTGCGTACTCCAATAAACCTGTCCGGTTTCGAGTTCGAATTAGTTTGCAAAAGAGATCGAGGTCTCCTCCAAGGTTAAATACTTCGGGAGTGTCGGATGTGACGACCAGATATTTAATGTGGTTCAGGTCAGAGTTGTTTCTTAAATCTCTTAGCCAGCTTAACGTCTCATCCAATAACTTTGGAGTAAAGCAAGGCCTTGGAAGTCCCTTCATACAGTACCACGCCAAATCAAGGTTATCCTCATAGAAAACACCCATGGAAGTGTATGAATGCCTACACTCGCTTTTACGTAATGTGTTGTTTTTGAGCTTATACTGTTCAACGTATTTGTAAGCATCCCTATATTCGCTTGTGTGTATTGTACTGGCTTTAAAGCGGTGCTGTTCCATCTTTTGAATCCCCTCATTGCTGGTATTGCGAAGAATCCCTCCCTCGCATTCCTCTGAACGCACCTTTAATGCCAAGCCATGGTCGTCTTCATCTACTCCCATGGATGCATCTGAACCTCTAAAATTATTAGTGAATAAGCTGTTCGTTTTATACTTGTTTTGCCCCATTATTGTAATCTCCTTATCACAAATATCGCGAAGGACTACACCCCCGAATACGTCAGAATGCACCCTGTTTTAGCACCTCGTCAATAAATCGACGTAAATTCACCTGATTTTAGGCTGGTTTAGGGTAGATTTATGGTTCATAAAGCCTCTTTTCCGGCAAGAAAATGAAGGCGGTTGGAATTTTGACGGGTAAGAATATATTGTGATGAAGTGAAGTGATGAGCCAGTAGCCGCCAGTATCAGATATCATACAGCCCGGAAAAATTGGCCAAGACTTCCGGCAAATCTTGCCAGTGCCACATTGTCCACATCAGAAACGTGCTTCAATCAGCAGCTCTAGCCCTAGGAGGGAGCATCAGGCAGACCTCCTCCTCAAACAGGGCAAGGCGGGATTGGCCAACCATGCTGAAATCGAATTGAGCCTTATCATCATACAGACTTTAGGCTCGACTGATAGCTGCTGAGCTGTATCTTTTGATGGATGGGTGAGCACAAACTGATTTTTGACACTGCTGAGCAATGGCGTGAGGAAGCGATGCGGCGGCCGGACGGTGTTGACTATGCGGAATCGGAGAAACGCCGCGCACAGGCTGATGCACACAACAAACTGCATTCCATCAGTAGCCCCGATGTCCTGATCGATCAGCAGCTCTATATCCTCGGTAAGATGGACATGGAGGAATATCAATCCTATCTCCTCTTTAAACACAGCAAGTCGGGCTAATACAGAGGTGGCTGAGATTGAACTGGGCCTGATTGTTTACGGGCTGATAGTTGGTCTGGGCGCGGGACTTATCGGCGGTACGCTGGCCGGACTCGCAGGCGTAGGCGGGGGGCTGATCTACGTCCCTCTCTTTTACGCCTTTATGCCTTCCGACTCCGAAGGCATGGCAATACATATCTTTGCCAGCATGGTTGCCGTGGTGGCTACCGCCTTTTTCTCAGCCCGTGCCCATCTTCGTCTTGGCCATGTCGATATCAGCAGCATGTTTGCCCTGCTTCCGGGATTGGTGATTGGGGCTGCACTGGGCTTGTGGAGCACCCTGCTACTGCCGCAATTCTGGATACTGGTGGGGATCGCCGCCCTCAACGCCTGGGTAGCATTCGATTATGGGCGCACACACCGTCCGCACGCCAAGCAGGCCTATGCCATGCAGCTTCTATCCGGCCCTATTGGCTACATCTCCGGCCTGTTTGGTATTGGAGGAGGGACCATGCTGGTGCCGTTGCTCAGGCGTTTTGTTCATCTCAGACAGGCCGTCGGCACATCGGCGATGTGCGGCCTGGTCATGGCGGCTGGTGCTATCCTGCTCAATCTATCGTTGGAATCTGACTGGAACGGGCTGCTTGGCCAGCACTGGTCGTTCTTGCTTGGAGCATGGGCAGGCATCATAGCGATTCTGCCCTTTGCCTCAGGCTGGTCGGCACGCCTGCATGACTCGGCAGAGGAGGCAACGCTTCGATTTGTGCTCAAGACAGTGTTTATATCACTGGCATTAGCGCTGTCCGTTGCCGCCTTCTTGAGCGTCTAACTATTAAACCAGTGGACTTCCCGGGCGCTGCCACGGGATATGGTCTTTCGATTCGATGGCAACCCGCATCACAAGCCCCAGGGCGGCAAGCATGGTCACCAGTGCAGATCCGCCGTAGCTGATAAAGGGAAGTGGCAACCCTACAACAGGCAACAGCCCAGAAACCATTCCGATATTGACGGCAATGTAGAGCAGAAACACCGAAGCGATGCCGATGCAGACCAGTGATCCGAAGCGTGAATGGGCGCGACTGCTGATGATCAGAATACGGGTGATAAGAGTGGTATAGAGCAGCAGTAGAATGAAAGCTGCGACAAAACCGCCCTCTTCAGCCAGCACAGAGAAGATAAAGTCGGTGTGCTGCTCTGGCAGGAAGTGAAGGCTGGCCTGTGTTCCCTGCATATAACCTTTACCAAACAGGCCTCCCGAACCGATCGCAATGGTCGACTGGATGACGTGGTAACCTGCTCCCAGCGGGTCGGACTGCGGATCAAGCAGAGTCAGCACCCGTTGCTTCTGGTAGGCGTGCATGAAATGCCACAAGACTGGAAGTGAGGCGAGTGAAAGAGTCACGGCAATGCCGAACCAGCGCCAGGGCAGGCCTGAAGCGATCAGCAGGGCAGTGGCGGCAAACAGCAATACAAGTGTTGTCCCCAGGTCCGGCTGAATGATAATCAGAGAGGCAGGGGCCAGCGCCAAAGCAAGAGCAACCCCCAAATCCTTGAGCGAATCGGCCTCCCTACTGGCAAACCAGCTGGCCAGTACAAGCATCAATGCCCACTTCATCAGTTCTGAGGGCTGCAGGTTCATTATCCCCAAATCCAGCCAGCGTCGCGCACCCATCTGGACATCGCCGATCAGCGGAACCATGGCCAGAAGAAGAAGGGCAACAATGTAGAAGGGCCAACTGGCCAGCCCTACAACACGTACCGGGACAAAGCAGAGAAACAGGAAAACTGAAAAGCCGATACTCAGGAAAATGAGCTGCCTTCTCCATAGTGCTGCATCACCCTGATGAATAGCGGCATAGAGTGTAACCAGCCCCAGAGCGATCAGGCAGGCCATGGTCGCCAGCAACGGCCAGTCTAAGGAACGAAGAGCTCTAATCATGGTTGAGGTGCCTCTTTGGCGGCAAGGGTTCTGATGATGGCAGCAGCTACAGGGGCGGCATCACTACCACCGTGTCCACCATGCTCAACAAAAACAGCTATCGCCACCTTAGGGTTATCATACGGCGCATACCCCATGAACCATGCGTGATCCTTATGCCGCTTGAGTACCTGTTGTGCGGTTAATTTTCCTTTCTTATCATCATCCTGAGCCATTTTGACCACTTGAGCCGTCCCTGTTTTACCAGCCATTTTCCAGGGAGCGGAGCGGAGGGCCCAGAATGCTGTGCCTCCCGGGGTGGCAACAACATCCCGCATCGCATTATGAATCATATTCAGGTGTGCTGGCTTAACATCAACCTGATGCATCAACTCACTTTCGGAATCGGCCAGCAGCTGGGGCTTCAGCACTTTGCCACCATTGGCAATGGCAGCAGCAAGACGGGCAATCTGCAACGTGGTGGTGGTGAGCTGTCCCTGCCCTATAGCAGTGATCATCGTTTCACCACGGAACCAGTGCTTACGTCTGGATGAACTGCTGTTCATTGCAGCCATCATATTGGGGCGAAGAGCAGGAATAATGCCGCGCGATTCGGGGGAGAGGTCGATACCGGTTTTTTCTCCCAGCCCCCATTTTTGGGCTTCGTCACTGATCGCACCCATGCCAATCTGGTCGCCCAGCTTGTAGAAATACACATCGCATGAATGCACCAGCGCAGAGTGCAGTGACACATCGCCGTGTCCTGTCCGTTTCCAGCAGCGAAGGTTGCGATCAGCCAGTTCCAGGTAACCGGGGCACTGCGTATGGCCGGTTGCCAGAGTGGCCTGCTGTCCCAACCCTGCAAGTCCTGTGAGCATTTTAAATGTAGATGCCGGAGGATAAGCTGCCTGAGTTGCCCGGTTAAGCAGCGGTTTGTCGGGGTTGTTGAGCCACTCCTGCCACTGCTCCGTTTCAAGCCCTGTGATGAAGCGGTTGGTGTCATATCCCGGTTGGCTCAGCATGCTGATGATCTGACCTGTTTCGACATCCATCACAACCACAGCCCCGGTTCTCTCCCCCAGTGCTTCTGAGGCTGCCTTCTGAACATCAATGTCGAGGGCCAGCTTCACCTGCTGACCCATAATAGATGGAGTCCGCTTGATGACTGCAATACGGCGTCCGTGCGCATCGACCTCCTCCTGTTGGGAGCCAGGCGTACCGTGCAGATAGGTTTCAAACGACTTTTCGACACCTGTGCGGCCGATAAACTCGGTGGAGAGAAAGCCATTATCAAGATCAGACTTACGGGCCAGTGAGAGATATCCTATCAGGTGCGAGGTAAGCTCAGCATAGGGGTAGTAGCGATAGCTGCCCGCTTCAACATCGATACCGGAGAGGTGGTGAAGTCGGGCTGCAATGGGAGATACCTGCAGCCACTGCAACTTATCATCCAGCAGTACAGGACGATCCGGACGTGACGATTTAATGCGCTTAAGGATTTGTGACTGCTTTCTCTCGCTCCACTGCAGTGCATCGGCAAGCGTAGCCAGTGTTTCATCCAGTTTTTTAACCCGCTCCGGAATCAGTAGAACCCGGTATGCTATTTTGTTTACAGCAAGCCCTTTGCCGTTGGCATCAGTAATTTCACCCCGAACAGGAAGAACCGGCACGATATTCAGGCGATTTTCATTTGCCTGCAGGGCCAGCTTCTCATGCTGAGTCCACTGCAGCTGCAACAAATGCAACATAAGTCCGCCCAGCAGAAGCGGCGTGACTGCAAAAAAGAAGAGCATGCGCAGATCAAAACGCTGGCGGCTTTCAAGCTGGTTTTTGCGCATAAAGACTCGTTAACAGATACCAGATTGGCACGCAGAAACAGAGGGTCAGGAGTATGGCGGTAAATTCCCATCCCCAGTGAAGCAGGCTTAAGGTCGCGATGAACATCATGATAATCCGTTGCGGCAGCCCTACCCCCAGATGTTCATCGAAATAAACCATCACAAACGGAATCAATGCTACGAAAACAAAACTCAGCCCCACCGACCAGTGCAGTACGATATCGTGAATGAAGATGCCCGGCAGCACCCATACCCAGTTGTGTCGCCGCGCAAGAATACCGGCTAATAGCAGTGCCATGGCCCAGTCTGGCTGGATGAGCGATGCTGAGAATGCGAGATTGAGGCTCAGCCCCAGCAGTGCTAACAGTGCAATGGAAGTCGCAATCATTGCGAAGCGTCAGTATGAAGGTGTGAAGCTACGGCTAACCAGTTATCGCGTTGCCAGTGGGCAGTCGGGGCTGCTGAGGCCTTAACAAACAGTTCTCCCGGAACGGCTTTAACCTCGATAATGCGGGCAACAGAGATACCAGGTGGAAAAAGACCACCCGCGCCACTGGTATAGAGCACCTGTCCCGGTTTGAGCGCAAACTCTTCGGGCACGAAGTCGATGGAGAGGCTTTCTCCCTGCCCTCGGGCAAGCGCAGCCAGTGATGAGCCGGGAATTGTGACCGGAACAGCAAGTGAGGCATCGAATATGGTTCGTACTGTGGCGTGGCCTTCCGCAGTGCTATCTACAACGCCAACCAACCCTTCGCTAGATACGATGACATCATCTTTCGATACTCCATGCACCTGTAGCAGGATGCGCTGGCTCATCGCTTCAGGGCTTCGACCGCGCACCTTGGCGGCATGCCAGCGATAGCCTGTGATACCGGAAATATCGAGGATTTTGCGAAGCTGCCTGTTCTCTTCGCGCAGCGAGTTAGCCTCCTGAATGAGCGATGCCTGTTGCTGTGCTTTTTTTCGAAATGCCTGGTAATCGGCCTGAAGTTTCTGCCGTTCCGAGAACCAGAGACTGGAATCCTGCCACCACTGCACAGGGGCATGCAGTGCTTCAAGCGCTGGCCAGGAGGCCAACATCGGCCAGGAGCCTGCAGATGTTCGGGCAATGATAAGAAGGCCGGTAAAAACCATCACACTTATCAGCCACAGCTTGTAGCGACGTTTGACGGTTTTCACGAATTACTCCTCGAAGAGCACGCCTCGCATGCGATCCAGTTCATCAAGAACTCGGCCACTGCCCAGCACTACACAGTCCAGAGGATTTTCTGCAACGGTCACCGGCAGCCCCGTTTCTTCGCGAAGCAGTTGATCCAATCCTACCAGCATAGCGCCGCCACCAGTAAGCATGATGCCTTTATCGACAATATCTGCGGCCAACTCAGGCGGTGTGCGCTCAAGACAGACTTTCACACCTTCGATAATCGCATTAACGGACTCGGTAAGGGCTTCAAGAATTTCTGAGTCGTCGAGTCGGAGGTTTTTAGGAACACCATTGATCAGATCCCGGCCTTTGACTTCCATTTCACGGCGCGTCTCCTGTGGGAAGGCGCTGCCCAGCTCCATCTTGATTCTTTCAGCTGTTGGAGCACCAACCAGCAGGCTGTACTTGCGGCGCAGGTGATTAATAATCGCCTCATCCATCTTGTCGCCACCGACACGTACCGAGCGCGAATAGACGATGCCGCCGTAAGAGATCACGGCGATCTCACTGGTACCGCCACCAATATCCACAACCATGGATCCGGAGGCTTCAGTCACAGGAAGCCCGGCACCGATTGCTGCCGCCATAGGCTCTTCGATCAGGTAAACCTCACGTGCACCAGCAGAAAGGGCGGATTCACGGATTGCCCTGCGCTCTACCGGTGTGGAGCCGTAAGGCACGCAGATGACAATACGCGGATGTATGCCCCAAGTGCGATTATGAACCTTGCGAATAAACTGTTTAAGCATCTCTTCGGTGGTAACGAAGTCGGCAATAACGCCGTCTTTCAACGGACGGATTGCCTGAATGCTGTCCGGAGTGCGGCCGAGCATGCGTTTGGCATCCGTACCTACTGCCAGCACCCTGCGGTGCTGTCTGCCAGCGCCGACATGAATTGCCACCACGGATGGCTCATTGAGGACAATGCCTTCGCCACGCACATAAATCAGCGTATTGGCAGTGCCCAGATCGATGGAAATATCGCGGGAGAAAACCCCGAACATGCGATTAAACATAAGAAAACCAGCCTCCGGAAACTAAGCCTGCTAGCCTAGTTGGTGAAACCGAACAGGTAAAGCGATGGGACGCTGAAAACCCGGGACTTCATCATATGATATGATTCACTACGATGTTCTGGCCGATGCGACAGAGGTCATCGCCTGACCTGACAATAGTGGGAAAACCATCGCCGGAAATGTAACCCGGTGAACTGTTCAGGCTGTGTTCCCCATCACGGCTGTTTTTGCGTACTTGGGGCTGCTGCGTTTTCTGATCGGTCGGCTCCTAGGCGAAATTCACCCACACCGGCGCATGGTCGCTGGGGCGCTCTCTGGCCCGGTAATCCGTGGCTACACCAGCCGCACACGGCCGCATGGATTCGGTAGCAAGCAGGTGATCAATGCGGATACCCCAGCGGCGGCGAAATGCATTCATGCGATAGTCCCACCAGCTGAACATCGGTTCATCGGGATGGAGGCTTCTTACTGTGTCGGTGAGCCCCAGACTCACCAGCTCCCTAAACATTGCACGCTCTTGCTCTGAGCAGGTGATTTTACCCTGCCAGCGCATGGGGTCATGCACATCCAGATCAGTGGGGGCGATATTGTAGTCACCCAGCAGCACCAGCTGCGGGTACCTCTCCAGCTCACCCTTCAGGTAATCTTTAAAAGCATGCAACCAGTGGAATTTGTAGGCGTATTTCTCCGAGCCTACCTCCTGACCATTGGGAATATAGACATTAACAATTCGTACGCCGTTGATGGTTGTAGCCAGCAGCCTGCGCTGTGGGTCATCAAGCTCGGGAATATCAGTAACCATATCGGTTGCCTCATCGCGGCTGATGGTGGCGACACCATTATAGGTTTTCTGGCCGGAAAAAATGACCCGATAACCGGCAGCTTCCACCTCTGCAACTGGGAATTTTTCGTCGGGCACCTTGGTCTCCTGCAGTGCCACAACATCCGGCTCAAATTCGGCCAGATATTCAAGCAGATGTGGCAGACGCACGTTGAGGGAGTTCACATTCCAGGTGGTGATTCGCATAGGCAGATGATGTATGGCGCGGTGCTGACACTCAAGAAGTAATCCTGTTCTTATCGGCATGATTTATGCTCAAGCCTATTAACAGTAGTGCGATAGATGTATATAAGAAACCGACATAAAGGAGAGAGCCATGAAAAGCAGCCGAGCCAAAACTATAGCCGAATCATTTTCCCGAATCAGTTCCTTTGCAGTTGAGAACAGAGCCAAAGGGGTCTGTGTTCACTACCTGGACAATCATGCCTACTTTGTTCGTGAGGCCTGCTTCTGGTCTTTTGCCTTCAGGCTCGGCTATGCCAATCATGAAGAGGGGCAGGTTGCAGAGATCGAGGCCAAGTTGACCGTGTGATAGCTAGTTAGAACTACTGCTTAGAGGGTGTGAATGTCTGCGCACAAAGTCTTCAAAAGCATCCACAGAAAGAGGCCTCGAATAGAAATAGCCTTGAATTTTCGCACACTTTTGCGTCTCGAGGAAATCTAGCTGCTCTTCGTTTTCAACCCCTTCGGCAATAACAGACAACCCCATTTTATGGGATAGAGCAATGATGGCTTCAACAAGGATTCTTGAGTCTTTATCGTCAGGCAACCCGGAGATAAAAGAACGGTCGATTTTCACTTTATCAACAGGCAGCTGCTTCAGGTAGCTTAAGGATGAGTATCCTGTGCCGAAGTCATCAAGTGCGATACTAAAGCCTTGAGCGCGGAGCTTTCGCAGGATTTCTATAGCTTTATCAGGGAACTCTAGAATGGCGCTTTCTGTCAGTTCGAACTCAATAAGAGTGGGGTCACAGTTGGTCTCTAGCAGTTGCGTCATAATCTCATCAATAAGGTGTGGTTGTCGCAGCTGTCTACCAGACACATTGATTGAAATTTGCACCCGCTTTCCCTGAGAATGCCATTTGGCAGCCTGAGCCATTCCTGATTTGAAAACCCATTTGCCAATCTGATTGATTAGACCAGATTCTTCAGCGACTGACATGAATGTATCAGGATACACCATGCCGTAGGTTGGGTGCTGCCATCTGAGCAAGGCTTCCGCGCTTGAGATAAACTCTTGGCCCAAGTGTTTCGTTGGCTGGAAATAGAGTTGGAACTGCTCCTCTTCTATTGCTTTTCTGAGATCAGTTTCAATCCGCAAGCGCTCCATGGCTCTCGCGTTCATATCTGATGTGAAGAACCGGTAATCGTTTTTACCCTCTTCCTTGGCATTGTACATAGCAGAATCAGCGCGTTTGATCAGGTCATCCAGTTTATTTCCATCGCTGGGAAAAACACTGATACCGATGCTGGCGCCACTGGAAAGCAAGTGCTTATCGACAGCCACCGTCCCGACAAGATTCTTTAGAATGTTTTTTGCCACAATGGCCGCATCCTGATCATCTTTCAGATCCTCAAGAAGTATAATGAACTCATCACCGCCCAGCCGAGCGACAGTGTCTTCTTCTCGGACACAGGTACGTAGCAGGGAGGAGACTTTGATCAGAAACCTGTCTCCGACTAGGTGTCCTAAGGTATCATTAATGTTTTTGAAGTTATCTAAGTCTATGAAGAGAATGCCAAACTTATGGCTTTCTCGCGCTCCTTTGCGAATGGCTTGCTCTACCCGATCGTAAAACAACGTTCGGTTGGGGAGCTGTGTTAATATATCGTAGTAGGCTAACTGGTGAATCTTCTTTTCGGACTCTTTCTTTGAAGTGATGTCATTGACAATGCTAATATAGTTGCTGACCTCGCCGTTATTGTCCTTTACGCTGCATATGGTCACCCACTGAACAAACAGTTCCCCGTTTTTACGTCGATCTGTAATTTCCCCCTGCCAGACACCCTTGTTGTTGAGACTCTCCCACATCTGTTTATAAAAACGATCGTTATGCCACCCGGAAAATAGAATGTGAGGTGTTTTACCAATGACTTCTTCTGCCGAATAGAGGGTGATTTCAGAGAATGCGCGGTTAACTTCCAGAATATTTGTTTGAGCATCGGTAATCATGATGCCTTCAATGCTATAGTCGAACACTTTAGCCAGAAGCATGATTCGTTGCTCATTGTGGAACTGACGCGTGAAGTCCTCAGCAATGACCTCGTAACCAGTGAGCTCACCGGTTCCGTTGGTTATGAAGCGAATGTTCTCGGAAAGTATGACTGCCTGGCCGTCTCGTTTATAAGCTGGGGAGAGAAGCCCCCTAACCGGCTGCCTGTCCGCAAGCATTGCACTAATCTGTTTTGGTCGATCATGGTCTACATAAACTTGAGCAACTCCGGACACTTCCTCGCGCATCTCCAAAGCGTTGCCATAGCCCAAAATCGTTGCATATGCGGGGTTTACGTAATTGAAGGCCCCATCCAAATCAGTCTGGTAGATGCCCTGCAGGCTGCTCTCAACAATATTTTTATACTGCTCCTGTGCGTTTTCAAGCTCTAAGGTGATGGCAATAAGTCCTTGGCTGGAGTCAGCCAGTTCGTTTTCCAACTCTTCAATATAAGCTTGCAACTGCTGGACCTGATCAGTCATGAGGCTTCTCGGCTTTATCCATGATTACCAGCACAGTTGCGTCATCATTACCTTTGCCATACCTCTCCATAATTCGCTGGGCTACGGCGCTGGCGCCTAGGTGCATCACTGGCGTCAATTCATGCCACTGCCATTTTGTACTAATGCCATCAGAGTGCAGCACCATAACCGCCCCGCTATTCCAACTCTCCAGCGAAGATTTTGGCGGGGGCATTCTGTTGCCAACAATGCCACGCCGAACTATTAGTTTCTTATCTGTTAAGGCATTGAAAATCCGTGATTCGATATTACCGATACCTGCATAGTGCATGTTTCTTTCCTGCCACTCGAGAGCAACCAGTGTCATAACTGCCCCTCTGGTGGCACGACATGCTCTAGAGCACCCCATAAGCAAATGCTCAAGATCCTGCTCGAAATGACTTTCGATATAGGCTTTGGCAGTCGTTGATGCCTTATGTGCAAATGTTCCATGACCTACGCCATCGATAACAGCTACCAATGTACGGTGGTTTGCGTGCTTGATGACAAAAGCATCACCATTTACCTGATGCCCAGGGATGGCTCTGGAAACGGCAGCAATGTCGAATGGGTTTTCATGTGCTGGCATGGGGAAACTATTTTTTCGGAGCATCTTTATGCCGATAATATGAGTGCCGTTTTCACCATCCGACGTAATCTCCATGCTATCAACCAGGCGGTTCACAGCTCCTAGCCCATCACCAAGAGTACCTGCTGTCGAGAAGCCATCGGCGAATGCTTCCTCCTGATTGGCAATGCCACCACCCCAGTCGCGCGCCTCAATAACCATGCCGTGCTGCGCCTCAACTGTTATCGATGACAAGCTTAGCGTGCCCCGACCCGCATGTTTGTAGATGTTGCTACCAAGCTCGGAGGCAACTAATGCCATCTGCTCACTCGCCACCTCATCAAAGCTAAGCGCTAAGGCAAATGACTTACTGACACGGCGGGCTGCAGTTACATCGGCAGGGCCGGAAATATAAAAAGACCTAGTCTCTGGCTGGGGCATGATCTACTTTCGCCATTTACGAATGGTGATTTTGGTGCCTATGCCTACGGTGCTGACCGCCTCCATCTCATCCATCAGTCGTTTGACCCCCGGAAGCCCCATGCCCATGCTTTTGTTTGTAGTAGAAAATCCGTTCTGCATCGCAGCATCAAGATTTTCAATGCCTGGACCGCTATCTTCAAAGAAAAGTTCGATTCCAGTGCGTTTTCCTTCAGCTAGTTTGCGCCAGGAAACGGTCCCCTGATCTGCATAGCGTTGGATATTGCGAGCAAGTTCAGAAACAGAGGTGACGATTCGGGTGACGTCGGTCAAGCCAAAGCCCATCTGCTGGCAAATATCTCGAATTTGCTTTCTGGCAACCAAAATATCGCGTTCGCTGTTAATGTTGATGCTTTGTAGCAGATGAGAGTCACTCATAAGTGCTCTTTTATTGGTCCAGTCTCAGAAAAGCAGTGTCAACATCAAGGCAGGTTTCGATATTTTCGAATGTAAGTCCAAGCTGTGTGGCGGTGATAGCCACACTGGGCAGCATACCAACCAGAATGGTCCTGCCTCCCATTAAATTGATCATCTGCATCGTATCGATAATGGTGCGGGCAAAAAATGAGTCCACAATATCAACTGTAGAGAGATCAAGAATCACACCTTTTGCTTTTTTGCGCTGTAGCGCGTTGAGGACCTCCTCCTGCAGCTCGTTGATAAGCATATCATCAGGTTCGCTCGGAATGGAGACCAGCAGTACATCGCGAAGCTTCAAAATGGCAATGGCACTCATAAGTAGCTCCTGTTAATGCGAAACGCTTTTATTGAGCATCTCTAGCGCCTGTTTCAGGCCGTCGGCTAGAGAACTACGTGTATAGATGCCGGAAAGGTCAATTCCCAAGTGCACCAGAGTCTGGGCAATTGATGGGCTGACACCAGTGATTATCACCTCTGCTCCAAGCAGCTTCACGGCATTAATGGTATCGATAAGATGCTGGGCCGTAGCCGTATCAATGGCTGAAACACCTGTGATATCGACCAACGCTACGGGTGAACGTGTTTCTACGATACTTTCCAGCAGTCGCTCCATGAAAAGCTGTGTACGGTGAGAGTCGAGGGTTCCGATAATCGGAGCCGCAACCACGCCTTCCCACAGCTGCACGACGGGCGTGGATAGTTCAAGGATTTCCTCATGTTGTTTGGCAATCACATCCTCTCGAGCATCGATGTAACTGGTAATGGCAACTTCCTCATCGAGGTTGATCAGCTTGTACAGGGCAAGAATCGTTTTCTGGGCCTTCTCTGGATCAGAAGCCAGCAGCCTGAAGATGTGCGGAGTCACTGCATCGATATAATTACAGAATGCTCCCATATACCATCTGACGTCCAGGCCAATCCTCTGATGGCGAATACCAACACGAATCCGATCCTCAAGGTAGGATTGCCCATACTCACCAGATAACAGGCGGTTGAAATAATCCTTCTATGTGCTTTTCAGCCGCTGAATGGTGTCTTGCCCTTTAAGCAACTCTCGCAGCTCTTTGAAATCACTCCAGTTGGCATAAAGCTTATCAATAATCTCGTCTGTGTGGTCAACAACAAGCTCCTTCAGCTCGCTTAGCAGCTGGGCCTCCGTTTCACCAAAGCCCACGAAGGCCTTGCGTTGCTCCCACTCTTCAATTGATATAGTCATGCCCCTCTCCCCTCGACAAGCCTGGTGTTGACCGAACTAAGTTCTCGATACCCCTAGTCCGGATAAAACATATAGCAACAAAGGTGCCACTGCGACTATTATAGGATCGACATCACTTCATAGCAGCTAATTTTTGGGAGTTTTCCAATCCAGCTTAGCAAGCCAGGCCAAACCCGCAACCAGCATGGCTGATGAGAGCAGCATGCCCATAGTGACCGGGCCAAACAGGAACCCCAGCTGCTCATCCGGCTCCCTGAAATTCTCACAGAAGATACGTGCTACGGCATAGCCGCACAGGAAGATCGCTACACGGGCGCCCGAAGGCCACACCTTCTTGCGCAGAAGCCATAACACGATAAACAGCAGCAATCCTTCCAATGCCATTTCGTAAAGCTGGCTGGGATGGCGCGGCAAGGGCCCGGCATGCGGAAAGACCATACCCCATGAGACATCGGTTGTGCGACCCCACAGCTCGCCATTGATGAAGTTACCAATGCGTCCGAACATAAGCCCGAGCGGAGCCACGGTAAAGAAGCGGTCGGAAAGCTCAAGGAATGGCAGGTCATGTTTTTTACAGTACAACCAGCCTGCTACCAGCGGGCCAACCATGCCGCCATGGAACGACATGCCCCCCTGCCAGATATAGAACGCTTCGATCGGATGATCGATGTAATAATCAAAATTGTAAAAAAGTACATAGGCGATGCGGCCACCTAGGATGACGCCGAGAATCAGTGTGGTAAACAGACCTTCGTAAGCATCATGACTGATGCGTGTTTCCCACAGTCCAGTCTGCTTCAGTTGCAGGCGAACTAGGTACCAGGTGGCGAAGAAGCCTGCGATATACATAAGCCCGTACCAGTGAATAGCCAGTGGCCCCAACTGCAGGGCAACAGGATCGATGCCGCTCCAGACCATCAGAGCACCACCCAGAAGAGCAGGGCACCGAAGAGAATACGGTAGATGCCGAAGGCAATAAAGGTGAAGTGTTCAAGAAACCGGATGAACAGCCGCATAACAAACCAGGCCGAAACAAAGGCAACGACGAAACCGGCAGCCAGCACGATGAGGTTGGAGCCGGTGAAATCCTGATAATGCTTGAGCAGGTCGAAACCGCTGGCGGCCATCATCACAGGCAGTGCCAGCAGGAAAGAAAACTCTGCACTTGCCTTGCGATCAACGCCGACGAGCAGGGCGCCGATGATTGATGCGCCGGCCCGGCTGGTGCCGGGAATAAGAGCGAAAACCTGTGCAATACCAACCCACAGAGCCTGCCTGTAACTCATCTCCTCGACGCGTTTTGTCGGATACTCCCGGTCCCTGTGCAGATACTCTACAATCAGGAAAACGATGCCGCCGACGATGAACATCGTAGCAACGGTCTCAACCGTAAACATCGCTTTGATCTGCTTGTGAAAAAGAAACCCGACCACACCGATCGGAATAAAGGCCAGCACCACCTTTTTCCACAGATCCAAGTATTTGAATGTGAATTTCTCGCGGTAGTTTGCAACCACGGCAAGGATGGCCGCCAGCTGGATAATGACTTCAAATGCCTTGTTCTCTTCGTTTTGCGAAATGCCGAGCCAGTGACTGACGACAATCAAATGGCCGGTCGATGAGATGGGAAGAAACTCCGTGGCACCCTCAATCAGCCCCAACCATATCGCCTGTAATATATCCATTAATCCCACCCTTACGTATTGGTCGCGCTACCCTACGTGATGTTTTTTCGAAACAACACTGCTACGCTCAGCCATATCATTTACATGTCCGAAAAAGGGATAAAGACTATGAGAAAATTCTTCAGTACATTAATGACCTGGCTGGATCGATTGCGTCGAACTCTGGTTAATGGCCTCTTCGTAGTCTTCGTGCTGCTGTTTATTGTGGCTATATTTTCCGAGCAATCACAGATGCCGGAGAGTGGCGCGCTGGTGCTTAACCCCAAGGGGGCTATTGTCGAGGAGTTGGAGTTTTCTGCCCCTTCGCTGTTGCCACTACAGTCCAGTTTCGGGGCTCCAGAGCAGACCCGCCTGCACGATCTGGTTCGCGTGGTTCGCCATGCTGCAGATGATGAGCGAATTCGCATGATGGTGCTCAAGCTGGATGAGATGGGAGGGGCGGCCCTGCCTAAGCTGCAGGAGTTGCGGGGCGCTATCGAATCATTCAAGGCATCCGGCAAGATGGTGGTGGCTGTAGGTCCCAACTATAGCCAGACCCAGTATTACCTTGCAGCCACGGCCGACCGGGTATTTCTCGATCCTTTGGGGGTTGTGGCCATTGAGGGTTTCAGCATCTACCGTAACTATTTCAAGGATGCGCTGAAAAAGCTCGATGTGGATGTGCAGCTGTTCAGGGCGGGAGAGTATAAGGCAGCTGCTGAGCCACTGGTGCGCAACGATATGTCAAAAGAGGACCGTGAGGCCAATAAGGTGCTTCTCGGCCAGTTGTGGTCAGCGTATAAAAACGACATCTCAGCTCTGCGCAATATCAAACCGGAGCGGATACAGCAGGTGCTGGATCACCCCTCCCTCTATCTGGCACAGCACAACGGAAGCCTTGCCGAGTTGGCCAAGGCAGAAGGACTGGCCGATCAGCTGGCCAGCCCCGGCGGTATTGAGAGTTATATAGCAGGCGCCATGGGTGTTGAAAGTGGCGATTACCCGTCTGTTGATTTCAAGGAGTACCTTGCTGTGATCGGCGACCAGCCTGAAACGATGCAGGATAACCGAATCGGTATTATCTCCGCCAGTGGCATGATTCTGGATGGCAAACAGCCGGCAGGCAGTGTTGGCAGCACCTCGATGCTGGAGATGTTGGCAGAGGCACGTCGCGATCCTGCCATCAAGGCGGTGGTGTTGCGCATCGACAGCCCCGGCGGCAGTGCGCCGGCCTCAGAGATGATCCGCAGCGAAATTCTGCGACTGAAGGCGGCGGGCAAGCCGGTGATCGCATCCATGAGTGGCATGGCGGCTTCTGGCGGCTACATGATTGCAGCACCTGCCGACGAAATATGGGCCTCACCTACGACGATTACCGGCTCTATCGGCGCATTCGGGGTGCTGGCTAATGTCGGCAAGGGGCTGGAAAAGCTCGGTGTCCACAGTGATGGGCTGGGAACAACCTCAGTTGCAGGTGGTGTGCGAGCCGACAGGCCACTGCCTGATGAGCTAAAAAAGGTCATTCAACTCTCGGTCCAGTATGTTTATAGCCGTTTTCTGGGCCTGGTATCAACGGATCGCGGCATAGAACCTGCTGAAGTCGGGAAACTTGCTGAGGGCAGGGTCTGGACAGGCTTGGATGCCAAGCGACTGGGGCTAATCGATAGCCTCGGCGGCTTTGACGATGCCGTCGCAGCTGCAGCAAGGCATGCGGGTGTCGAATCCTACTCTGCGGTGTGGATCACGCCGCCGCAAAGCTTCAGGGAGATGCTGATGATGAAACTGCTTGGCAGCGCAGATGCTATGATTACGCAGGTGCTGGGCGGCGATCCATTTACAGGGATGACGGCTGTGACAAAGGCAGCACCATGGCTGCAGGAGGTCAGACAGCTTGGGCAACTGCTTGCCTTTTCGAGCAACCAGCCCGCGCTGTTTACTGTCTGTAACCTGAAGGTTTCGCCCTAAACATTCATTGTTTGTTAATAATTTAAAACGTACAGTGCGAATTATGTTCATGCGCAAACTGCATATTCGAGGTGTTTCCCGGCTAATCTCCGGGCTTTTTGCTGTGCAGCTTTTTGCCGCAGGACTCTGCATGATGGTGCCCGCTACGCATGCCATGCCGCCCACCTCTTCTCACACTGCATCTCACAGCATGGATATGAGTGCTGACCACTGTGCACCTCCGGTGGCTGATGCGCTGGATGCAGGTACAAATCAATCGGCATGCTCGCATTGTAACCAACCCGATGAGCTGCTACAGAATGTCCAATCACCTGTGCATGGTGATATGCTGTTCATTGCCTATATCGGGCATTCGCTGAACGATATATCTGTCTTTCAACCCGCCCTGCGATTGACTTCGCGGGTGCCGACCGGACCACCGAAAAGCTCCTCCCTTCTCTATAACACAACACAACGCATCCGTATTTGACCCTCGCCTTTTGCTGATTCCCTGACCCGGTGGGTTTGGGAGTGTGCTGCCGTTTCCGGTCCGCACATATATTCTTTAGCAGGAGGCAGATATGCATGTCCTCAAAACCGGCTGGTTGTTGCCGGTACTTCTCAGCTTAACCACACAAGCCTTTGCGGCGACTCCGCTGACCCTGAAGCAGGCAGAACAACTGGCATTGAAACATCATCCGGGGCTGCAGGCTCAGGGCCAACAGGCTGAAGCGATGCGCGCGATTCCGGCACAGGTGGGCAGCCTTCCCGACCCTGTTCTTAGCCTGAATGCATTGAATCTTCCCGTCGACTCATTTTCTGCAAGTCAGGAAAACATGACCCAGATGCAGGTGGGTCTGTCACAAGCACTGCCCTTCCCGGGCAAGCTTGGCTTGCGGCAACAGGCCGCTGAAGAGCTGGCTGCAGCAGCGGGTAGCGACACCGAAGAGTTTCAACTGCTGCTGGTAAGCCATGTGCGCATACGCTGGTGGAATCTTGCCTATCTGGAGCGGGCACTGGCCACGCTGCAGAGCAACCAGACACTGCTGCGCCACCTGGTGCGGGTGGCTGAAGCCAAGTACAAAACCGGTGCGGGGCTGCAGCAGGATGTACTGCTTGCACAGCTGGAGCTATCCAAGCTGCTAGAACGGGAGCTCTCTCTGAAATCGGACCGTGTTCGGGAACAGGCGGAACTGAACAGGCTTCTTGGCCGGGATAGTGCTATGCCGATAGCTCTGCCTCACTTCCTGCCAAAGCATGATACAGCCCCTGTCGACATCGCAGGCTTGAAAGTCTGGGCCGAAGAGCACCGGCCATTGCTTGCCGGTTTTGAGCGCCGTATTGCGGCAGCCGATGCCTTGGTCTCGCTGGCCGGGAAGGATTATTACCCCGATTTCAAACTGGGAGCAGCTTATGGTTTCCGTCAGAGCATCAATCCGGTTAACCGCCAATCGCGGCCCGATCTGGCATCGCTAAGCCTGTCGATGAATATGCCATTTAACCTTGGCGGAAAACAGGATAGTGCATTCGATCAACGCCGTGCGGAGAGAGAGCGGGCCCGCCTCTCCAGGCAGGATGCCGTGAACCGGGTGTATGCGGAGATTGATATTGCTGCGGCAGAGCTTGCCATGACGCTTGAGCAATTGTCCCTGTTTCAGCACGGCATTATTCCGCAGGCGCGGCAGACCACCGCATCCATGCTGGCGGGTTATCAGGTGAATAAGGTCGACTTCCTCAATCTGATTCGTGCCCGCCTCAACGAATTCAATAACGATATTCAATACTGGCACCTCTACGCCCGCGCCGGTCAGGCACAGGCCCGGCTGGCTGCGGCATCTGGAAAAGAGCCGCGGCGTCCAGTCCACGATAGCGCCGTTGGCCACAACGAAAAAACAAATGAGATGGGGAGCCTCCAATGAATCCAAAAAATCTAATGATGATGGCCTTTGTATTGACTGTGGGCTTGTCTGTTGGTTATCTATTGCCGGGCAGCTCTACGAGCGGCAATGGGAGGCAGGAGCATCATGCCGATGGCCCCTGTTCTGGCGGAGATGAGGTGCTTGCATGGCGCAACCCGATGAATCCAGCCATCACATCTCCGGTTTTCACACAGGATGAGATGGGCATGGACTACCTGCCGATCTGTGCTGACGGGGAGCGTGATTCCGGGACTGCCGGCAGCGTCAGTATCGATGCAACCGTGGTGCAGAACATCGGTGTTCGCACTGTGCTTGCTGAGCAGAAAACGATCTCCCGCGACATCCGTACCGTTGGTCGCGTTACCTTTGATGAACAGCGCGTGGCCCGCCTGCACCCCAAGGTTGAGGGGTGGGTGGAGAAGTTGTTCGTGCAGAAAACCGGTGAACTGGTGGGTAAAGGCACAATGCTGCTGGCGATCTATTCACCACAGCTGGTGGCCAGTGGCGAGGAGTATCTTCTGGCATTGAAAAACTGGCAGAACCTGAAAGATAGTCCGTTTGCTGATGTCAGGGAGGGTGCAAAGCGACTGCTGCAGAGTTCGCTGGATCGGCTGAAATTGCTGGATGTTCCGGAGCACCAGCTCAAAGAGATCCGCAACAGTGGCATCGTACCCAAAGCACTGCATATCCATTCACCCTTCGATGGCATTGTGATGAATATCGGTGCCCGCGAAGGCAGCCGTATCACCCCGGAAACGGAACTCTACATGGTCGCCGATCTCTCCCGTATCTGGGTGCAGGTCGATATCTATGAGGATGAATTGCCCTGGGTGCAGCTCGGTGATGAGGCCCAGATGCGTCTTCCGGCTGTGCCGGGGCGTGTTTTTTCGGGGCGGCTGAGCTACATCTACCCCTATCTGGACGGAAAAACCCGCACCAACAAGGTGCGCATTGAGTTCGATAATTCAGACCTGATGCTAAAACCGGATATGTTTGCCAATATCACACTAAAGGCATCACGCACGGTAAATGCGGTGGTCATACCATCGGAGGCCATTGTCCGAACAGGTGCGCGTGAACAGGTGTTTGTGCAGCGGGAGCCGGGCAAGTTCGAACCGCGTGAAGTAGTGCTGGGACTGCAGGCCGATGGTCAGGTTCAGATTGTTTCCGGTATTGCGGCAGGGGAGAGGGTGGTAACGAGCAGCCAGTTCCTGATTGATTCGGAGTCCAAACTTAAAGAAGCCACTGCCAAAATGGTCGAAGCTGGCAAGCAGGTTACTACTCCCGATTCCGGCATGAACCATTCGGCAGAAGCACTAGATCAGATGGAGATGAATGAGCAACCAGTCCCGAAGTCGAAACCGATGGATCACGGAGGGCCGATGCCTGCCAGTCCGCCTGATCATTCACACATGCACGGAGCAGGCCATGAATAATGCACTGTTTTCCTCGGTGAAAAAATCATGATTCACAAACTGATCGAGACTGCAGTTAAGAACCGCTTTCTGGTGCTGGTTGCAACCGCCATCATCGTCATCGCGGGCATTCAGGCCATGCGTGCCATGCCGCTGGATGCGATTCCCGATCTCTCCGACGTGCAGGTGATAGTCTTTACTGATTATGCCGGTCAGGCACCCCAGGTGGTTGAGGATCAGGTCACCTATCCGCTGACCACAGCGATGCTCTCCGTACCCAAGACCAAGGTGGTCCGCGGCTACTCCTTCTTTGGCTTCTCAATGGTCTATGTGATCTTCGAAGACAAAACGGATATGTACTGGGCGCGCACGCGGGTGCTGGAGTATTTGAATTATGCCCGTGATCGACTGCCCATCGCTGTTTCACCAAAGCTTGGCCCGGATGCTACCGGTGTGGGCTGGATCTATGAGTATGCGTTGGTCGACAAAACCGGCAACCTCGACCTGGCTCAGCTAAGAAGCCTGCAGGACTGGTACATCTCTTATCCGCTGCAGACGGTCGAAGGGGTAGCTGAAGTCGCCTCCATCGGCGGGTTCGTTAAGCAGTATCAGGTCGAAGTTGATCCCGATGCACTGGCCGCCTTCAACATCCCGCTCTCAAAAGTGAAACATGCCATTGCACGCAGCAACAACGATGTTGGCGGTCGCCTGATCGAAATGGGCGAAACCGAATACATGGTGCGCGGATTGGGTTATATCCGCTCCATCCATGACCTGGAAATCACACCCATCGGTGTAGATGCACACGGCACGCCGATCTTTCTAAAGCAGGTGGCGCACGTGCACCTGGGACCGGAACTGCGGCGCGGCGCCGCTGATCTGAACGGAGAAGGTGAAGTGGCTGGTGGTGTTGTGATCATGCGCTACGGTGAGAATGCACAGGCCACCATAGAAAAAGTACGTCTCAAGCTAGATGAACTGGCCAAAGGGTTGCCCAAGGGCGTGGAGGTTGTACCGGTCTATGATCGCGGTGCACTGATCGAACGCGCAGTGGATAACCTGACTGAAAAACTGATTGAGGAATCAATTGTCGTGGCACTGATCTGTCTGCTCTTCCTGATGCATGCACGCAGTGCGCTGGTGGCCATTATCTCGCTGCCTGTCGGCATACTGATGGCGTTTATGATCATGCAGTGGCAGGGCATCTCCGCCAACATCATGAGCCTGGGAGGGATTGCCATCGCCATCGGTGCGATGATCGATGGTGCCATCGTAATGATTGAGAATACCCATAAACACCTTGAACGGGCTAACGAAAACATTTCCACCTCTGAGCGCTGGGATGCGATTCTGGCCTCCACCAAAGAGGTGGGGCCTGCGCTCTTTTTCAGCCTGCTGATTATCACGGTCTCCTTCCTGCCAGTGTTTACACTGGAAGCACAGGAAGGGCGGCTTTTTGCACCGCTTGCCTTTACCAAAACCTGGGCCATGGCTGCGGCTGCCCTGCTTGCCGTGACACTGGTTCCGGTACTAATGGGATTGTTCATTCGAGGCCGTATTCCGTCGGAGGAGCAGAACCCACTGAACCGCATGCTTAAAAAACTGCATGCTCCACTATTGCAGCTGGCGGTCTCTGCGCGTGCATTCACCGTGGTGGTGACCTTGGTTCTGCTGGCGTTCACTGCCTACCCGGTGATGAATACCGGTTCGGAGTTTATGCCGCCGCTGGATGAAGGGGATATCCTCTATATGCCGACCACCTACCCCGGCATCTCAATCACCAAGGCGCGGGAGTTGCTGCAGCAGACCGATAAAATCCTGAAAACTTTCCCCGAGGTTGAGTCGGTGTTCGGCAAGGTTGGACGCGCTGAAACAGCAACCGATCCTGCTCCGCTATCGATGTTGGAAACAACAATCCGCCTAAAACCGAGGAATTTATGGCCCGATTCTGCCAAAACCACGCGCCAGCTGATGGATGACATGGATGCTGCGATTCAATTCCCCGGCCTTGCCAATGCCTGGACATATCCGATCAAAACGCGCATCGACATGCTCTCTACTGGCATCAAAACACCGATTGGCATCAAGGTCTCCGGCCCTGACCTGAATGTGCTGGAGAATGTGGCAGGGGATATTGAGCGGGTAGTCAAAGCCCACCCGGATACACTCTCCTCTTTCGCCGATAAAGCGGCTGGCGGCTACTATCTCGATTTCGATATCAAACGCGAGGAGGCGGCCCGTTACGGACTGACTGTCGGCGATGTGCAGGATGTCATCTCCAGCGCCATTGGCGGCATGAATGTCACCACCACAGTCGAGGGGCTGGAACGCTATCCGGTGAGTGTGCGTTATCCGCGTGAATTGCGCGATAACCTGCAGTCACTCAAGCGTGTTCTGGTGCCTACACCGACCGGTGCACAGGTGCCGTTGTCACTCGTTGCTGATCTGCAGTTGCGGCGCGGCCCGCCATCGATCAAAACCGAGAATGCACGGCCCAACGCTTGGGTCTATATCGATATCAAAACCAGCGATATCGGCGGCTTTGTCCGGGAGGCCAAACAGATCGTGGATGAAAGTGTGAAGATTCCAGTGGGTTACACGGTGGAATGGTCTGGCCAGTTTGAGTACATGCAACGGGCTGCAGATAAGCTGAAGATGGTGGTTCCGGCAACACTGGCCATCATTTTCCTGCTGCTCTGGTTAAATTTCCGCAACATCGTTGCGCCGCTGACGGTGATGCTCTCAATTCCCTTTGCACTGATCGGAGGCTTCTGGCTGGTCTGGGTTCTGGATTACAACATTTCTGTTGCTGTGGCTGTTGGTTTTATTGCACTAGCCGGCGTGGCAGCTGAAATCGGGGTGCTGGTACTCACCTTTATTGATCAGTCCATCATGCAAAAAAGGGAGGAAGCAACCGGTTCACTGAGCCATGAAGACCTTTGGCAGGCGGTGCAGGAAGGTGTTGGCAAGCGGGTGCGGCCGATTTCAATGACTGCAACAGCGGTCATTGCCGGTCTGCTTCCCATTATGTGGGGTTCAGGTACGGGATCCGATGTCATGCAGCGCATCGCAGCGCCAATGATCGGCGGCATGGTTAGCACTACGATTCTCAGCCTGATCGTATTACCGGTTGTTTATGGCCTGCTGCTTCAATGGCAGCATGGGCCAACTTCGATCAGTTCTCAGGACGAGTTTATTAACAGGAGCAGTGATGAAACGTAATCATAAAAAAGGACGCTTAGCAGGTTTTCTACTCTCAGCTTTTGCCGCGCTGCTGATATCGTGCAATGCAACGGATGCTGTCATGGCTACAGAAGTAACCATGTATAAGGATCCGAACTGTGGGTGCTGTGGCGACTGGGCCAAACATTTGGAGGGTGAAGGTTTTACGGTAACTGAAAAGTTGAGCAGCGATATGGACGCGATTAAGGCCAAATATGGTGTGGCACCGAAACTCGCCTCCTGCCACACCGCGTTGATTGATGGTTATATTATCGAGGGGCATGTGCCTGCTGATGATGTTAAGCGATTGTTGAAAGAGCGCCCTGATGTGGCAGGCCTCACCGCACCGGGGATGCCGATGCACTCTCCCGGCATGCAGGCGGCGGGTCTTCCACCAAAAGGTTATGACGTTTTAAGTTTTGATAAAAATGGCAACAGTGCCATTTATCACGCTTACTAGGGGTTTATAATGTTGTTTCGTATGAAATCAGTTTCTTTTTCTTTGATGCTGGCCGTGATGATGGGGCTTTCCGCATGTAGTAGTGATGAGGCCTCTCCGATAGCTACGAAGGGCGAAAAGATGCCACCTTTCCAGATGATGTCGCTCTCTGGTGAAATAGTCGACAGCCAGAAGCTATTTGCCGGCAAGGTGGTGGTGCTCAATGCCTGGGCGACCTGGTGTCCGCCATGCCGTAAGGAGATGCCCGACTTGCAACGCCTCTCTCAACTGCTGCCGGCAGATAAATTCCTCGTGGTCGGCCTCTCGGTCGATAACAATCTGGAAGATGTGAAGAAATTCGTCAGCGAACAACATGTTACATTTCCGATGTTCTGGGATGAGGGTGGTATAAAGATCGCCAAGTCAATCCTGAAATCATTCATGTTCCCTGAAACCTACATCCTTAATGCGGATGGAGTGGTTGTTGAAAAGGTGGCAGGAGCTTTTCCGTGGGCCTCTCCTGAACTGATCGGAATTCTCAAGGTGATTCAGAAAACCGGCAAAGTTCCACCACCTGATGCTGCGCAATAGGCTGCGGCACTAACTGCGTCAGATTCTGCCCAGAATGAGTAGCGTGATGTCATCACTCTGGGCAGCCTGATCGGTAAACAGCCGGATGCGTTCTATCAGGTACCCCATGCACATCTCAGGAGTGTCAGGGCACTCACCTAACCAAGCCAGAAGCCTTCCTGCCCCAAGTATTTCGTGATCGATATTGCGCGCCTCAGTGATGCCGTCGGTATAGAGCAGCACCATCTCGCCAGGCTCAAGAACCAGTCGCATGCAATCGTAGCAGGCGTCGAGGATCACTCCTGCTGGTGGTCCTGAGGCTTCATCATGCTGCCAGATACGTTGGCTGAGAATGTTCACCGGTGGCAGGTGCCCTGCATTGGCAATCTCAAGGTCTCCCGTTTCCGGATTCAGGATCATCAGAACAAGGCTGACAAACATGCCATTCTGGGCTTTTTTACACAGCGAAAGATTAAATCTGTTGAGAACTTCTGCAGCGCTGCCTCCATGCGTCAGCTCCATGCGGATATCGCTGAGCACGGTGGACATGATCATTGCGGCTGACACACCTTTACCGGAGATATCCCCGATCAGGTAGGCAAAACGACCATCTGGAAGTCGAACTGTATCGTAAAAATCGCCACCCACTTCAAATGCGGAGTTCATGTGAAATGCAGCCTGATAGCCATCAACCTCAGGCATTTCATTAGGCAGGAACGACTCCTGAATTGATTTGGCCAACTCATGGTCATGCTGCAGAAGCTGTTGTTCCATCAAGCGCTCGTGGGTGCGGGCATTGTCGATGGCAATTGCCACCATCTGAACCAATGATTCCATAAGTCGCTCATCCGCCTTTGAGAAGTCGCCATCCTGACGATTGATGACCTGACTTACTCCGATCAGTTTGCCGCGTGCAATCAGCGGGGTGCAGATCATATTGCGGGTAACAAAGCCTGTTTCACGGTCGAACTCGGAGTTGAAGCGGGGGTCTGCATAGACATCCGTCAGGCGCAGTGTCTGCAGGTTTTCAGCGGCCCAACCTGCTATACCGCTGCCCTTCGGCAGCCTGCAGATCTCTTTGAGCTGGCTCTCTTTTTCACCCGAGCAGGCGTGGAAGACAAGTTCCCCACTCGTTTCATCATGCAGGAAGAGTGAACAGCTTTCCGCCTGCATCAGCGACTGGGTTATCTCCATGATCTGTTTAAGCAGCGGGCCAAGCTTCAGCTCACCAGCAATCAACTGGTTGATTTTCAACGCTGTACGCAGACGTTCGTTATCCTTTCTGAAATGCTCC
Organism: Mariprofundus aestuarium; assembly: GCF_002795805.1. Taxonomy (NCBI): domain Bacteria; kingdom Pseudomonadati; phylum Pseudomonadota; class Candidatius Mariprofundia; order Mariprofundales; family Mariprofundaceae; genus Mariprofundus; species Mariprofundus aestuarium. The sequence continues at coordinate 53,596 of NZ_CP018799.1, read as the reverse complement.
AGTAGCTCGGTTTCGCTGGTCAATTCCCATTCCCCTGATGGCCTTTCTCATTCGGGCAAGAGAGTATGATAATACGATTGTGGTTACTGTGCTATTGCTCACGCTTTATGGTGTCTATGGCTTTGATGCGAGCAGGGGTTACCGCACCATTGCAATGGCCACAAACAAGTTTTGCATCCAGAGGATGCCCGCACTCTAGGTGGGTCAATTCAGTGGTCTGCTCACCCTGATTAAACAGCCAGCGATTGCTCCAGCTAAGCATCGCCACCAGCACCGGGAAAAAGTCGCGCCCCTTGGCAGTCAGCCGATATTCAAATCGCGGAGGGCGCTCCTGATAGGGAACTCGACTGAGTAATCCGGCCTCTACAAGCCTTCTTAAACGCTGAGATAGTACCTTTTTGGAGATACCGAGGTTTTTCTGCAGGCCATCAAAACGCCTGACACCATTAAACAGATCCCGTAGAATGAGAAAACTCCACCGCTCGCCAGCAATATCCAACAGGCGAGAGATGGGGCACGAAGCTGATACTGGTTGTTCGCTGCTCATGGCGTCAATATAGCAGGTTGCAAAAAGAAACCTACTATATATTGTAAGTTTCTATTAGAGACGATCGTAATGACATAAGTACCCATTAGAGACCTTGTGGCAATCATTGGTCTCTAATAGGCACTAATATGCGGATGCGAGAGGAGAAATGTTATGCGACGTAGTAACTTACACCTGCTAGCCAAGCTCCATTTCCTCTCATCCCGAAGGCGCTTTGAACTCTTTCCCCCCTTCTTCCTGATGCGCGTGAAGATAGAGGAGCTGGCAGATGACTGGAGCAGCGTGCGTATTCGCCTGCCATTGAACTGGGTATCTGCCAATGCCGCGGGCAATATGTTTGGTGGCTATCAGGCCAGCCTTGCCGATCCGATACCCGCACTTGCCTGCCTGAAAAGGTTTCCAGGTTACAGAGTGGCGACTAAAAAGCTGGTGATTGATTTTATTCGAGTGGGAAGCTCCGATCTCAAGCTCCATTTCGATTTTGACGAGAGGCAGTTTCTTGAGATTGAAAAAGAGTTAAAAGAGAACGGGCGGGCCACCCCCTGCTTTGAGATGCAGTTTGTAAGAGAGGATGGCAAGGTCTGTACACGAATCCTCAATACTGTCGCCATACGCCCGGAAGGTTATGTTGCACCATTTGAGCATCACGATGACTAAGCGTATCGACTTCTATTTCGATTTTATCAGCCCGTACAGCTATTTGGCGGCGACACAGCTACCAGGCTTTTCACAGAAGCATCAGGTAGAGATTAACTGGCTGCCACTTAACCTGCCCCAGCTGATGAAGTTACCCGGCAACACTTCACCTGCAGCCGTGAACTCTTCTTCGGTGTTGATCATTTGGAGCTCCTCGCACGCGCCTGCAGCTAAATCCAAATTACGATTTTTTTCAAGAAACAGGCATTCCAACACACAGAACAAACGGGCAAACTAATCCCGAAATCACTGTCCTGAAAAAATAACATTGGGTGCACGAAAGCCGAAAAAAACATTAAAAAAAATTAATTTTCGAGCCATGTAATATTTATTTTCAAGAGCGCAGTCTGCACCATCTTTTGATGGAGGGGTCAATAAAACATGAAAAAAATCCTACTTATTTCACTTGGGTTATTGATAGCTGCCCCAGCCGCACAGGCTGAAAATGCACTTGAATGGTTAAACTCAACGGTTAACTCGACAAAGAAAGCTATTGAGCCTGCGGATGCAGCCAGTCTGCTTACGCTGGAAAACAAAGAGAGTGAAATGTACCCGCTGCCGGCACCCGGTGGAAAATATTTCCTAACCCTGTCACAACAGGGCAAGCAAACCTGGATTTCCCGCCGTCTCACCGAAAATGGTGACCCAGTCAACATGGTGACTGACGACGTGCGCACAGTGGAATCTGTCGGCTGGAAGGATGACGGCCATATTTATTACCTCTCTGAGCGTGCTGGCGGCCTCGGCCTGTGGGAGAAGATTTCAGATGGTGAAGGCATGCAGCGCCGGCTCCAGTCCCTGCACGGATCACTTACCCAGCCAGTCCTGCTGCCTGATGAGTCCATCATTGTGGTGCAGGCAAGGCCACTGAACTATAAAAATACAAAAATGAAAAAGCCCAAGCTCGACACCTTTAACAACTGGGAATTCCCCGGTTTTGCGACAGATATTGTTCGTATCAATAAAGGTGGATCCCAGCAGGTTCTAACTGAAGGCATTAACCCTTCCCTCTCACCAGATGGCACCCGAATTGTGTTCTCCATGCAGGCTGGCCGGAGCATACACCTGTTTCGCATGAACACCGATGGCTCCGATCTGGTTCAGATTACAGATGCCAGAAGTGTGGATACACAGCCTTCATGGAGTGCTGATGGCAAGTGGATCCTCTTTACCTCTAACCGTGCCGAAGCTGACATGCGTCATAAGGGTAAATCACAATGGGATGTATGGGCTATCGGCACTGACGGACGCAACCTGACTCAGATCACCTTTGATGAAGCTCGCGATGGTGCGGCGCGCATGGGTAAAGACGGTCTCATCTACTTCCATTCCGATCGTGCCATCAGCAAAGATATACGCGAGCAGCACCAGGTTAAATCTGTGAAATCTCACAGCTTCCACATCTGGACCATCGCTTGGCCTACAAATACTGGTAAGTAAGTCACTACGACTCCTCTCGAAAGGCCCCATTATCGGGGCCTTTTTTGTTAGACAAATTTCCGCTATTGGCAACCGCTTCACGATGCCGATGCAGCCCCGGCGTTAAATCTTGCATCAATACCAATCGCCATCCTCAAATTCGCATTCATCTTCCGTGCCAAGCGCAGGAATACCGATCAGAAACTCCAGCTCGGATATTGGAATATGTGCATTGTGCTCGCTTACCCACTTCATAAATTCAAATCGTGCGGAATCGGGGTTCAGTGCATCAAGTGACATAAGTTCCTCCTTTTCTTAACTCGTTTTACAGAAACGATACGAAGAAAAGGGGCACCCTTATGTCAGCAGCAAGTCATCCATATGACTGAACGAGTCACCACTCAATGAGTTTACCCAATTGGTTATCATACGATCATGATGCAACGAAAAAGCGGGGCATTGCTGCTCCGCCTCGTTTATATTTTTTTGCTGCTCCTGTCGCAGGCCATCAATCTGTAATGGATGGCGCTGACTTGCCTTATAGTGACGAACGTAGCTCTCGCCGTTACAGGCTTACCTCTGCACGCAGGATACCAACCTTGGCGTTAGCCAGTGCCGGATCGCCGGAGGGTGAAAGGATATACTGGAATGCGGGCTGGAGGGCCAACCAGTCAAATAGCTGGGCGCGGTAAGTCAGCTCAAAAACGGTCTCGGCCTTTTTGAAGCCGGCGTTGAGTGTCCGGTAATTACTGGAGAAATCAGCCCGCGCTACGGCAACACCTGCCTCATCGTCGCCGCGCCCCGGAATCAGGCCACTAACATGCAAGCCGCCGCCGAGGTAATTTTTGATGTTTTCAGCAGAGCGCTGCGCAAGGCCATACTGAAAGAACACGCCTAGTGCACCGCCATCCCATGCCATCAGGGGCTGGTCGACCACGATGTATCCTCCTGTCAGGCCGGTACCGCCGCCCTGAACCGGAGCCTTGCTGTGTCGCCACACGCCGAGCTTGTAGGCAGCATCTTCGCTGGCATAGGCCGCTTCGGCGATGTAGAGGTAACCCTCTGCAGCGCTCAAGCCTCTGGTTGCAGGGTCACCGTCATAACCGGCAATACGGAAGGAGAGTTGATCGTTCAACTGCAGTGCTACCCGGGCAGCAAGACCTGCTTCAGGCCACAGCGAAGTTGCCACATTACCACTGATTTCAGGGCCAATGCCAAAGGATGAGTTGGTGAACAGCCCACCATACTCGGACACATCAAATTCGGAGTTCAGGTCATGCGTACCAACCAGGATGGTGATTGCATCGTCCATCAACCGCTGCTCAACCCACGCCTGCTGCAGGCGCGTACGGTTACCATCAGCTATGTTACTGGCAGTCTGGAAGTCGCCGATGAGTAAACCGCTCGGATCCGTTCCGTGGTTGACGATAAATTCACCATAGGCGGTTGCGCCGGACCATCCGATTGCCTTCTCAAGGTCGATAGTGGCAGCCAGAGTACCTGCTGCTTCATTTTTAACACCTTTCTGCAGTCCTCCGGAAAAATTTCGCACGCTCTCTGCGATATAGCTGAACTCCGCTGTAATTGCACTACCGCCATCTTCAGCCAGAGCCGGAGCCGGAGCTGCACTAAAGCAGGCGAGAAGCGCACAAACCAGGCCATGTTTCTTTATCTTTAAATTCATTTAATAACTGCTCCTAAGCCGAGATCACCATCGATCATCCGATCGACACTGCCTGTAAAGCTTTGTTAAATTTATCATCGCCCAGGTCTGCTGCAAGCTTCGGCAATCCACTAAGCGGGCCGCTTGCATGTTTTGAGTCAAATATTTTACCATGCTCTAAATAGCTGATTTTCCGAGGCTCTGAAATGTAATCAATTTATCGCCAGAGTTAAGAGAAAATTGAGCTGTGTTGGTAAATTGCCCTCTCCACGTCCTCGCGTTTGGCCTCTGCACCCTGTTGCCACATTGATGTCACAGGGCTATCGCTCATGCCGCAGGCGACTATGCCTGAGAAGTGTTTGAGATTGGGGTTGATGTTCAGGGCAATGCCGTGATAGGTAATCCATTTGCGGCAGCGCACACCCACTGCAGCGATCTTGTTGCCATCCACCCAGACGCCGATGCCGCGCTTGTCGCGCTCAGCAGTGATACCGAAGTCGGCCAGCGTGCGGATTACCATCTCCTCAAGTCTCCAGACATGTTTATGCAAATCCTGCTCGATCCGCTGGTCGGCAATCACGTAACAGATGAGCTGGCCGGGGCCGTGGTAGGTAACTTCACCGCCGCGACCTGTGGGGTAAACGACTATTGTCTCACCATCAATCTCCCGATCCAGCACGTCATTTTCGCTGCCAGATGAACCGATCGTATAAACCGGCGGATGCTCGGTAAGGATCAGCGCCGGTTCGGCCTTACCAGCCAGAACAGCGGCAACCAGAGCCTCCTGTTCGGCCAGTGAGTCGGGATAAATCTGCCGCTCATGGCGGATAATCTGCATCTGCGAAGCCTAGCCGGAGTTATACACATTGACCAAGGAGGATAGGTTCCTAGAATCAGCTTTTCCCCTCAGGGAATAGGAGCGGCCAGCAGTGAGCAGCAAAACAGATACAAGCACACTCTCATTCGAAGAGTCTCTGAAGCAGATGACCAAACTGGTCGAAAAGCTGGAGTCAGGAGAGCTGCCTCTGGAAGAGAGTGTGGCTGCATTCGAGCAGGGCGTAAAACTCTCACGCCGCTGCGAATCACTGCTGGATAAAGCCGAACAGCGTCTGCAGGTACTGGGCAATAGCGAAGACGAGAGCTGATGCAGGCTCCTGAATTTCTCGCCTCCCATGCATCGCATGTGGAAAAGGTGCTTATCAACACACTTAAAACACGCAGATCAGTAGTGACAGAGCGGCTGATCGATGCCATGTCCTACAGCCTGCTTGCAGGTGGCAAACGGGTGCGCCCTGGGCTGGTAGTTGAATGTTTCCACGCCTGTGGCGGCAAAGAGATTGAGAAAACCATGGCTGCAGCCATGGCGATTGAGTGCATCCACACCTATTCGCTGATTCACGATGACCTACCCTGCATGGACGATGATGACCTGCGTCGGGGCAACCCTACCTGTCACAAGAAATTTGATGAGGCGACTGCAGTTCTGGCAGCCGATGCGCTGCAGGCGCTGGCCTTTGAACTGTTGGCGGCGTCTGAAATACCTGCGGAACTACGCTGCGAACTGATCCGAACACTGGCTGTAGCCTCTGGATGCCAGGGTATGGTTGGCGGACAGATGCTCGACATCCAGAGCGAAAGCGACAGCTCCGGCATCGATATTCTCGCCGTGGAGCGCATCCACCTGCACAAGACCGGCGCACTTCTGCGCTGGTGTTGCGAGGCGGGCGCGCTACTGGCCGGAGCCAATGAAGAGCAGTTCGACGCCTGTTCCCGTTACGGCAAGGCAGTAGGCCTGCTGTTTCAGATCGCCGATGACATCCTCGACGTTACAGCCAGCTCCGATAAACTTGGCAAAAGCGCAGGCAAGGATGAGGCGCAGAATAAAGCCACCTACGTATCACTGCTGGGACTGACCCGCGCTAGAGAACTGGCTGGTGAAATGCGCGAGATTGCCATCAACGCCTGCGAAGCATTGAACGGCAACGGCACCCAGCTAAAGTCGTTGGCCAACTATATTTTGGAGCGTGATAGCTGATGTTTGAGCTTCTCAACAGAATCCATGGCACAGCCGATCTCAAGGCGCTCTATCCCGAGCAGTTGCCGCAACTGGCCGACGAGATGCGCCACTACCTAATTGAAACGCTGGCCCCGATCGGCGGCCATCTTGGGGCAGGGCTCGGCGTAGTCGAACTCTCCATCGCACTGCACTACCTCTTCAATTCACCACAAGACAAGATTGTCTGGGATGTAGGTCATCAGGCCTACCCACACAAGATTCTTACAGGCCGCCTGGCTGGCATGCCTACCATTCGTCAGTATGGCGGGCTCTGCGGTTTCACCAAGCGCAGTGAATCCGAGCACGACCCTTTCGGTGCAGGCCACGCTTCCACTTCAATCTCGGCTGCTTACGGTATCGCTGCCGGCCGCGACCTGAACCATGAGGGCTACCATGTAGTTGCCGTCATCGGTGATGGTGCACTCACTGGCGGCATGGCATTTGAAGCGCTCAACCATGCAGGTGCCCACAATAATCGGCTACTGGTGATCCTTAACGACAACGAGATGTCGATTGCACCCAATGTTGGCGCCATGTCCTCCTACCTTGCCCGCATCATTACCGGCAAGCCCTACACGCAGGCCAAGGACACTGCCAAACGCATACTCGGCAAACTGCCGGGGGCACTGGATGCGGCGAAACGACTGGAGGAACATGTCAAAGGCATGATCACACCGGGCACGCTGTTTGAGGAGATGGGCTTCCGCTATGTCGGGCCTATTGATGGTCATGATTTCGATCATCTGCTGCCGACACTGGCCAACTGCAAGGAGCTGGATGGGCCGATGCTTCTGCATGTGGTGACCAAGAAAGGGCTCGGCTTTTCCCCGGCTGAAGAGGATCCTGAAACCTGGCACGGCCTTGGTCCCTACAATGTTGAGACCGGTATTCCGCACAAAAGTGCAGGCTGCCCTCCCACCTATACGCAGGTGTTCGGTAATACGCTGGCCGATATGGCCGACCATGATGAGTCAATCGTAGCGATCACTGCGGCGATGCCTGCAGGAACCGGAATTTCCCTGTTTGCCAAGCGTCACCCTGAACGCTGCTTTGATGTTGGCATTGCCGAACAGCATGCTGTCACCTTTGCTGGTGGACTGGCCGTCGCGGGTAAACGCCCCTATGTGGCGATCTACTCCACCTTTATGCAGCGCGGTTACGATCAGATCATTCACGATATCTGCATCCAGAACCTTCCGGTCACCTTCTGTCTTGATCGGGCAGGCATTGTCGGCGCTGATGGCGCAACGCATGCCGGCATGTTCGATATCGCCTTTATGCGCAATCTTCCGAACATGACCGTGATGGCTCCCAAGGATGAAGCTGAGCTCAAAAAGATGCTCGCCACCTCCCGCAAAATCAACGGGCCGGTGACCATCCGTTACCCTCGCGGTAACGGTTACGGTGTTGATATCTCCAGCAGCTCCGTGCTGCCAGTCGGCAAGGCCGAAGTCCTTGAAGAGGGCAGTGACGGGCTGGTGGTTGCAGTCGGCAGCCGCGTTCGCGACGCGCTGTCTGCGGTTGAAACCCTGCGCAAGGAAGATGGCCGTGCACTGACACTACTGAACCTTCGTTTTATCAAACCGCTGGATGTGGAGGCCATTCTTTCTCACCTGAAGCAGGGTAAGCAGCTTGCGGTGGTTGAAGAGGGGATCGCTCAGGGAGGTATCGGTCAGGAGATTGCCGTGGCCGCACTGAAGTCAGGGTGGAGCGGGCCGTTCATCCATATTGCCATGCCCGACAATTTCCCTGTCCATGGCACCCAGAATGAACTGCTTCGGGATCTAAAAATGGATTCACAAGGCATACTCAAGCAGCTGCGCGACCATTAACCTTGGCAGCAAAAGCAAAAAAACGGCGCCTTGATCAGATCCTCTTCGATAGGGGGCTGAGTGACTCAGCCGATCTGGCTGCCCGCATGATTATGGCCGGACTTGTCTATGTTGCAGGTCAGAAGGCGGACAAACCAGGCATGCAGTTCCGCGAAGATGCCGAGATTGAGGTTCGCGAGGTGCTGCGTTATGTGTCGCGCGGCGGCCTCAAACTTGAGAGAGCTCTGGAAGTATTTCCGTTCAATACCCATGGCATAGTGGCGCTTGATGTCGGCGCATCCACCGGCGGCTTTACCGATGTGCTGCTGCAGAACGGGGCAGTCAAAGTATATGCTGTTGATGTTGGCCACGGGCAGCTGCACTACAAGCTCCAGAATGATGAGCGCGTCATTAACCTAGAAAAAACGCATGTTCGAAAACTTTCCCCTGAACTGATCCCAGAAGCCATTGATGCACTGGTCATCGACACCTCATTCATATCGCTGACCCGTGTACTTCCATGTGCATGGCCTTTCGTAAAAGCGGGAGGCTGGTGCGTGGCGCTTATTAAACCGCAGTTTGAAGTTGACCCCAATCACCTGATTAAAGGTGTGGTGCGTGAGGATGAGTGGCGTCAGTGGGCTATTGGCCGGGTAACCACGATGGTGGAGTCCGAACTCTTCGGCGCAGAGATCATCGGCATTGAAGAGTCTCCAATCCACGGGCCCAAGGGTAATGTTGAGTACCTACTGGGGTTGAAACGTAACAATTAGCTAAAAAACCGTGTTATGCTCGCCACAAGGGTACAGCCCTTATTTGAAGCTCTCCAGATGATTTAACAACTTCTCAGCATTAGCCACCAACATCAGATAGGCATCTTCAAAGCCATCCGGACCGCCGTAGTAGGGGTCGGGCACATCAGGGGCGTGGCCAGTCTCAACCTCAAACTGGCGCATCATCAGAATGCGTGATTCGGGTACTCCCAGACGCAGCAGGTTGGCTCTGTTGTCACTATCCATAGCGATCATCCAGTCCCATTGCTGGCAATTTCGGGCAGTAACCTGCTGTGCGCGATGGCGACTTAAGTCCAATCCCTTCTCTTTCGCCTTGGCTGCAGAACGGGGATCAGCAGGGCCACCAACATGCCAGTCACCTGTGCCTGCAGACTCGAAATGGTAACGATTGAGTCCGCGCTGCGCTGCTACGCCACGTACAACAACTTCCGCTAAGGGTGAGCGGCAGATATTGCCAAGGCAGACAAACAGGACCTTCTCTTTATGATTTTCAGCCATAGATATTCTTCTCCGCCTGTGAGCGCTGCAGATAAACCGGCTCTGGATAACAGGGCAGCGTTGGTAGATCAGCCCGCTCCAACTCAGCCAGTGCCGCAGCCAGAAGTGCTTCTGAGCGCGTCATAGTCAACGGCATCCGCTGCCAGCCCGCCAGCGTTACTGGTGGCTCGTTATGGCAGGCAAACAACCCGGGCTCCAGCTCCGCAATCACCTCATCCCACCTAAGGCAGCGGTCTTCACCAACTACCAGGTCCTCTTGATATAAACCGGCAAAGGCCTCGCCGGCACGCGCATCCTCAAGCACCCAGAGTGGGTCGCTTACATCAGCCTGTCTTGCGGTAATTGCCAGAGAAGAGAGATGCAGGATCGGCAGCTTCATGCCGCTGTTGATGCCTGCCAGAGTCGCAGCTGCAATACGCAGACCGGTAAATGAACCGGGACCTGCTCCCAGTGCCATAAGGTCAAGTTGATTCCACGTAAGTCCCGCCCGGTTCAGCAGTCCATTGAGCATCGGTACGATACTGGTTGAACGGGTTTTTCCGTGTTCTGTGGCAGCCGCTGACAGAAAGGAGCCTTCAGCCGTATGAATACAGGCCGATATCTCACCGAACGCCGTATCCAGCGCCAGAATATTATCGGGCTTCACAAGTACTCTTGCAGAGATTTGCGCAACGATTCGCCATACTCTGCGTGCTGCAAACCAATGACTGCATTGGCCAGTAAAAAACCTTCCGGATTACCGGCATCGAAACGCTGTCCTTCCAGTAAGACACCGTAGACAGGCTCCTCTTTCGCCAGCACTGCAATGGCATCAGTAAGCTGAATCTCGCCACCCTTGCCTGGCTGCACCGCTTTCAGAAGCTGCATCAACCGCGGCGTGAATATATATCGGCCTACCATTGCCATATCGGAGGGCGCTTCATCCATGCCAGGCTTCTCAACCATGTCGGTTAGCCGCAACAGTCCTCCCTCTTCAGTCGTGTAATCAACAATGCCGTACTTGGAAACCTCGCTGGCTGGCACCTGAATAAGGCCGATCACCGAGCAGCCCGTTTGGTCGTAGACCTCACGCAACTGCTGCATTGCCGGTTTCTCATGGATGATCAACTCATCAGCTAGTGACACACCGAACGGCTCGTCACTCACCCAGTGGCGCGCGCAAAGCACCGCGTGGCCGAGGCCCAGCGCCTCTTTCTGGCGAAGGTAGATCACCTCCGCCATTCGTGCCACACGTGAAACCTCTTTGTAGAGAGCGCTCTTGCCAGCACTTTTAAGATTGGCTTCGAGCTCCGCCGAAATATCAAAATGATCCTCAATGGCGCGCTTGCCGCGACCTGTAACCATGATGATCTCACCCATACCGGCGGCAATCGCCTCTTCGACCCCATACTGAATCAGCGGCTTATCGACAATCGTCAGCATCTCCTTGGGGCTCGCCTTGGTGGCGGGCAGGAAACGGGTGCCAAGCCCTGCGGCCGGGAAGATAATTTTGCGTAACGGTTTCATGTTGGGATCCCTCTTAACTTAATGATTCCCAGTATAGCACAAAGCTTTCCGATCAGCTGAGGCGGCCGTAGGAGTGCAGGCCGGAAAGGTACATGTTCACACCTAGGAAGCAGAAAATAGTCACCAGGAACCCGGCCACGGCCCACCAGGCCAGAGCTTTGCCATGCCAGCCATGTGAAACGCGGGCATGCAGGTAAGCACCGTAAACCAGCCATACGATCAGTGCCCAGGTCTCTTTTGGATCCCAGGACCAGTAACCACCCCAAGCTTCAGCAGCCCAGGCTGCACCGAGAATGGTTGCCAGCGTAAAGGCGGGGAACCCGACAGCAACGGACTTGTAAGCAAGCTGGTCAAGCTGCTCCAGAGTCGGGAGAACTTTCAACATCTTCGAACTGCTGCCTCGTGCCTCCATTCCATGACGCAGCAGATAGGCCATTCCAGCTGCGCAAGCGACTGCGAATGCACCGTAACCGACAAAGTTCATCGGCACATGAATCTTCATCCAGTAAGACTGCAGGGCAGGCACAAGCGGCTTGATATCAGCCTGTCCAATCGAGTCCAACCAGACACCGAAGAATACACCTGCGGAAACAAGGAACATGACGAAGGCCCCCATGCCCTTGGCTCCATAGCGGCGCTCAAACGAGAGGTAAACGGCCGCTGTAATCATGAACAGTACGATGAACACTTCATACAGGTTGGAAACTGGCGCGTGTCCGATCTCTACATCAATCATATAGGACTCATGCCAGCGCAGCAGCAGGGCAGTGCCGCCGGCATAAATACCGAAGTAAGCCGAGCCGGTGGCAATACGGCCAATGAAGTTCTCAGGTGCAAACAGATAAGCGATGTAAGCCACGGCTGAGAAGATAAATACGACATTCATGGCCATGATAATGCTGCCAGCAATAAGGTTGGACTGGTCTTCATAGGAGATCTGGCTGGCATCAGGCTCAAACAGTGCGGCAATAGCAGCAAGAATTACCATCAGCAGCATGCCATCCAGCCACGGCACAGTGTTTGGAGCTACGCGACCCTGAAGCAGGGCTGGCTTTATGGTGATCACAACTGCGGCAAGAGCTGCGCCAATCAGGGCGCCGGTTCCGCCCCATAGCAGCCCCTGAGTGCTGAGAATCTGATAGAGAAACGCATCCTCGTTATAGCCTCCCTGTGCATACATCGCCATGGCCGAGATACCGAGCGATGCTCCAATATAGGCATAGAAGCGAAGGAACGCCCAGCGCCCGCGATTCACCAACTCCCAGATCGACGGTTCAGCAGTCATTGCAGTCATGCATTTCTCCTTTTTTGGCCCACTCCGGGCCGGCAACAGATTCGGTCAGGCTTCAGCTGCGGCCAAACTCTTTATCAAGTTTTATGAACAGATCGTTAAAGGTTTCTTTAAAAGCGATCTGATTACGGTTGGTCATGCCTGCCAGAGAAACCTCTGCGCCAGCTTCAGTGGCGCGAATAACGAGCCACAGCTTGCGATGCGGCATATAAAACATGATGCAGAGGCCGAAAACAAGGATTGCGCTGCCGATCCAAACCACATTCATTCCGGGGTCTTTGGCCAGCTGCAGGCCGGTGTAATAGACGTGCTCAAAATCATCCAGCATAGGAATCACTGGCCATGGCAGCTGCGGGAGCATGTTTACTGCCTGCACCGTACGTATGCTAATATCCCGGATATTCTCGGGAGGAGAATCACCATAAACATCATGAGTGGCTTTTTGGAACGCTTCGTATTTCGCCTTATTATCTGACGTCTCCTGTAGCTTGGAGAGGTGGCTGATAAAAGCGTTGTACAGCTTCCACTCATCAGGACTGGTCATATCCAATCCCAGCGCTACCGGCTGGTAATCCTTGGCATCACCGGTAAGAGAAACCATCATCCACGAGCCTTGGTTCTGCCCGTCAGGCCCCATATAAGGGTTCATGTACGACTTAACCTTGACCGGTTTGATGCCGGAGCCACGGATCACATACTCAACGGATGGCCCGATATCTTTAAACTTTTTCTCACCAAGATTTTCGGCAATATTCTCGACGTTGTAGGGTCTGAAGTCGGTCACCTCCAGCGATATACCGGTCTCCGGATCCTTCCAGGTTTTGTAAACTCCGGTTTGTGCCATGCGTGTCTTCTGGCTACCGTCCATGTGGAACAGCTTGAAGGTGATATCGGAACCACCATCTCCAAAGCTTGCCTGGTAGATATAGACGCCTTTGTAGAAAAGCGGTTCGTTGACGATGATATCGGAGGTAAGCACCTCTTTACCCTCATCAATAATGGTCAGGTTGCTGCGAAACTCTTTCGGCGCACCAGTCTGGAAGAAGTCAATATCGAACGAGTTACAGCGCACCTGAAATGGCATGTCGAGTGTTGCCGATTCGGTCCCCTTCAAAAAGGAGATCTGCTTCTCCATGGAGCCTTCAGCCACAGCCATGTTGCCGCGGAAACCGAACTGCACACTTATCCAGCCACCCACAAGAACGATCAGGATCGCCGAATGCACCAGGATGTAACCCCATTTGTGGTTCCGCCCCTTATCAGCGCGGACAAAGTGCTGGCCATTCTCTTCAACTGCTTTGAAGTTCCAACCGTAGAGCTGCTTGCGAAAGGCCTGCTCCAGCTCTTCCACCGACATCACCGATTTCAGTTTCCAGTGCTGTAGAAGCTCCATGCGCTTAAGCGAGCGCTCGTTGAGCGTCACCTTATTGCTGCGCATCTCCTTGAGCATCTTCGGAACATTGCGCCACAGGCAGGCAGTCAGTGAAAGCATCAGGAAGCCGAGCAGGGTGAGGAACCACCATGTATGGTACATGTCGAACAGACCCAACGAGCGGAACACCCAGTACCAGAGCGGCCCAAACTGTTGCAGGTAATCGGTTTGATCCTGATTCTGCAGCAGCACGGTACCGATGACCGATGCAATAGAGAGTACCATGAGCAGTACAATGGCCAGTGACATCGAACCAAGCCTCTGCCACAACTGTTTCAAAAAATCGGAGAAAGAATTCATGTCGGCATGTTAGCCATTCATCAGCGCGGCGTCATGGCCGAATTGTGGTGCAATCATTGCGCCATACACGCAATAGAGTTGAGGCTTTGCCTGTACTGACAGCTCCTTGCAGCACAGCATCAAGGTGCCGATTCCAGCGCATGCGAAGTTTGCGGCCAGGCTCCGTTGGGGCTCCGCCTTTGCGGTTAAGACTGGAGGATAGCAACAGTCCTCCGCAGGCCGCGGCCAGCTGCCGGGTCTGAATACTTGCATCAACCCGTACGGCAAGTGTGCTGTTGCGATAGCAAATCGGTGTCAGCCCTGGCTTTGCAGGTATCACCAGCGTAAAGGGACCTGGCCACGAACGGCGGATGATTCTGCGCAGCTCCGGCGAATAAAAACGGATCAACCCGGTTGCCGTCTGCACCGAATCGGCCAGCAGGAGAAAGGGGCCCATACGTCGCTTGAAAGAAACCAGCTTGTCCACTGCGGCGGGGATATGCGGGTCTGCCGCCACACCCGGCAGAGTGTGTGTATGATGCGCAATCACCCCGCCCTGCTTCAGCACTTTCGCCACCCTGAGGGCGGCAAGCTTCTGGCTGACCTTAGTCTTCAGCGAGAATCGCCTCTGCCTGTGCAACTCGATCAGCCTTCAGTAAATCTGCCAACCGCTCATCGTTCTGGGCCAGCATCTGCACGGCCAGAAGACCGGCATTCTTGGCGGCATTGATACCCACCGTCGCCACCGGCAATCCCGGCGGCATCATGACAGTGGAGTGCAGCGCGTCCTCTCCGTTCAGGGGGCCTGATGCTATCGGAACACCAATGACCGGCTTCACAGTCTTGGAGCAGACTACGCCAGCCAGATGCGCAGCCATGCCTGCGGCACAGATAAACACCTTACATCCCGCCTCTTCAGCCTCTTTAACCGCCTGCACGGTCGCTTCAGGCGTCCGGTGAGCCGAACGAATCATCGTCTTGTAAGGAACGCCGAACTCTTCCAGCACACCCTCTGTTTTCTGCATCACAGGCATGTCGGATTTGCTGCCCATCAGGATCAATACTTTAATCGCTTCCATGTTAACCCTCTCCTCTGGCTACTGCGCGGTAGCCAATATCTTTTCTATAAAAAGCACCCGGCCATTCCAGCTTTTCGAGCGCCCCATAAACGATGGACTGTGCCTCTTTCACCGTCGGCGCTACAGCTGTAACACCCAGCACACGACCACCTGCATTGACGATAGCACCATCCTTTTCAGCAGTACCTGCATGAAAAACAGCAGCGCCGGCTGCCTCAACGGCATCGAGGCCGCCAATGACCTGGCCTTTCTCGAAGCTTGCGGGATAACCCTCAGAGGTTACCACCACGCAGAGCGCCGTTCCCTCTTCCCATTCCAGCGTCACCCCATCCAGCGCCTTGTTGGCAGCAGCCAACAGCACCAGGCCAAGGTCGGATTTCAACCGGCTCATCAGCGGCTGGCACTCTGGATCACCGAAACGCACATTGAACTCCAGTGTCTTAGGCCCCTCTTCAGTCAGCATCACACCGGCGTAGAGGATTCCGATGAACTCTGCGCCGCGCTTTTTCAGTGCCGCGATAATAGGCCGGGCGATCGTTTCCAGCACCACGCTTTCCACATCCGCGGTCACACATGGGGCAGGGGAGTAAGCGCCCATGCCACCGGTATTAGGCCCCTTATCACCATCAAGCAGCGCCTTGTGATCCTGCGAAGAGGCCAGCGGAAGAATGGTGTCGCCAGAAACGATGAACAGGCAACTTGCCTCTTCTCCAATCAGGCACTCCTCAATCACGACCTGGGAACCGGCATCGCCGAAACTGTTACCAGAGAGCATATCACGCACCGCATCAATCGCCTCTTTCTCCGTCTGCGCTACAACAACGCCCTTGCCGGCAGCAAGACCTGAGGCCTTCACCACAATTGGAGCCCCCCATGAACGGATCGTATCTACAGCCTCATCGACATCGACATGCACCTCAAAACGCGCAGTCGGCACGCCTGCTTCATACATCAAGCGTTTGGAGAAGGATTTACTACCCTCGAGATTCGCTGCCGCCTTGTCCGGGCCGAAAACGGGAAACCCTTCGGCACGCAACTGGTTGCCCAGCCCCAGCACCAGAGGCACTTCAGGGCCTATCACCACCAGATCTGGCTTCTCTGCCAAAGCAAGGCCCATCAGACCATCGACATCTTCGGCACTGATATCCACACAGCGCGCATCGCGGGTTATGCCTGGGTTACCAGGAGCACAAACCACCTCAGAGACACTGGGGGAGCGCTTCAGCTTCCAGCATAGTGCATGTTCGCGACCACCGCCGCCGACAACCAATACTTTCATTCAGTGCTCCTTAATGCCTGAAGTGGCGGATGCCGGTGAAGATCATCGCCAGTCCGTGTTCGTTCGCTGCCGCAATCACCTCGTCATCACGCATCGAGCCACCCGGCTGAATCACCGCTTTTGCACCTGCATCAGCCAGTGCATCAACACCGTCACGGAATGGGAAGAATGCATCGGAAGCTACTGCTGAACCGATGATTGCATCACCACCATGAAACGCAGCGATACGGGTAGAGTTCACACGATTCATCTGGCCCGCACCCACACCGAGCGTAGTACCATTCTTGGCAAAGACAATGGCGTTAGATTTCACATGTTTAGCTACAGACCAGGCAAAGAGCATATCGTTCCATTCCGCTTCTGTAGGGGCGCGCTCAGTCACTACCCGGCATGCATCGCGATCAAGGATATGCGCATCACGCTCCTGCACCAGCAGGCCACCGTTCACACGTTTAAACTCCCAGCCCCCGGATACCGCATCAACCGATGGCGCCAACAACAGGCGAAGATTCTTCTTGGCAGCCAGCGCCTCACGGGCAGCTTCGGAGAAGCCCGGTGCAATCACCACCTCCATAAAGGTTTCGGCAATCAACTTTGCAGCCTCTACCTCAAGCGGACGATTGAAGGCAGCAATACCACCGAATGCAGAGGTGGCATCAGCGGCACGAGCGCGCTCGTAAACCTCTTCCTGTGAACCGCCTACGGCCACACCGCATGGGTTGGCATGCTTAACGATCACGGCTGCATTGTCAGAGAAGTCGCGTACGCAGGCGAATGCAGCATCAGCATCAGCAATATTGTTGTAGGAGAGTGCCTTGCCCTGCAGCACTTCGCAGTCAGCGAGAGAGAGGCCCTCATCTTCGATATCCGCATAGAAGGCACCATCCTGATGCGGGTTCTCACCGTAACGTAGCTCATCGGCCGTCTTGATAAACTGACGCGTAAAGATGTCAGGAAATTTGCGCTTGGAGCCGTCTGTATTCAGGGCCGAAAAGTGGTTGGCAATCGCCCCGTCGTAGGCAGCCGTATGGGCAAAGGCCTTGGTCGCCAGTCCGCGGCGGATCTCTTCATTCAGGCTGTCGGCATCAATGGAGTGGATAATCATTTCGTAATCTGAGGGGTCAACGACGATGGTAACAAACTTGTGGTTTTTGGCAGAGGCACGAACCATGCAGGGGCCACCAATATCGATATTCTCAATCGCATCATCAATCGTGCATCCATCTTTAGCCACCGCTTCACGGAAAGGGTAGAGATTAACGCAGACCAGATCGATCTGCTCGATACCGTGCTCAGCCATCGATGCAAGGTCACCCTCGTTGTCGCGGCGGGCAAGAATACCGCCATGCACCTTCGGATTCAGCGTTTTGACGCGGCCATCCATCATCTCAGGGAATCCGGTGTAGTCCGATACGTCGCGGCATTGGATCCCGACCTCGCGCAGCAGCTTGGCCGTGCCACCGGTGGAGAGGATTTTTACGCCGCGGTCAGCCAGCGCTCTGGCAAAAACCTCCACGCCTGTTTTGTCTGAAACGCTGATCAGCGCCTGTTTGATAGAAGCCATGTGAGCCACTCCGAAATGGAAAATAAAAGGGATCGGAAGGCTACGCATTGGCCGTTGGGAAGCAACAAAGAACAGCACATGCAACGACTTCTGGCTTCACGCGCCTCAAGCCTATTTACGCAACCTCTGTTTCGCTGAACTGTGGCAAATCGGCCAAGGCCGGCCTTCAAACCTTTCAACCAACTGATAAATCAAGGGTTTCGATGCGAACAGCTCACTTCTGACTTATTTATTTTTTTGAGTGGCACACCCTGTTTCTGCCATCAGCCTTGGCTTTGTAGGTCGCCTCGGTAGCGGCAAGAATCATCTGCTCAAGCTCCTTCACACGACTGCTGCAGACACCAATACTGCAGGTAACCTGAATGACCTCAGCTTCGCAATGGACTTTGAGCTCCGCCACATCTTTACGGAATCTATCTGCGATATGATTGGCTTCAACCGTGTTGCAATGCTGCACAACAATGGCGAATTCCCCAGTTCCAAAGCGAACCAGAAGGTCGTAGGTGCGGCTGTGCCCGAGCAGCATTTGAGCGATCTCAACCAGCACCTTGTCACCGGCGGCATGTCCATGGCTGGCATTCAGCTCCTTGAAATGATCAATATCGAGGATCATGACGCTGACTTCAAATCCTTCGCGACGCGCCAGAGCAAAAAGCACCTCTCCCTCAAGATGGAGGTGGCGGCGATTATGGAGCCCTGTCAGTTGATCGTGCCGTCGATCATAATCCATGCTCTTTGCCTGTGCCAATAACTCCTGCTGCTGCCTGCGCACCTCTTTCTCGGTAGTGGCCAGCACACGCGACAGCCTTCCTATCTCATCGTCGCGAGCAGGCAGTTCGAAACCGACCTCATCGACTGAACCTATACGGGATGCGAACAACTCCATCATCTTGATCGGCCGAAGGATCAGCCGCTTCAGCAGAACCCACAGCACCAGAAGCACGGATAGAATAGCAGCAACGCCGCCTGCAATCGTGATCATCCGCCCAGCCTGCGTCATCTCGATGGCACTCTTCATTGGCAGGCTGATGGCAAGTCCACCGCGAATACCGTTAAGCTTATAACCCTGAAAACCGTGGCACTTGAGACACGACTTTTCCACCTTCAAAGGAGCCATGTATCGAAACCGCTCATCATCCTCATCAACACCGAACCACTCGCCTATTCCGCTCTCAAACGCTTCGAGCGCTTCCTGCTCAAAGGCATCTGGGCTGTTTCCCGGGTTAATCGGCTTAAGGCTTGTAAGGTGATAACGAATGTCTGATCGGGCACCGCTCAGCTCCGAAAGCTCGCGCGCCATAAGGGCAGGATTCTTGAGGGTATAGACATGACCATCGAGATCGGTGATCTCGGGTCGGATATCCGCCTTCTCCCCCTCTTTCGGTCCCACCTCATAGAGATAGGGGTTGGTCTCCATGCCCGAGCGTTTGAGCACATAAACCCCGCCATAATTAGAGTTCCAGTGGCGGGTGAGCTGGATCTGACGGAACAGCACCTTCGACTGGGAAAGCATGAGGCCTTCTACAGCGTCATGTTCGAAACGGTGATAAAGGAGACTGTATGCCAGCCCGCTGAGAAGGAAGGTGGCAACAAGAATCAGGGCAACCTGAGCAGCTAGGGAGCGACGGAGCATATGTCTATTATAGCAGACAAATTTAAGCTTTATGGGTCATTTCTCATGTGGAAGCGCGAAAAGTTTACGCTGCTGATGCAATCATACCGATTTGCACGCCAACCGGCTTTGAATCATGATCGCCACCCTGACAAATTCCCTACCGGAGAGCCCATGCCCAAGCTACTGCTAACATTTCTGTTGCTGATAAGCCTGACACCCGTTGTTCAGGCAGCGGAACTTAAAGAAGCAACCTACAAAAACGGCGTCAAACTGATCGTAGAAGAGGACCACTCGGCCCCCGTTGCCATGGTGCAGGTCTGGCTTAAGGTGGGCGGGCGTGACGAACTACCGGGCAAAACGGGGTTGGCACATGTGTTCGAGCATATGATGTTCAAGGGCTCCAACAAACTCGGACCGGGCGAATACAGCAAACGCATCTCGGCAATGGGAGGCAACGACAACGCCTTCACCTCAACCGACTACACCGCCTATTTCCAGACCGTGCCAGCCAAGCGCATCGATGAGGTGCTGGCGATGGAGGCCGAGCGCTTCGCCAACCTCAAGCTGCGCGATGCGGATTTCCAGAAGGAGATCAAGGTGATCATGGAGGAGCGGCGCATGCGCACCGAGGATGATCCCAACAGCCACATGTTCGAGGAGCTCTCCGCAGCTTCCCTGCGCCTGCACCCTTACCGCAACCCGGTGATCGGCTGGATGCAGGATCTGGAAAAACTGACCATCGAGGATGTGAAAGCCTTTTACAAAAAGCACTACGTTGCGGGCAATGTCGTCGTGGTCGTGGTTGGCGATGTTGATTTTGAGCAGGCGAAGAAAACAGTGGCTAATACCTTCGGCCGCATGAAAGCACGGCCGGTTCCCGCCCGCTTTAATCCGGTCGAGCCCAAAACGTTTGGCGCCAAGCGTATTCAGGTAACTCTTCCGGCCCAGCTGCCGATGCTGGCCATCACCGTGCCTGTGCCTGTCTGGAAGCCGGGCGAAAATGATCGTGAGGCAGCAGCACTTACACTTGCGACCCAGATACTTGCCGGGGGCAGGGCAGCACGCCTGCAGCGCGAACTGGTGGATGAGCAGCGCAAGGCGTTTGCTGCGGGTGCAGGATACGATGCTCATGGTATGGGGCTCGACCTCTGGTATGCCTATGGCATGCTCGGTCCCGGCCAGACGCCGGAAGCTTTTGAGAAAAGCCTTTGGTCACTGCTGGATAACATGGCGAACCATGAGGTTGATGAAAAAAGGCTGAATGCGGCCAAGCGCAACATCATCGCCGCGGAGGTCTTCGCTCAGGATTCGCTCTATCTGCGCGCCAAAGAGATCGGTCGCATGGAGGTGGTCGGCATTGGCGCCAACAACCGCAATCTTTGGCTGGAATCGATCCGCAGCGTTACGACTGATGATATCAAGCAGGCTATGGGCCGCTGGCTGAAGCGGGAGCGCTCCACCACAGGTGTTCTGCTGCCGGAGGTGAAATCATGAGGTATCGCCTGTTTACACTCGTACTGCTGCTTTTGCCTTTCACACCTTCGGCACATGCCGTGCCGGCGATTCAGGAGGCGCACCTTGAAAACGGCCTTCGTATTCTGCTGATGGAGGCGCACAACGTACCGATGGTGTCGATGCGCCTTACCATGGCGGCAGGTTCCCGTTTTGATGCCGCGAACAAGGGGGGCACAGCCAGCCTGCTGGCCTCAATGCTCTCCGACCATACCTCACAACATGCCCACGAGACATGGGCCGACCTCCTCGATAGCGATGCAATCCAGCTGGGCAGCGATGTCGGCCGTGATGAGCTAAACCTGTCACTCACCACCCTCAAGGATGTTCTGAAGCCGGGCATTGATGCACTTGCCGAAGCACTGCTGCAGCCGGGCTGGAACAGCAAGCGCTTTGCCATCATGAAACAGGACGCCCTGGCATCGGCCCAGAAAGAGCTGGAGGATGCGGGTGCCCAGGCATCAGAAGCTGCGGCCGGGCTGCTCTTTGCCGGCCACCCCTACGGCCATCGTCCGAATGGCTCCCTGGCATCACTCTCTCAGATTGAACTCGATGACCTCAAAAGACTCTATGCCAGCCAGGTCAAACCGCAGGGGGCTGTGCTTGCCGTCAGCGGCGACATTACGATGGATGAACTGAGGCCGCTGCTGGAGAAAAAGCTGGCTGACTGGAGAGGTGCTCCCGCCAAAGGGTTGAATGATATCATTCCGCCACAGGCTGTACGCGGCAAACATGCGGATGTGCAACTGCCAACCAGCCAGACACAGGTTCAACTGCTGCGCCTGGGGCCTACGCGCGGTGATGCGAACTTTTTCCCGGCCTTTGTCCTGAATCATATCCTGGGTGGTGGCGGATTCGGTTCACGGCTGATGGAGGAGGTGCGTGAAAAGCGCGGCCTTGTGTACGGCGTCTACTCCTACTTTGCACCGCTGGCGACCAACGGTCCTTTCGTAATCAGCCTGAGTACGCGCGGCGATCAGGCCGGTGAAGCTGAAGGGGTGGTTCGCACTGTGCTTGCAGAGATGGCTGCCGGTAAAGTCACCAAAAAACAGCTCACCGCCAGTAAGGAGAATCTTACAGGCAGCTTCGCCCAGCGCATGGACTCCAACCGAGAAAGGGTTTCACTGATTGCCATGATCGGATTTTATAACCTGCCGCTTGATTATCTCAGCGTTTGGACTGAACGGATTGATGCCGTCTCGCTGCAACAGCTGCGCGAACAGGCTGCCGCCTACCTGAACCCTGATGAGTGGAATCGCGTCCGGGTCGGAGCAGGTCTGAAGTGAGAATTACAGCTGGCTCTCTGCGCGGCCGGGTGCTTAATGTGCCTGATGTTGAAGGGCTGCGTCCGACACCGGCAAAGGTTCGCCAGGCACTGTTCAACATTCTCGGCTCTGTCGAGGAACTGAGTCTGCTCGACCTTTTTTCCGGCTCCGGTGTCATGGCGCTGGAGGCACTATCGCGCGGCGCTGCTTCGGCACTCTCAATCGAGCAAAATCGCAACCTGACTCGCAACCTTTCAGCGATCCGAACAACATGGCGCCTTGAAGAGGCGTGGCAAATCAAAACAGCTACGGTCGAGAAGGGCTTGGCCATGCTGAGCGGCCAGAAGTTCGATCTGATCTTTGCCGACCCCCCATACCAGCAGGGTTTTACCGACAGGCTGCCACAGTGGCTGGACCAGCATGGGATCGGTTGCGAACAGCTGGTGATTGAGGAGTCGGCACGCGTGGAGCCTCTCTGGCCTGCTGGATGGCAATGTAAACAGAGCCGCCGTTACGGTGATTCCACCCTTCACTTTCTTTCGCGAATCGCCTGATTTCAGAGCATTTATATCAGAGGTTTCCTAATAAAGGCTTCAACGCTACGGTTCGCTTCCTGATCAGGAGGTTACTGTGACTCATATCCGTATTGCGACCCGTCGTTCCCCACTTGCCCTGTGGCAGGCTGAATATGTATCGGCTGAACTGAAGCGGCTCGACCCATCCGTCACCACCGAGCTGGTCAAGATTGTCACCAAAGGTGATAAAATTCTCGATGTGCCGCTGGCACAGGTGGGTGGCAAAGGGCTGTTTACCAAAGAGATTGATGAGGCACTGCTTGATGGCCGTGCTGATATCGCAGTGCATTCGATGAAAGATGTGCCTACTGCTTTGCCGGAAGGAACCAGTATTCGCGCCCATCCAAAACGCGAAGATCCGCGTGACGCCATCGCAACCATTACTGGCGGTGGCCTGGACTCGCTGCCTAAAGGGTCAACAATCGGCACCTCGAGCCTGCGCCGTATCGCCCAGCTTCAGGCTAAATACCCCTCGTTCATTTTCACCTCCATTCGCGGCAACATCCAGACTCGCCTCTCCAAGCTTGGCGTAGAGGTCGATGCAGTGATTCTGGCTGCAGCAGGTGTATGCCGCATGGATATGGCGGCGCAGATGCACGAGTTCATCGATACCGAAGTGATGTTACCGGCGGTAGCACAGGGCACGCTTGGCATTCAGACCCGCGATGCCGATGAGTTGATCAATGCACTGGTTGATCAGATGAATGACCCTGAAACCGTCGTTCGTACCAAAGCCGAACGCGCTTTTCTGGCCACCCTTGAAGGCGGCTGTCAGGTACCGATTGCCGCATACGCCACACTCGATGGTGATGCTTTGCATCTGAAAGGCTTGGTCGGTTCAGTCGACGGTAAGGTTGTCATTGTTCGCGAAGCAACAGGGCATAGCAGAGATGCCGAAGCTATCGGCACTGCACTGGCCAAT
Organism: Mariprofundus aestuarium; assembly: GCF_002795805.1. Taxonomy (NCBI): domain Bacteria; kingdom Pseudomonadati; phylum Pseudomonadota; class Candidatius Mariprofundia; order Mariprofundales; family Mariprofundaceae; genus Mariprofundus; species Mariprofundus aestuarium. Next base: position 29,793 of record NZ_CP018799.1, on the reverse strand, counting down.
GAGGTACTTGATGCCGGAGCCCGTCCGATCCTCGAAGCGCTCTACGCAGAAGGGCACTAATTCAAAGCTTACGGTTTTTAGCTTCGATCCAGCGTGACATAAACTCCGTGCTGCGCTGGTGATGGTGACGCAACATCGCGCCGGTAAAATTATTGAGCCTGTGCTGCTTAAGGTTGCCGCGAACCTCTAATATGCGCGCCACCAGTGCCGCTCCATTCTTCTCAGCGCTGAACAGTGATTGCACAATATCAAAGCCGTGCTGCCTTGCAGCCATCCAAGCTGACTCATCGCGGTAGAGCGAGACTGCCGCTCCTGCAAATACCTCAGCGCTATCGGCCACCAAACCGCTCCATGGCAATCCATCATGCATCCCCTCTGCACCAACAGAGGTGGTGACATTAGGTGTACCGTTCATCATGGCATCAGCCAGTTTGGTTTTGATGCCCGCTCCGAAACGAAGCGGTGCGAGGCAGACACGAGCCTGGGACATGACGACAGAGACATCTTCGGCGCGGCCAAGAACCCGGAAACCGCTTTTTTTATCATCCAGTGCAGTTGCTTTGGGCGGGATATAAGCACCATAGATCAACATCGCGGCCTCAGGAAGTTCCGCCCTTATTTTCGGCCAGATCTCCTGTTTCAACCACAAGACCGCATCCCAGTTCGGCGCGTGGCGAAAGTTACCGATAGTGACAAAGTTACTGCGCTGGCCAAATTCAGGCGTTTCACTGCAAATATCGCTCTCATCAAACATAAAGGGGCAGCAGTGAATCAATGCGGGATCGATGCCGAACTGCTCCTTGAGCAGGTCCATCTCGTAACTTGAGACCAGAATGGCGAGGTCAGAACGCAAGAGTGATGCAACTTCGCGTATGGCGACCTCATTGGACAACTCATTTTTTGATAGCTCGCAGGTGACCGCATGGCTCTGCTTGAAAGCGTTATGGCGCGCATCACGCAATAGATGCAGGTCGATCGTTTCAACAATGCGCATCGCATCCGGACACACCTTTTCTACCCGCCAGCCGAACTGCTCCTCCATCGTAAAGCGATCAAATAGCACAATATCGGGCTGAAGGGCTGCGATGAATGCATCGAAGCTGCTGTCGTTCACCATAATTTCGGCGGCCCCTACTCCAATCAGCTTAAGATCAACCGAATGTTCACTTTCAGCAGCGGTGGAAGCGTAGGTGACTCGCCACCCTTGCCGCACAAAGAGCTGGCTTAGCTCCAGCATGCGAAGCCCCGCACCCGATGAAACGGGCTCAGGCCAGAGGCTTCCGACGATCAATATACTCATGTTATGTTCAGATGACATGGGCGCCATCTCACCAGTGGCTACCCCACGGGTCAATAGCCCCAAAGTCTTTGCGTTGAATTACAAACCTTTGGGTACAGAGTAGCTGAGATTTTTTAAGTTTTGGAGTTTTCATGCCAACAGTGATTTATCAGGGGAAAGCCTACGAATGTGAAAGTGATGAGACCCTGCTTGATGGCGTAAACAGGCAGGGCGGCACGATCTCCTATGGCTGTCGCGGCGGCTTCTGTCAGTCATGCATGGTCAAAGCAGTAAAAGGAACGCCCCCTGCTGCAGCGCAGGCAGGCATCAGGCCCGCCATGAAGAAGAAGGGCTACTTTCTCTCCTGCCTCTGTAAACCAGAATCCGATTTTGAAATCACACCTCCGGATAGAAGGGATGAATTTATTCCGGCTACTGTAACCGGGCTGGAGTACCTGAACCCAACCGTCATTCGGCTAACAACGAAGCGACCGGATGGGTTCAACTACCGGCCGGGCCAGTTCGTGAATCTGATCAGGCCTGAAGATGGACTGGCGCGCAGCTACTCACTGGCAAGTATCCCGAGTGATGGTGAACTGGCGTTTCATATCCGGCTGTTGCCCGACGGGAAAATGAGCAACTGGTTTATTGATCATCTGCAGTGCGGCACCGAGATACTGTTAAGCGATGCTATGGGCGACTGCTGTTACCGCAAAGGGTATGCCGATCGCCCCCTGCTGCTGGCCGGCACCGGAACAGGGCTGGCGCCTATTTATGGCATCCTTCGCGATGCCCTCGCCTCTGGCCACAGCCAGCAGATTCGACTGCTTCATGGTGCCCTGAGCAGTGATGGCCTCTACTACGATCAACTGTTACGAGGAGTGGCCGATAAGCACAATAATTTCAGCTATATCCCCTGCCTGTTGAACGAGGCAGCTCCAGAAGGTGGATTGAGCGGCCCGATCGACAGCCATATCCCCGCCCAACTTGCATCCGACAGCAACTGGGTAGCTTTTCTCTGCGGCGACTCAGAAGTTGTCACCTCCATGCGCAAGAGCTGCGTCACCCATGGTATGGACGAATCAGCCATCCATAGCGACGCCTTTGGTTAAAGATTTAGCGACAAAAAAAACAGCCACCCTATTGGGTGGCTGCAGTGTTCATCGTACGCGAATGAACTATTAATCACCGTCTTTACCTGAAGCTTCGTCCTGGCTTTTTTTGAGGTCCCTCAGCTTGCGCTCCCAGTGTGAAACAAGCTCATCACGGGTGATTTTATGATCCAGATCCCGATCAATACGCATGAATTCATTACGGGCTGGCTCCAACTTCTCATCCTTGCTGATCTGGCCATCCTTATCGTGATCCCAGCGCTTCATGATATTGTTAATGATGTTTTTTTTCACGGCTGGCGTTTTGATATCCATCTCTGAGCGGCCTGCATAACGATGCGCAAACATCTCATCACCGCTGATGACACCGTCACCGCTGGTATCGATCTCTTTGAACTTGTGTACCGCCATCGCTTCAAACTCAGCAGGATCAATGACACCATCATGGTTGGCATCCTTCACCTTCATCACCCGGTCCGCCGTCTCCTGTGGGTCATAGGAGGGCATAAAGGCTGCCTGAACAGACGTCGCCAGCATCATAAACCCTGCAAATAGTACAAACTTTTTCATCAACATTCCCCTTTCTCCAGCAGTTGAGCGTTAAATTCCGAGCATCGCAAATCATAACGCATGCACTTGCGTTCACCAACCGTGACAAGCCCGGCTGAAAATTTGTCGGCAGCTTATCGGCACCCTCTTATTAGCAAATTAAAATATAATTAAAATATTGCGCTGGTATTCAGAATGCGCTTAGAGGATAAGTAGTTGTGCAGGCGACGCCACCCAAACGGCAATGCCTACAGCCGCATAGAGAAGCATATAGGAGAACCATGACCTCCTGCTGAACAGGGTAAGCGCCGTACCAAAAGAGTCCTTCACCGTAGCACCTATAAAATTCACACTGTAAATCTCGTCGAGCAGCAGGTGCAAAAGATAACCACCACTGACAAATCCTGCAGCCAACCAGGCAAATTCAGCCTGCCAGCCAAAGAGACGGTCACCTGCAAAGAACAGGGCCATCCCGAACAGCAAGGCTGCTGGAACCGAATGAAACAGACCTCTGTGTTCCGTCGTGGCAGCAAACAGAGGATAGAGAATAAAACGCACGGATAGTGCCGCAAGCAGTGCCAGAAGGAGCAAAGGGATGAGACTTAATTCTGTATAAAAGAGAAACAGTACGGCAATTGCAGTGGCAAAACTGAATATCGTAAACAGCAACCTGGTGGGTATGGAGTGATCGGAATCAATGTCGGGAAGTAATCCTGCGTGCAGGCCGAGCAAAAAAAGCAGCAGTGCTTCCATCTGGGTTAGTGGTTCAGCCTGCATGACTACCGCCGTAGCTGCTAATGAAGCAGCAGCAGAAACCGTAAGGTGGGTCCTGAAATTAGCCATGCTTCCTCCCTTCATCTTCAAGGAGGGGAGGCTGGCACGGTTAGCCCTGTATGGCCGTGAGCCCGCTCACGGCCATCATTTTGATAAGTGGCCGGCTAAACCTCCAACTGCTCCGGCTCCTCCGGAGCTTCCTCTGGCAGGAACGGCCTCAGGAGATCTTCAAACCACTTTTCCAGTTTATCCATACCTTCGCGAACATCGTCAAAATCTTTATCCGAAATGACTCCATCCTTGTTTCGATCCATGGAGTCGAAGGTGGCTCGGGCTGACTTCTCCAGCCGCTTCATCACCTCTTCAAAGGTAATCTGCCCATCGCCATTGGCATCGAACGCGCCCGCACTGCTTTCGCCCGCGAAAGCCGGAGTGGCTGATAACATAAGAGCCAGCAGCGCCACTGCGAGCGTATGTAATGGTTTCATCTGTATACCTCCGCTTCGGCTACTCCTGAGATACTGCAACAGCTTGACCAGCTATTCAGCCGGGATTGCAGCACCACTGTTCGCAGAAATTCCCCTTCAGCGCTTAATGAGCAGTGTCACCCCGTCTGCTACAGGCAGCATGACCAGGTCGATGCGTGCGTCCACCTTCAGTTTACTGTTGAATATGCGAATCGCCTCCGTTGCTGCAGTACAGTTGCTATTATCAATCACACTGCCACCCCACAGCACATTATCAACCACCATCAAACCGCCCGGTCGAAGCAGCTTCAGGCAGCGCTCATAGTAGTGATCATAGTTCTCTTTATCCGCATCAATAAAGGCGAAATCGAAGCTCTCCTCCTCATCGCACTCCAGTAGCTCATCGAGTGTTTCAAGGGCAGGGCGCAGGTAAAGCTGAACCTTATCCTGCACGCCCGCATCCTCCCAGAATCTCCGGGCGACAAAGCTCCAGCGCTCTGAGACATCACAGGTCACGATCTCACCATCATCAGGCAAGGCCAGCGCCATCCAGAGCGTCGCATAACCGGTGTAGGTGCCAACCTCGATCACCCGCTTTGCACCCGTCAGCTGAATCAGCATTGCCATCAACTGGCACTGCTCAGGGGCAGAGCGCATGATAGAGAGCTCCTCAGCCTCGGTCGCATGCCTCAGGCGAGCCAGCACTTCCGGTTCACGCAGCCCCATCTCAAGCAGGTATTCGTAAAGTTTTTCGTTCATGTTAATCGTGCGGTTTGCCATATATGCCACCTATAAGAATGTGGAGAAGAAAAGTGAATAGGCGATGCTGGCAATCATCAGACTGAAAAACATCGTGGGAATACCCACCTTCATCCATCCGGCCGGCGTAATAGCGGCCCCTTTAATTCCGCAGCGCTCCGATTCGGCGATTGCGATCAGGTTGGCCGTCGCCCCTATATGCGTGCCGTTGCCGCCAAGGCCAACGCCAATCGCAAGCGCCCACCACAGCGGGGTGATATTAACACCCATCGTTTCCAGCCCCAAAATGATCGGAATAATTGTAACCGTGAAGGGAATGTTATCGATGATCGCGCTCAACAGTGCAGCGCACCACATCACTACAAGTCCTGTCAGCATCAACCTTTCCGGGTCACGGGCGATATCGACAAGTTGCAGGCCAACCCAGCGCAACAGCCCGGAGCTGTCCACGCCACCGACAATAATGAACAGGCCGACAAAGAAGGCGAGCACCGACCAGTTCACCTGCCCGAACAGGACGCTGGGCTCGGGCCGCTGCAGCACAAGTACGATGCAGAGGCCAATAAATGCGACATAGGCGGGATAGAGGTGGAGATGGTGATGCAGGAAAAACAGCACGATAATCACAGCAAGGGCGAAACATGCCTGTATCAATGCCCTGGGGTCGCGAATGGCCTTCTTTTCATTCAGGTCGATGTGATTCTCAACCTTAATGAGGTAGCTACGGAATACAAAAAGAATCAACAACACCGTGCAGAACCAGACCAGAAAAATAGTAGGGCCCATGTGAATGAGGAAGCGGTTAAAATCGATGCCACCTGCAGTGCCGATCATAAGGTTGGGGGGATCGCCGACCAGTGTGGCTGCACCGCCGATATTGGAGAGCATCGCCTCAGCCATCAGGAATGGCAGTGGATTGATCTGAAGGATACGGGCAATCAGCACCGTGATCGGGGCAAAGATGATTACCGTGGTTACATTATCGAGGAACATACTGATCATACTTACCGCCAGACTGAGATAGATCAGCAGCAGCCTCGAATCACCATTGGAAAACTTGGAAAGCATGATAGCGATGTAGTCGAAGGCGCCGGTCGGGCGTAGCCTTGCCACAACCATCATCATCGCCGTAAGCAGCAGTATCGTATTACCATCGATGGCCTCAATCGCCATATCCTGCGAATAGAACCCTGCTGCGGTACCAACCCCGATCATCACCACGGCGCCGATAATGGCGGCGCTGGTGCGATGCAGTATCTCGCTGAAGATCAAGACATAGGCCCCGAACATTACAGCCAGAGCGATCAACATATCTGTAGTCAGCATATTGGAATATTCAACCATAATCAGAATTTATGATATTTGAGCAGCAGGCCGGCAATCGCCATGCGCGTTATCACTCCGACATAGCGCTCCCCGTCGAGCAGGAATATATAGTTGGAATTGAACTTCTCCATGATGGAGAGCGCCTTGATCACCGGGGAGGAGGGGGTGATGGTCGCAACATTTTCGATAATGTAGCGGTCAACCGTCATATTCAGGATCTCACCGCTGACCACCTCCGGCGTACTCTCACTGCAGATCCTGTCGCCGAGAAGGTGAGCGTGATGGGCCATGTCGTCAGGAACACAGAGGCATTTGAAGGTATGCCGAAGCGAGAACCGGCCGACGATATTTCCCTCGGCATTGCAGTAGGGCAGGCCGCCCACGTTATGAATCGTACACTCGCGGAACGCATCCCCGATTTTCATGCCCGGAAGCACAACGCCGGTGGGCACAACAACATCCATCAGTTTCATAGGCGCTCCTGTTTTCCCCCACTAATTTTAGTTTAGTCGGAAACCGCAGTGATTGCATGGCCTCATTCGTTCAGCGTAATTTAAGCTTATCCACTTCAAACTCACTGAACACCCTTATGCCATGGCGCTTCAACAGTCTGGCAGTAATGCCCTCACCTTTGATCTTAACGCCTGAGAACGTTCCATCATTCACATATGAAACGCCGCAGGATGGGCTGCCCTCTTTCAGCACTGCCAGCTTGATGTGGTGGCGCATGCACTGGGCAAGAGCCAGTTCCGCTCCATCGACAAAGGCATCGGTCACATCCTCACCACTTTGTCGCTGCACTACTCCGCAGCCACATAACACGGCATCTGAATCACCCGTGACAATCTCAGCCGGCGGTCTTGGCACCGGAAGGCCACCGGCCACCTCTGGGCAAATCGGAATCAATCGCCCTTCATCCTGCCACTGCTTAAGAAGGCCTGACTGACGGCAGTCACCGCCATCATAACGGACCCTCTCACCAAGCAGGCAAGCGCTTACAAGTATTTTCTGCATCGCTTCAACCTAGAGCCACACCGCCAACTCGGAAAGGGCAGTGGAATTTATAAGGTAAGTCGTGTCACGTTTGATGGCAGCAGCCTGAATCGCTTCAAGCAGTGCAGAGGGGGACTGCGGCGGAGATGTTTCACCTTTCAAATAACCCCACATATGCTGCAGTGCATTCATCAGGTGTCCCGGCTCAGGCTCACTTCTGAGTGTTCTGATCAGCAGGGTTGATAGCGCCTCAATATTGTCATGGTATTCCCCCCCATGCGCCACAGCTGGGCCAAGCTCACGATAAAGGTTGGGATCGTGTGCCATCACCGAATATTTATGCTGGGCCCAGAGCTCCTGGCAGTTCATAGGCAGCGGAATTCGGCCAGATCTCCCGTCAGCGGCATATTTACCAGCCAGCAGTTCGAACTGGTGGGCAAGGGTATCGATAAATATGTTGGGCCATGCCGCGGCACCGGCAATATCAGGCAAAGGCGAGTGGTGGTTGTAACCGCGCAACTGCATCTCAGCCGTAAGTTGCCGATGCCGTATCGTAAGCGCACTGATGCAGCCAACCCAGCGAAGCGTCTCAGGATGATTGGCATAACCCTTCTTGCCCATGGTAAGAACATTGAAAAGCCCGTGCAGCTCCCGGTGCTCACCGAGCAACTGCTGCCGGGCCAGATAGCCTGGATTCACATCCCATATCCGCATAGTGGCCAGCGTAACGCCTCTACCCGACTGTTGAAACTACTATTCATCATCGGCAAGGCGTATATCATCCGTACTCATGAAGCGCTCAATGATCGCAATCCTTCTGCCCGGCCTGCTGCTACCAGCAAACGCTGCCACCGCCACCGAATCATCGGGCAAACCGCTCTGGGAGGTTGGCATCGCAGCTGGTGTGGCCAGCCTGCCACACTACATGGGAAGCAATGAACGCTATCTCTTTGGCGCTCCTATTCCCTATCTGATCTATCGTGGCAATCGACTTAAAATTGACCGCTCTGGGATCAGGCGTGAACTGCTTGGATTCAAGGACCTCAACCTGGATCTCTCACTCGGATTTGGATTGCCGGTTCGCAACTCCAACCGGGCAAGAGCCGGTATGCCTGACCTCAAGTTTAGCTTCCAGCTTGGCCCGAGACTGAACTGGAGGCTGCTTGAAGATGAGCAAACCAAGCTGACGCTCAGGTTACCGTGGCGCGGCGTCATTAATACTTCCGGCAGTTGGCTGGGCTGGGTATCGGAACCCGATCTTCTGCTGGAGCATCAGGCCAGTGAAATAATGAAAGTGACGCTTGCAGCGGGGCTTCTTTACGGCTCTCAGGGGTTTCACAATACCTATTACGGTGTAGCACCGGTCTATGCCACAGCGGCAAGGCCAGCCTACAGGGCAGGTGCAGGGCTTCATTCATTGTCGCTCACGACCAGCTTGCGCTACCAGTACAGCGACTCGATTTCTCTCTTTTCGGCGATCCGTTACCGTAACCTATCTCCGGGCGTGATCGTAAACAGCCCACTGGTAAAAGATAAAAATTACATTTCGGCCACCATTGGCATGGCGTGGAGCTTCTGGTCGTCAGAAGCGCGTGCCGAAAGCAACTGATGGGTTAACCTGAATGATTGTCCTGCCCATCCGGTGAAAATGCCTGGCGCATCTGTTTTTTTAAATTATCCGGCATGGTCATCGTTTCAAGATCCCACCCCTCCAACAGCAGCACGGATTCAAGGCAACTCTCCATTGTTGCATGGGCCTTCCTTACATCCTCTGAAATCCGCTGATGAACCTGTTTATCGGTACCGCTCAGGTTGAGGCACGTTTGCTGATAAGAGTCCACCCTGCGAAGTTCGCGCATAACCGATGCCACTTGGGCAGGGCAGGCGCACTGGTAAATCATCGCCTGGTCGATAATGCGTAAGAGTTGTTCATCACTGTAGTTTCTATCCATTTCTCACGCCTCCAGTAAACCGCATCACATCAATTGCCTCGGGCAGGGCAGGCCTTGCCCCCAGCCTGGTACAGGTCAGAGCACCCACGGCTGAGGCGTAGCGAAGCAGCTCCTCCCACGCCATATCCAGTGACAGGCCGTAGGCAAAGGCGCCATGGAATCCATCACCGGCACCAGTCGAGTCTATCGCTTCTACTTTGAAAGCGGGGAGCATCCCACGCCCTCTCTCCCTGGCCCAGATCAGACCACGCTCTCCAAGTGTTATTATCACATTTTCCGATATGGCTGCCAGTTCATCCAGCGCCCTCGTCATATCCACGGTATCACACCACTGCCGCGCAAACTTCTCCGAGGCCACGAGGTAATCAACCATCCCGGCCAGCTCCTCAGTACCCCTGTGCAGCGATCCCGCATCGAGCACGGTCGGTATTCCCTGTTCCGCTGCCCAGTGACACAGATGCACAGAGAGTAGCGGCTCATGGCCATCGAAGAGGATTACCTTTGGAGGGGTAGGGATCGAAACTGCATTGGCGGCCAGCCAGGGGGCATTCCCCTTGAAATTGACCAGCGAACGTGTGCCGTCCGGTTTGGCGAGGATCTGAGAGACGGGGGAGGGGCCAGAACCACGTACGAGCAGCGAACAGTCGACACCTTCGTTTTCCAGCTCGCGAATATGTAAATCGCCGAAGAGATCGTTACCGAGATAACCGCAGAATCCGGCTTTACCACCAAGCCTTCTCACACAAACGGCTGCATTGGCGGCAGGTCCACCGCCGGAAAGCATCATGGAATCGGCAAACAACTTCTCATCCGGCCCCGGATGGGCTGCTGTTGCCATGGTGATGTCGAAAGAGGCGTGGCCAATACAGAGAAGATCAAGCATGGATGAACTTTAACGTAAAACATCAGCCCGACGCCATCTTACAAACAGAATGGATACTGAATGACATAAATTGATGAACCCGATTATTTCAAGCTCTCTGATTTTCTGAAGGCTATTTATGGCCGAGTTAACCCGACCTTAATGCTCAGCTATTCAAAATGATTTACTAACCAAGAAGCTACTTATGCGCTGATCTGCTTCAAAGAAGGAGGTTACATGAGACTTTTTTCCATATTGATGTCATCGGTATTTATCTGTTTGTCATTACCCATTACGGCTCAGGCCATCCCCTCTTTCAGTCGTCAAATACAAGCAGATTGCCGAACTTGCCACTTCATTGGCAACAAGAGCCTGAACAAGTTCGGACGTGAATTTAAAATAAATGCTTCCCATGAGACTGAAGAGATGCGCAATCGAAGGTTAAAACTGGAATCTGAATCGGGTGACTGATGCCCCGACTACAGAAATCACTCCTGATTAGAGTGTTCCGCATCTAAAGGAACGGGAACCGGGATATGTACGCTCACATTCGGCACCGGCCTGACATGAATCGAGCAGGCGGCCAGTAATAGCATCAGTGACATCGCAATAAACTTCATAACCACATCCACGTCAAACAAAAGTAACTTACTATAACTGTGGAACAGTCAATTTCACTAAGATGAAAGAAGAGGGGCGACATTAAGTTACGATTTTTTTCAGGTATCCCTAACACGAAAGGGGGCGAGTAACATTAAATTACCCGCCCCCTTTCGTGTTGCTGTTTTATCAGGACAGAAGCCCCGAAAAAACTGATTATTCTGCGCCCGGAAGGCCATCGGCCGGTGCAGTTGTATCGCTCTTCAGCTTGGATGGATCGAAACCACCCTGCTGTGGCTGTGACTCTACAGGAGCCTCAACCGGAATTTCATCGACAATGGTACGTTCCACAACAGAACCTGTCTGCTGTTGAGAGAAAAATGCCAGTGTCAGACTGGTCACCATGAAGGCTGCTGCCAGACCGCCGGTCATCTTACCCAGAAAGGAGCCGGAACCGCGACTACCAAACAGGGTCTGTGCACCGCCGCCACCGAAAGAGGCACCGATATCTGCACCCTGTCCGCGCTGAACCAGAATTACTCCGATCAGCAGTGCGGCGATAAGCACGTGAATAATAATAAGAACTGTAGCCATCTGTTCTTGTTCTCCTTAGCTCGCTGCTTTCGCAGCTGCCTTTACAATTTCCATAAACGAGTCCGCCTTCAGACTTGCGCCGCCTACCAGCGCACCTTCCACGCCGGGGCAACCCATCAACTCCTCGGCGTTGCTCGGATTCACACTACCACCGTAAAGCACGCGGCAATCATGACCCAGACGCTGCAACTCTGCATGCACAAATGCATGCGTTTCAGTCACCTGCTCAGGTGATGCGGTCAAACCAGTACCAATCGCCCATACCGGCTCATAAGCAACTGTCAGCGCTGCACTCTTCGGCGCACCCTTGAGAACAGCCAGCTGCTCAGCCAGAACGGTATTGGTCACACCCTTCTCACGCTGCTCCAGTGTTTCACCGATGCAGAGAATCGGCTCAAGACCATGCAGCCATGATGCATTCATCTTCGAACGAATCTGGGCATTACTCTCGCCAATAATACTACGACGCTCAGAGTGACCAAGAATCACATAGTGGCAACCGGCATCACGTAACATCATCGGACAGATAGAGCCGGTAAAAGCACCCTTATCTTCGTAGTAAACGTTCTGCGCACCCAGTGCCACGCCCATCTCTGCCAGTCTGTCTGCCATTGGATGCAACAGCGTGAATGGCGGCATCAAACCAACTTCAATATGGTCCGGCGCAGGGTTACTGCCAAACGCATCCATGAAATCTTTCGCTTCCTGCAGTAGCCCGTTCATCTTCCAGTTGCCCGCAATCAACTTACGCTTTTCACTGCTCATGTTAGACCTCCCGGAATAGAACCAACGGCTCGAAAACGGTCGCGGATTCTAGGAAGCCTACCATATAAGGCAAGGAGAAATCGGCGGGGCTATGTTTTACGTCAATATCGGCTACGCTTGCCCCATGACAGAGAGCACTTCACAACACGCCAAAAAGTCGCTCGGACAGCACTTTCTGCGCGACCACAATGCCATAGCCCGCATCGCATCCGCGATCCCTGAAGGAGCGATCGCCATCGAGATCGGCCCGGGGCCGGGTGCAATTACAGAATCACTGCTGGCGCGAGCCATTAAACTCACCGTAATCGAGATGGATGACCGCTTTGCCAGCCATTGGCAGGATGTGGCAAAGAACAATTCGGAACTCTCCGTCATCCACGGTGATGTCATGAAGGAGCTTGAGGGAGCTGTAGCTTCGGTTCAACCTGAATGGATTGCGGGAAATCTCCCCTATAATCTCAGCGGTCCGCTGACCGCCAAACTGGCCGGATTCAATCTCTCCGGTGGCATGGTGCTGATGTATCAGCGCGAGGTAGCTGAACGTATCGCGTCAGAACCTGGCAGTAAGGTGTATGGCGGTCTCTCGGTGCTGGTGCGCCACTATTATGATGTAAAACGGTTGCTGACGCTGCCGCCCGGTGCATTTGTACCGCCACCCAAGGTGCATTCGGCCGTGATTCTGATGACGCCGCATGGCAAAACACCGGCCTGCAGCTATGAACAGCTTCAGAAAACAGTACGTCAGGGTTTTGCCCATCGGCGCAAGACCATCAACAACAATTTCAGGGGCGAGCTTGGTGCTGAAGAGTTTGAGGCCATTGGAATTGATCCGCGCAAACGCCCGGAGCAGCTCGATTACGATGCCTGGGTAAGAATCGCTCTGGCCCTAAAAAATTAATTAACTGGCAACCGGCCAGGCACTGGTTTCAGTGCCGGTGACGCGATAGAGCGGTGCCACATCTTCCGGCATACTTTTTGTCACGTTAAGATCGTGCAGCAGGCCATCCTTCACGCTGTAAATCCAGCCGTGCACGGATAGTGCATCGCCGCGCTCCCATGCATTCTGCACAATTCGGGTGTGGCAGATATTATCGACCTGGCGAATCACATTAAGCTCGCACAGTCTATCGAGGCGCGAATCTTCACTCAGCAGTTCCAGATCTTTTTGGTGCAGCATATAGGTGTCGCGAATACTGCGAATCCAGTTATCAACAATGCCGTGATGCTGACCCGCCATCGCCGCACGCACGCCGCCGCAGTCGTAGTGGCCGGTGATAACAATATGCTTAACGCCCAGCACATCGACCGCATATTGCGCCGCCGAGAGGCAGTTCAGATCGGTATGGTGCACCTGATTGCCAACATTGCGGTGAACAAAAACCTGCCCCGGCTCAAGGCCGGTAATCTCGTTGGCCGGTACACGGCTGTCGGAGCAACCGATCCAGAGGAAATCCGGTGACTGGAGCGCTGATAGCCGATTAAAAAAATCCGGGTTCTCCTGAAGGCACTTCTCAGACCATGCCCTGTTATTCGCAAGTAGTGTTTTCGGGCTACACATAGTCTACCTCAATCCGTCAGCATGGGGTCCAGTTCGCCCCGGCTATCGAGCGCATAGAGCTCGTCACAGCCACCAACATGCTTTCCGTTGATAAATATCTGGGGGATCGTGCGCATTCCGCCAGTCCGCTCCAGCATTGCTGCCTGACGATTGATGTCGCGCTGCACATTGTATTCGGTGAACTCAACGCCTTTGTTTTTCAGCAGGCTCTTGGCCCGAACGCAGTAGGGGCAGTAGTCGCCCGAATAAATTTCAATATTAGCCATGGGGAAAACCTATCCTCTATGTAATGTACGCGCCAGCGACAACAGCTTCACCTCTGCTTTCAGCGGCCTGCAAGCTCTGGCGGCAAAGTTCAGCGTTGAACCTGTCGTCAGAATATCGTCAACAATCCAGACCGTTCTCTTATCCGGGATGCGCTCGTGATAGTCGTCGCAGAGTGCAAAAGCCCCACGCAGGTTTTTTCGCCGGACCAACCCGGAAAGTGCCGACTGGCGCGGCTGCTCACCGACCCTGTGCGACAGTTGCCAATCCCAGTTGCAGTTGACTCCGTCCGCCAGCCAGCGGCAGGTCAGCAGCGTGGTGACGACCACTTTTGCGCATACGTGCCAGCGGCATAGGCACCGGAATCAACAGGTCATCCTTGCCGATCAGTTCTGAGGCATGGGGCATGGCGGACTCCAGAAGCCAGCGTACGCCCCCATCCATGCCCTGCAGTTTCCAGTTCAGGATCGCATCTCGAACCGGGCCACGATAGGCATAGATGCTTCGGGTCTCTGTCTGTGCGGGTGGGCGGTTAAGGCAAATGCCGCATGGCCCCGGTACCATCGCCTCAGGTAGCTCAGCTCCGTAACTGTGGCAGACTGAGCGTGGCCAGATGGTGATCTTTTCAAAGCATGACGAACAACAGCTGTTGCCTGCCAGCGTCTCAAGCGGTTGCTGGCAAAATAGACAGGCCGGGGGAAACAGGAGGCTTCGCACCCCGTTAACCAGATTAAAGGCTTTGGTTGACAGTCCCTTCATGCCTACCAGCATGCCGGACATGCCCGATTCGCGCAATTGGTTTCCTGAAACCCCCGAGACTCGCCGCAGGCGCTTTACCGCCTCGCGACGTCAGGGCGTGTATATCCATCTTAATGGTAAGAGGCTGATCAACTTCGCCAGCAACGATTATCTTGGGCTCAGCTTTCATCCGGATGTCTGCATGGTTGCTAGAGGTGCGCTCGATGACGCGGTCGGCAGTGGGGCATCACGCCTGGTTTCAGGGGATGATCCCGTGCTGCACCGGCTTGAGGAGAAGCTTGCGAGCTGGAAAGGCTATGAGGCGTGCCTTATCGCCGGTTCCGGTATGCTGGCCAATATCGGGCTGCTGCAGGCGCTGGCCGATCGCCACACGCATGTTTTTTCCGACAAACTAAACCACGCTTCGCTGGTGGATGGGGTGCGCCTTTCCGGTGGGCAATCGCACCGCTATGCCCACCTGAGCAACCAACAGCTTGAATTGCAGCTGAACAAACATCCCGCAGCCAGGCGCATCATCGTCTCAGACGGTATCTTCAGCATGGACGGGGATAGTGCCGATGCTGCCGGCCTGCTCAAACTTGCCGAAGCATACGATACACTGCTGGTGATTGATGATGCCCACGGCACAGGCTGCATGGGTCCGGAAGGTAAAGGCATCACAGGTGGTGATACGATCTCCGGCCATGCTCGCCTGATCGAGGTCGGCACCTTCGGCAAGGCGTTTGGCTCATACGGCGCATTTATTCTCGGAACCCGTGAATTGATTGAGGGGTTGAGGCAGCGACAGCGCACCGTGATCTACTCTACCGCACTGCCCGTTGCCATGGTTGCTGCGGCAGAAACTGCACTTGAACTGATCCAGTCTGGCGAGCAGCGGCAGCAGTTGAAGCGAAATCTTAAGCTGTTCAAACAGTTGACAGCAGGGCTTGGATTCATGGTTTCTGACAGCCCTATTCAGCCTCTGGTAGTTGGCAGTGATGAGAAAGCCCTGCAGATGGCCACCGCCCTGCGTGACGCCGCTTTCTTCGTGCCTGCGATCAGGCCTCCGACTGTGCCCGAAGGTACAGCGCGCCTGCGTTTTACCCTCAGCGCAGGCCACAGCGAGGAAATGATTGAGAAACTATCGACCTGCCTGCGAGCACTGCTGTGAACAGACCTGTCGTTTTCCTGCATGGCTGGGCGCAATCCCGCCAAATCTGGTGCAATCAGCTTGAAACCTTCGCTGATGCCCTGTTCCTTAACCTTCCGGGTCATGGCGGCGCAGCAGACTTCCCTGCCGATGCGTGGGTTGAAACCATTGTGGAGCAGCTGCCTGACAAACCCTGCCACCTGGTCGGCTGGTCTCTGGGCGGCATGCTGGCCATGCAGATTGCAGCAGCTTTTCCGGAACGTATTGCCTCGCTTGCCCTTGTTTCCACTACACCCCGTTTCAGAATTGGTGAAAACTGGCCGTTTGGCAGCAGCAGTGAGGTGTTTAACGGTTTCAGGATGGCTGTTGAATCCGCTTCACCCAAGGCGCTGAACCGCTTCTTTGCCCTGATGCTGCACGGTGACGAACTCAACCGCAGCGACTACAACCGGCTGGCTAAAGCAGCAGTAGATCGGGAGAAGAGGGTAAGTGAGGCAGGATTGAAGGGTGGGCTTGAACTGCTGGAGCAACTCGACCTGCGTGAGCTGGTCAAAGCCATCAAACAGCCGACACTGGTCATCCATGGTGAGGGTGATGCAATCGTGCCTGTTGAGGCGGGCCAGTGGCTGGCCGATATGATCCCGAACAGCCAACAGCAACTATTTAATACCTGCGGTCATGCACCGTTCCTCACTCAGGAAGACAAATTTAACAAAACAGTTCAAACATGGTGGTTGAAACAGTGAAAAACAGTCATATACATGCCGGCCAGGTCAAACGCGCATTCTCCTCAGCCTCTGACAGTTATGATGAACACGCCGTACTGCAACGCGAGATCGGCGATCGCCTGATCGGACACCTCAACTTCACCAGGATCGATCCGAAACGCATCCTCGATATCGGTTGTGGCACCGGTTATTTCACCCGCCTGTTGCGTGGAAAGTTCAAAAAGGCCGATATCACGGCCTTCGACCTCTCTGAATCAATGGTTGCAACAACCCGCAAGGCTCATTCTCGCCGCCTGCCGTGGCACGGGCGTCACCATCATGCCTCCGGCAATGCGGCTTCCCTGCCGTTCAAGTCCGGCTCATTCGATCTGGTCACTTCCAACCTTGCCATGCAGTGGGTTCCTGAACCTGAATTGATGCTGGCCGAGATGCGTCGGGTACTGGCACCGGGCGGGCTGATTCTCTTCTCCACCTTTGGTCGTCGCACACTCTCCGAACTGCGCCAGTCACTGGCTGAGATCGATCCGGGCAATGCCGGCCATGTACTGCCGTTCCCCGATGTGATGAGTCTGGGTGATGCGATCATGAAACTTGCCGTTGAAACACCGGTTACTGATGCCGATCTCTTCACGCTCACCTATCCCGATACCATCTCCCTGGTACGCGAACTCAAGGGTTTGGGCGCTTCCGCCGCAGCAATCCGTGGTCGCAAGAGCGGTCTCTATGGACGCGCCCTGATCAGAAAACTGGAGAAACAGTACTCTGAGCGTTATCGCGATGAGAACGGACGCATTCGCGCCACCTTCGAAGCGCTCTATGCGCAGGCATGGTACAAAGAGGAGGGTTTCGAACATCGCGATGGCATCATCCCTATCAAGGTGGAAGGGGACATGAAAATCGATGGCATCTAAGGTTTTCGTAACAGCCACCGACACCGATGCCGGAAAAACCTGGGTGACGGCCTCGGTCATTCGGTCGCTGCTGAAAGAGGGGCGCAGTAGTGCCAAGGCATTGAAAGCGATCGCCTGCGGTCTGGATAAGGCGGGTAAAAACGAGGATATCGAAACCCTGCTTTCCGCCCAAAACCTGGACGATGCAGATCAGATCAGTCTCTTTCGCTACGCTCTTCCAGCAGCACCTTCACAGGCTGCCGCAGCAGAAGGTCAGGCTGTTGATACGGACAAACTGGTTAAATGGTGTGAAGCCCAATCAGATGATGTTGAAACCTGCCTGATCGAAGGCGTAGGCGGTCTGATGGTGCCGATCACCGACAGCTGGCTGCTTTCCGACTGGATCGAGGCCATGCCCGATGCTGAGGTGTGGCTTGTCGTAGGCTGCAAGCTCGGTGCCATCAACCAGACGTTATTAACACTGGAAAAACTCAAACAGATGGGTCGTTCACCGACTCGTATCTTCTTCAATGCCACAAAACCGGAACAGAACGACTGGGTTGCACCAACTCGAAAAGCGGTTGAACCTTTCCTGAATCAGGGTTGCACCATTGATTGCCTGAAGTACGGTGAAACAACGGGTTTAACTGCTTAAGTATTCCCTTCGGTTACCACACCTTTCCAGCCGAAGGCGAGAAGAAGGGCGAGCATCGGAGCACCGGAGCCGATCTTTCCTTCATCGAGCATCGTAAGCGCCTCTTCGCGCTTGACCCAGAAGAGGCGGATATCTTCCTGTTCATGATCGCAGCCACCGCCATCACTTACCGGGCTGTTTTTATCCACCAACCCAAGAAAAAGATCAATGCACTCCGAGCAACCGCCGGGTGTGGTGTAGTAACGGCCCAGGAAACGGGTTTCGTAAGGCAGGAAGCCTGCCTCCTCCTTTGACTCACGGATCACCGCCTCTTCAGCGCTCTCACCCTCATCAATGATGCCCGCGACAATCTCGATCAGCCACGGCTTGTCATCGCGTGCTACCGGTCCGATGCGAAACTGCTCCAACAACAGCACTTCATCTGCATCAGGATCGTAAAGCAGCATCGCTGCCGCATCTCCGCGCTCCATGTTTTCCCTTGTGATCGTAAGGGCGCCACCATCGAAGCGGTCGTGTTCGACGGTATATTTATCCATGGCAAAAAAGCCCTGATAGACCCGTTCTTTTTTCTTGATCTGATAATCCATGGCAGCATCTCCCCTTCAGAGTTCACGTATCATAACATGAGTTCCCACGCTTATAACGAATTCCGGAATAATGCCGCTTTGTCAGAGTATCCTTAACTGCTACAGTAAGCCCCATGAAGATTCTGGTGGTTGAAGACGAAGAGCGCGTTGCACACTTCATTCAGAAGGGACTGAAGGAAGAGGGGCACGCCGTAGATGTTTCCTACGACGGTGAGGACGGCGAATTTCTTGCCGAGGTGAACGATTACGACCTGATCATTCTCGATCTGATGCTGCCCAAGAAGAACGGTATTGTGGTCTGCCGCGAACTGCGCGCCAGTGGCGTGGCAACACCGGTACTGATGCTTACCGCCCGTGATTCGGTGGAAGACAAGGTTCGCGGCCTGGATGCAGGTGCCGATGATTACTTGCCTAAACCATTCGCTTTCGAGGAGCTTCTGGCCCGCGTACGTGCTCTGCTGCGCCGCCAGTCAGATAGCAAATCTCCAGTTCTTAAACTTGCTGATCTGGAGCTTGATCCGATCAGTCGTCGCGTTTCCCGTCGTGGCAAAGCAATCCGCCTGACCACCAAAGAGTATGCGCTGCTAGAGTACCTGATGCGCAACCAGGATAAGGTTCTTTCGCGTACCCTGATCGGTGAGCATGTCTGGGACATGAACTTCGATCCGGAGAGCAATGTTATTGATGTGTATGTCAGTCACCTGCGTGCCAAGATCGACAAAGGTTATGAGCCGGCACTGCTGCACACCCTGCGCGGCCAGGGTTACCTGCTCAGCGACGACTCACCACCCGTTTAACGGGAGCTTCTCCTGACCCTTAACCCTCTGGCTTTTATCAACTGGATTCGCTCCAACCTGTTCCGCACATTTCGCGGCAGGCTTGCGCTGCTCTATATTGGACTTGAACTCGGCATTCTTATCTTTGCCGCTGCCGTACTTTATACCGCACTCGCCAACCGCGTTTACTACGAGGTGGATGAGCAGTTGATCAGTCAGGCCACCTCTCTCTCCAATGAGCTGGAGAGTTCGCCATTCTATTTCTGGTCAGGCCACCTGGGCAGCTTTGCCAACCACTATCCCGGTGCCATCCAGCTGGTTGGAGCCAATGGACTCATCCTCTTCCGCTCTGACCGTTCGTTGATCGACAAGGGTGGCAACGATGTCAGTCGCGCCCTTGGCCAGGCATTTCGAAACGGAATCCCCTCCTTCGCCTCAACCGAATCACTGCTGAACAAGGGTAATATCCGCGTTATCGCCTTCCCTATTCATCGTGATGGCCGTGTCGTTGCCACCCTGATGCTGGGCCACAGCACCAGCGATATCCGCTCTGTTTTCAACCTGCTCTATATTCTGGGCGGTATCCTAGGCGTATTCTCTATCGTCATCAGTGCGGTTGCCGGTTACTACATGGCCAAGCGTGCGCTTGAACCGATTCAAGAGATCACATCGACCGCGCGAGGCGTGGCAGCAGGCGACCTCTCCCGCCGCCTGAAGTCCAAATCGCAGGATAAAGAGATTCGCGTGCTGGTACGCGTGTTAAACAAGATGTTTACTGATCTCGAAGAAAGCTTTCAGGGCCAGAAACGCTTTACCGCCGATGCCTCGCATGAATTGCGCCTGCCGCTGACCATACTCAAGGGTGAAATCGAAGTGGCGCTGCGCCACCCACGTTCTGAAGAGGAGTATCAGCAAATACTTCGCCAGCAGCTTGGCACCATCGACCGCATCCAGCGCATCGTAAATGACCTGCTAACCCTTGCCCGCTCCGATGCCGGCCAGCTTGAGCTGGTGCAGGCTCCGGTCGACCTTTCACTGCTACTGCAGGAGATCGGCCAGCAGCACCTGATCCTGTTTGATAGTCAGAATGTTACCCTCGAAATGGATATCGAGGATGACATGGAGGTCACGGGTGAGGCTGACCAGCTGGAGCGCACGATGATGAACCTGCTTTCCAACGCCTTTAAGCACGCGCCAGAGCATTCAACCATCCACTTGAGTGCCAGAACACGGAATGGCTCTGCGATCATCGCTGTGCGCGATGAAGGGCCGGGCATTGCCAAAGAGCAGCAGGGCCACCTGTTCGACCGTTTCTTCCGCGCTGATGATGCACGCTGCCGTAAAGAGGGCGAGGGTGCTGGCCTTGGTCTGGCTATCTGCAAACGCATTGTTGAAGCCCATGCTGGCAAGATCAAGGTAGAGAGCAAACCGGGTGAAGGAGCGACCTTCATCATCCGACTGCCACTGGCCGGTGCCGATCCCAGCCACCTCAAACGACTCGACAATATCCTGATAGACCCTGAGAACGGAAAATCATGACTTACTTGAATGACTGATTCCGACGGTGATCTCAACCGGAAGCAGGCGTTCAGGTCCAATTTGTTTATTTAGACCAGATGATACGGCGGCCTTCGATGGTAAAACCCTCTTCAACCATACGTTTCAGGGTTGCCGGATAGAGCTTGTGCTCCTCGATCTGGATGCGGGCATGCAGGGAGTCGCGGGTGTCGTCATCAAGTACAGGGACTACCGACTGGGCAAGGATTGAACCACCATCAAGCACCTCATCGACGAGGTGAACCGTGCAGCCTGAGACCTTAACACCATAAGCAAGCGCATCCTCTACAGCTCTGGCGCCGGCAAAGGCGGGCAGGATTGAAGGGTGAATATTGATGATGCGGCCGCGAAAACGGCGCACGAATGATGAGGATAGGATGCGCATGTATCCAGCCAGAACGATCCACTGGCAGCCGTACCTGTCCAGAAGATCTGCACATTCTGCATCGTACTGCTCACGACCCTCATAATCTTTCGGGTTCACATGAATCACATGGGGTACGCCTGTAGCACGAGCAATATCGAGTGCTGCAGCATCACCTCTGTCACAGATCACCAGCTGCACATCGACAGGACAGTCGCCCGCCGCAACGGCATCGAGAATCACCTTCAGGTTTGAGCCACGGCCAGAGGCCATCACTGCAATAGATTTGGAACTCATGAGCGTGAGATCAGCCGATCAGCGTGACCGGTTCGCCATCGCGTTTATGAACTGAACCAATGCGGTAGGTGGTTTCACCAGCTTCCTTCAGTACGGCCTCGGCCTTCTCCGCTTCGGACTCAGATAGAATCACCGCAAAACCGATACCCATGTTGAAGGTGCGGTAGCGCTCATCACGTTCCACATCTGCAAAGTTAAGCAGGTATTCAAATGCAGGCGGCACAGGCCATGAACCGACATCAATGGTGACTGCCAGATCATCGGTCAGCAGGCGCTCGAAATTATCGAACATGCCGCCGCCGGTAATGTGAGAGAAGCCATGGATCTCGGTATCGGACTTCATCAAAGCATTCACAGAAGGAACATAGAGGCGGGTTGGGGAGAGAACGCCTTCTACAGCCTTGCGGCCATCAGAAAGCAGGTCGTTATTCAGATCAGCACCACCAAGCTCTAGCAGCTTGCGCACCATGGAGAAACCATTGGAGTGCGGGCCATTGGAGGCCACACCGATAATGATGTCGCCGGCGGTGATTTTGCTGCCATCCACCATCTTCGGTCGATCCACCACACCAACGCAGAAGCCGCCGATATCGTAGTGGCCCGGTGCATACATGCCAGGCATCTCGGCTGTTTCGCCACCCACCAGTGAGCAGTCACAGGTGCGGCATGCATCGGCAATACCTTCAACCACACCAGCCAGTGTTTCACCGGCAAGTTTTCCAGTAGCCAGATAATCGAGGAAGAAGAGCGGGGTAGCGCCCAATGCAGCCAGGTCATTGACACACATGGCTACTGCATCAATACCGGCAACATGCGGCCTGTCATACTCCTGCAGCAGCAACAGCTTGGTACCAACGCCGTCTGTGCCCGATACCAGTACCGGCTCTTCCATATTTGAAAAATCCGGTTTGAACAGGCCACCAAAACCACCAAGTCCGGACAGTACTTCCGGACGCATGGTGCTGTTCACCGCTTTTTTGATGCGGCCAACAAAGGCGTTTCCGGCATCAATATCCACACCGCAATCGGCATAGCTTAGTTTACTCTTGTCTGTAGCACTCACTTTCAGCTTCCCTTAAACGTCCAGATTTTTCACTTTCAGCGCATTGTCCTGAATAAATTTACGGCGCGGTTCAACTGCATCCCCCATCAATGTGGAGAAGGTTTCATCAGCATTGACAACATCTTCCAGTGTTACCTTCTTGAAGATGCGGTTGGCCGGATCCATCGTGGTCTCCCAGAGCTGCTCAGGATCCATCTCGCCCAGTCCTTTATAGCGCTGGATATTCAATCCCTTGCGTCCCTCTGACTCAATGGTTGCTGCCAGTTCATCGAAATGATTGATAGCCCAGTTTTTGTCACCGTGTGTAAGGTGTGCGCCTTCATCAGCCAAATTCTGCAACGATTCACACAGCTTCTGCGCCTCGGCAAACTCGGCAGTTCCGATCAGATCCTTATCAAGCCTTGAGATCATCAAACGGCCATGATCGCGACGCTGGAACTGTACCCAGAAGCTCCCGTCCTCGGCATCTTCCATAATCTTCCATGAGAGAATCTCATCAATGCGGGAGGCCTGCTTAAATGCAAAGTCCAGTGCATCCATACGCTCTTCCAGAAGTTCGCGATTACGCATCATCTTCACTGTAGTCTGACCGGTTTCGATCAGGAACTTAAGCACCTTGGCGTCGATACGCTGCGATAACCGATTCTGCAAACGCTGCAGACGGTTAATGCTGCGAATTGATGTCTGCAGACGCTCTCCACTCATGACCTTGGCCTTGCTACTGTTAAAGTACTCTTTGCCCTCAGAGCCATGCTCAAGTAGGAATTCGAACAGCTCATCATCATTGGCAATATAACGTGCCTTCTTACCGCGTGTAACACGGTAAAGTGGCGGCTGCGCAATATAGAGGTAACCGCGCTCAATCACTTCAGGCATCTGACGATAGAAGAAAGTGAGAAGCAGGGTCAGAATGTGCGCACCATCCACGTCCGCATCGGTCATGATGACAACCTTATGGTAACGCAGCTTGGAGATATCAAAATCATCCTTACCGATACCGGTACCGAGTGCGGTGATCATGGTGCCGATCTCCTGAGAAGAGAGCATCTTATCAAAACGAGCCTTCTCTACATTCAGGATTTTACCTTTAAGTGGCAGGATCGCCTGCGCCTTACGGTCACGGCCCTGTTTGGCAGATCCACCTGCGGAATCTCCCTCCACCAGGTAGAGTTCGGAGAGTGCCGGATCCTTCTCCTGGCAATCGGCCAGCTTACCCGGCAGGGATGAGATATCGAGCGCGCCTTTACGGCGGGTCAGGTCACGGGCCTTGCGTGCTGCATCGCGTGCAGTTGCCGCCTCTGTCACCTTGCCAACAATACGCTTGGCCTCTTTCGGATTCTCTTCGAACCACTCAGCAAGTTTATCATTCACAACACTCTCAACAATCGGCTTCACTTCCGATGAGACCAGTTTATCTTTGGTCTGGGATGAGAACTTCGGATCGGGAACCTTCACTGAGAGCACAGCGGTCAAACCTTCGCGGCAATCTTCACCTGTCAGGCTTACCTTAAGCTTTTTAGCCAAACCACTGGCGGTTGCATAGTTGTTGATGGTGCGGGTCAATGCACCGCGCAGACCGGCCAGATGGGAGCCACCATCACGCTGCGGAATATTATTGGTAAAACAGAAGACATGCTCCTGATAGGAGTCGGTCCACTGCATGGAGAGTTCGACGGTTACATCATCCTTCTCAATACACATGCTCACGCAGTCGCTATGCAGCGGGGTACGGGTGCGGTTGAGATGTTTCACAAAGGCTGAAATGCCGCCCTCATACTCAAATACCACCTTGTTATCGGTGCGCTCATCGATCACCTCGATATGCACGCCACTGTTGAGGAATGAGAGTTCACGCAGACGGGTTGAGAGAATATCAAACGACATATTGCGATGTGAGAAGGTTTCTAGGCTTGGCAGGAAACGTACTTCTGTACCCGTTCCTTTGGCATCACCGATCACCT
The DNA here is from genome assembly GCF_002795805.1 of Mariprofundus aestuarium. NCBI lineage: Bacteria > Pseudomonadati > Pseudomonadota > Candidatius Mariprofundia > Mariprofundales > Mariprofundaceae > Mariprofundus > Mariprofundus aestuarium. The sequence continues at coordinate 5,173 of NZ_CP018799.1, read as the reverse complement.
TCAACGGTGCTACAGGTACACCCATCTCATATTTCTGATAGTGCACATGGCCATTACGGCGAACCACCAACTCCAGTGTTTCAGAGAGTGCATTCACAACCGAGATACCCACGCCGTGCAGACCACCGGAAACCTTGTAGGAGTTACTGTCGAATTTACCACCGGCATGCAGCACAGTCATAATCACTTCAGCAGCAGAAACCTGTTCTTCCTCATGCATGGCAACCGGAATGCCACGTCCATTATCGCGTACAGTTACCGAATCGTCGGAGTGAATGATGACTTCAATTTTATTACAGTGACCAGCCAGTGCTTCATCGATGGAGTTATCCACTGCCTCGAACACCATATGATGCAGGCCGGTACCATCATCGGTATCACCGATATACATACCCGGGCGTTTACGCACCGCATCAAGTCCTTTAAGGACCTTAATACTGTCCGCACCATATTCTTCCTGTTCTTGAGAAGCAGTCATGCAGCTTCCTCCATTACTTCTGTTGTATCATCATCAAGCATCGAAACCATCGAGCTGGTAGCACTGTCACACAATCCATGCGCATCCAACAGCTGAATTCTAATATTCAGATCCGATGCGATGTTGACTCCCTCTGGTGCAGTCATCAATACCTGTGCCGAACTGTTTTGCAGCCGCTTAAGAAGTCGCAGTTGACGTGTACGATCCAGAGCTTCCAGACAATCATCCAGCAATAAAACCGGAATCAATTTACGATATCGGGTCCAGAGTCCGCATTCTGCCATCTTTATAGCGATGGCCGCCAGTTTTTGCTGACCGCGTGAGCCTGCACTGCGGATTTCACGCTTCTGGAAGTGGATATTAACCAAATCACAGTGCGGACCGAAGCGCAACCCTGTGCGAAGGTCGTCACTGCGCTTCTCTTTCAACCTTGATAACCAGGCTTGTTGATCGTAATCGGGCATTGTGACAGAGATCGTTAAAGGATGCTCGGTGAGAGCCACCTCTTCAACCAGGTACAGGTTCATCTCTGCGACCATCTTCTCTCTGGCCAGTACAATCGGCTTGCCATACTGAACGATCTGATGTTCCCAGACATCAAGCTCTTCCGATGAAGCCCTGCGCCTTAACAAACGCGACCGCTGCATGACAGCCCGCAGATAACGTTCATAGTGAATAGCCATATTCTGGAAACAGGTGATAACCAGTCCATCGAGCCACCGCCTGCGCTCACCGGGTGCACCATCGATAATTTTTCTTCCCTGCGGTGCATCCACCAGAACAGGGAAACTTTCACTGACATCCTTACGACGCTGGACGTCACGCCCCTGCAGGCGAAGCGTCGTTTGGCCGCGACGACCTGCAACAGACAAGTTCATAGGCCCATAACGATGCCATTGTCCGTGGATAAAAAAGCGTTCGGCATCCCTTTTTACCAGGAATGGATCACGGGCCTGACGAAATGAGCGGCCATGAGCCATCAGGTAAACAGCTTCAAGAAGTGTTGTTTTCCCACTGCCATTGGCACCGATGATCAGGTTGAGTCCTTCCGAGCAGTTCCAGGTAATCTCTTCGTGGCAGCGTAGGTGCCTTACCTTAACCTCGCGTATAGAAAGGGGCGTTGCAGACAACTCTCGCTTAAATCCTCATCGGCATAATGACATAGCGCGATCCATCTGCATCTTCACCACGTACAAGTACTGGTGATAACTCATCTTTAAGCTCGATATAAACCGCTGCAGAGCGGATTGCTCCCAGCGTATCCCTGAGATAACGACCATTAAAGCCGATAGCGACCTCCTGACCGTTGTATTCTGCTGCGATATGTTCTTCTGCTTCTTCCTGTTCGGTATTGTGCGCAGAAATATCGATCCCGCTCTCTTTGAAGGTGAGTCGTACATCGTGAGTAAATTCATTGGCTACAATCATACTGCGACGCAGTACCTGATCGAATTCACCTCTGGCAATAACCACCTGCGATGGGTTATTGGCAGGAATCACATCCTGATAAACAGGGAAACGGGCATCAATCAGTTTTGAGGTGAGAATATTGGAATCAGCCACCAGGCGTATCTGACGCTCGCCCAGAAACAGTTCAATCTGCCCCTGGCACTCATCACACAGCTTTTTGATCTCCATCACAGCCTTTCTCGGGACAATGCATTTCACCGCCTCTGTTGCCTGCTGCAGACGAACCTCGGAAAGGGCTAACCTGTGACCATCGGTGGTTACCAGCCTGAGCATATGCTCAACATCTACCTCAAACAGGCTACCGGTCAGGTACTTTCGGGTTTCATCACTGGACATGGCGAAAGAAGTGGCTGAAACCATATCTGAAAGCGTTGAGCCTGAGAGTGTGATGGAGCTTCCGCCCTGTTCTTCTGTCAGGGCTGGATACTCACCTGCAGCCAGGCAGGCAAGACGAAAACGGGAACGACCACTACGAATAGATACGAATGTTTCACCAGTTTCCAGCGTTACATCCTGATCAGGATCCAACTCCTTGATAATATCGAATAGTTTTTTTGCAGAGACTGTAATCGACCCTGCAGAAGAAACGGTGGCAGGTGCTTGAGAGCGAATGCCAACTTCAAGGTCTGTAGCTGTAATGTGCAATGTATCGTTTTCTGCCTGAAGCAGAATATTAGCAAGAATTGGGATGGTATGGCGCTTCTCAACAATACTCTGACAACGCTGCACTGCCTGCAACAAAGATGCTCTGGACAATGTAATGTTCATATCTACTACCTAATCCCCTTTATATTTATAAAAACTCATAGTCATCATAGGTGCTGTGAGTATTGTGTATAAACCCCGATTATCCTCTATTCACTTTGTTATTCATCCCCTCAAAGCTGTGTGTTAATTCAGGAGAGAGTGTGAACAGGGTGTGGATAAAAAACCATGGACAGTCGAATGTTACCGGTCAATCACTTTATACTCAAATGATCCACAGGCTCTGAGGGGATAAACTCACATCTTCTTAGACAAAAGAGAAGTGTTGTTTTATTGCACTGTGAAAAACATCCAAGCATGAGAGTTAGCGTATCAAATTTATTTGTATTCACTACTGGCATCGTTCCATTTTAAAGATGATGAATAAGTCTTATATATAATAATTAAGAGTTACATTGGTTAATGCAGTTTTTGTTTTGAGGATGGTTACAATTGAAAAGATATTTGTTGGAGAGGGGCTATCCAAGCTGATTTGAAGGTTGCATGTCTCACATACTACTTAATACCCTTTTATATATATAAGAGTTCATAGTCATCATAGGTGCTGTGAGTATTGTGTATAAACCATGATTACTCACTGTTCACTTGAATTTATCTCCTCTGTGAACTGTGTGCGGATTCAGGAGAGGGTGTGAGCTAGATGTGGATAAGTATCCAAGGTCAGTAAAATATTGCAGTGAAATAACTTTATACTCAAACCATCCACAGGCTCTGAGGGGATAGACTCACATCTTCTTAGGTGAAAATATTTTCAGCTTGTAAGGCGTAGTCATTCGTTCGGAAATAAATTTAATAACAGTGTGTTAAATGATTATTATGGAGAGGGGTGCGAGTAAACCCTGTGGTGATGGTTGTATTAGTGGTGGCAACCCTCTCTGAAGCCTCGTTAAGGGAGTGGTGTAAATAATTAATACCACCCTGCACCTGAAGGTGTGCGGTAGCCGGTGATGTAGATAAGGTGTTAAAGGATATAAAAAAGGGGGACTCCTAAAAAAGAGCCTCCCTGCGACTACTGTTTGAGCAGGGCCATGATTCGATCCATCTCTTCATCAAAATCATCCGAATCTTTACGCTTGGCATCAATCTTACGTACGGCATAGAGGACTGTCGTATGGTCCTTACCACCGAAGCGGCTACCAATCTCCGGCAAGGAGAGGGAGGTCAGTTCTTTTGTGGCGTACATCGCGATCTGTCGCGGGAATGCAATCGTTCTACTGCGTTTGCTTGAAGACATTTCACGTATGTTGATATTGAAGTAGGAGGCCACCTTCTTCTGGATATCCTCTACAGAAATCGCGCGAACCTCTTCATGTAAAAGATCGCGCAGTACATGACGAGCAAAAGCGATATCGATTGTACGACCAGTCAGTGTGGAGTGCGCGGTCAGGCGGGTCAGGGCACCTTCAAGTTCACGAACGTTATTGGTGATGCGTGAAGCCAGCAGATGAGCGACATCCTTATCAAGCTGGATACCAGCCAATTCCGCTTTACTGGATAGAATCGCCAGACGGGTCTCAAGATCGGGTGGCTGGATATCGGCGACCAAGCCCCAGTTAAAGCGGGAGCGCAATCTCTCCATGAGATTGGTCAGATCGCGAGGGCTTCGATCAGAGGTGAGGATAATCTGTTTTTTGACCTCATAAAGTGCATTGAAGGTATGAAAGAACTCCTCCTGCGTTCGGTCCTTACCAGCAATAAACTGGATATCATCGATAATCAGCACATCAACCTTGCGATACTGATTACGGAATGCATCGGTTGAACCGTTACGAATAGCCTGGATCAGCTCATTGGTGAAGCGTTCCCCGGTGCGGTAGGCAATGCGGGTATTATTTTTACTAAGGAGCTCATTGGCAACTGCATTGATCAGGTGTGTTTTACCTAATCCGACACCACCATAGAGGTAAAGCGGGTTGTAGCTCTCGCCTGGTTTATCAGCCACAGCCCTGCTGGCTGCATGGCAAAACTCATTACCCGAACCGACGACAAAATTTTCAAAGGTGAAACGTGGATCGATATATCCATCCACATTGGATTCTGTTTTTACAACTTCACTCTTTGGCTGACTGGTTTCTTCAGCAGCAGCGAGGTTGGTATCCACATCATAGATAATGGTTGTCTCTTTTCCCAGCAGGGAAGCCGTCAGCTCAGTCATGCGTTTGCCGTAGCTTGCTTTCAGTCCATCAAGGAAAAAACGGTTGGGTACCTTAATGGTTAAGCCATTGTCATCGCAATGCGCAGTTAACGGACGAATCCATGCATCAAAGCGCGATGCCGGGATCTCATCCATCAGCGCATCCTTGATTTTATCCCAGTAAGATTCCGTTTCGGTTGTTGTCATTGTCAGAATAGTACATGCTTGCCCGGCTTCATCCAGCCCATAGATGATTCGCGATGATTCCTTGACACCATTGCGGTGGTATTTATCATGCGCGACCCTTTTTAAGCGACTGCTTATCA